>SFHR01000049.1 GCA_004555545.1 Dechloromonas aromatica (nom. nud.)
GGAAACCTGTAATTCTCGGCAACGATGTCTGGGTTGGAGGTCACGTGAAATTTCGTGGAGGCGTAAAAGTTGGCAATGGAGCTATTATCGGAGCCGGTTCGGTTGTAACCAAAGATGTTCCGGATTATGCAATAGTTGCCGGAGTTCCGGCAAAAATCATTCGTTTTAGATTTCCTCCACAAGTTATCGCTGCTTTGTTAGAAAGTCGTTGGTGGGATTACGATTTAACGCATTTGCATTGGCAAAATATAAACTTAAATTTTTCCGAACCGCTTACTGCTTTACAGCAAATAAAATCGCTGGTAGAACAAAATATCTTGAAAAAATATGAGCCGGGTTGGAAAAAATTACAAAGATAAAAACCAAAATTCCACGAGATTTTCAAAAAATTTTTTAGAATTCTCGTGGAAAATTTTTTATTCAAACATTTATTTATTATTTATATTATGTTTATTTTGCATTCCAAATCTGCCATTCCTACTTATCTTTTGGACAATATCAAACAAAATTTGAACGCTAAAAATCTCAAATTTCTCAAAAATGATAACGGCGAAAATTTTGTCAAATTTGCAGAAATAAATTTGCGGCAACAATCAAATTTTGACCAGCAAATAATTCCTTTGTTATTAAACGAAAATTCCTCGCGTTCCGGCAATAAATTGAGTTGGGCGTTTTTGCCAGAAAATAAAAATTTTGACGATTTCAAATTATTCGCTTTTGATATGGATTCCACGCTGATAACTTGCGAATGTATTGATGAATTAGCTGATTTTGCCGGTTGCAAAGATCAAGTCGCACAAATCACCGAAGAAGCCATGCAAGGAAAATTAAGTTATCCACAAAGTTTGCGAAAACGGCTGCATTTACTTGCCGGTTTGGATTCAAATATTTTGCAAAAGGTTTATCAGCAACGCGTTCATTTGCAAGTCGGCATAGAATTTTTATTAAAACAAATTCATAATTTTGGATTGCGTTCGGTAATTTTATCAGGCGGATTTACTTATTTTACCGAGCGTTTGCGTATTGAATATGGCTTTGATTTTGCAACTTCTAACGAATTAGAAATTATCGGTGGCAAGATTACCGGCAATGTGCTCGGAGAAATTATAGACGCACAAGTCAAACAACAAACACTACAAAACTTGGCAAATCAATGGAATATCAATTTGCAAAATGTGATGGTTTTTGGCGATGGAGCAAATGATTTGGCAATGATGAAAATCGCCGGTTTATCGGTGGGAATTTTTGCCAAAGAAAGTGTGCAAAAATATGCAGATGTAATCATAAATGACAACAATCAAGGGCATAAACTATTATTTGAATTTTTCAAAATTTCAAATTTATAAATTAAATTAAAATAATTAAAAAAATACAAAAAGCAAAAAAGCAAAAAAGCAATATACAAAAAGCGAAAGGAGAACCGCTATGAGTTTAAAAAATGGTATGGATGACGTGTTATCTCAGTTTTTCCGGAAGGAATTTTGGGTAGCAATTTTGTTGATTATCTTTTTCAGTTGGATTACATATATTTTGATTCAATTTTGTTTTCTCACTGACAACATTTTGATTGATAGGCAAGGCACGGCGGCAAAATGTATGCCACTGACAAATAATTCGGTTTTGGGTTTATTTTTGAGTTTGTTATGTTTTGTCTTCACGGCGATTTTGATGTTAGGAGAATTGCAAACTTATGTGGATGCCAAAGCACAGCGAGATTTTCGCACCAGTTCCAAATCATTAGGTTTGGGCGTAATGTGGGGCTTGATTTCAGTAGCCATCGCAACTGGCGTGATGATTTTCTTTAATAATTTATGTTTTAGTTTTTAGCATAAAAACAAAATAATATAAGAAACGTAAAAAAAGACAATTTTCCACGAGAAATCTAAAAAATTTTTTGGAAATCTCGTGGAAAATTTTCATTTGTTATTTTTATTTTTCTATATTTTCTATATTTTTTATATTTTTTATATTTTTTGCAAAACTGCAGCAAAAAATCCGTCGCAATTATGAATTTGCGGAATGCTCGTGAAAAAGCCATTTTCTACGATTTTTTGGAAATATGGGAATTTTTCAATTTCCGCGAAAAATTTTTCTGCATTATTGATTGCCGAACTCAATTCATTTTTTATATTGACAATTTTGAAGTTTGGTTGATTTTGTAAAAATTTATGGATTTGTTCTGCATTTTCTTCTGGCAACAATGAGCAAGTTGCGTAAATCAAGCGTCCGCCGGATTTTACTAACTTGGAAGCGGAATTCAAAATTTGTTGTTGTTGATTTGTGAGTTCGCTGATTTTTTCTGGAGTTTGTCGCCATTTCAAATCAGGATTTCGGCGTAGCGTTCCCGTTCCCGAGCAAGGTGCATCAACCAAAACGCGATCAAATTTTGCGGCTAATCTTTTGAGCCGATTGTCGTTTAAATTTGCTAATTTTACTGGATGAATATTTGACAAGCCGCTTCTCGCCAAGCGAGGTTTTAAGCGATTTAAGCGTTTTTCATCTATATCAAAAGCGTATAAATTTCCACTATTTTGCATTTGTGAGCCGAGCAATAAAGTTTTGCCACCGGCACCGGCACAAAAATCGGCGACCATTTGCCGACGTTTAGCATCAACCAAAAGTCCGATAATTTGACTTGCTTGATCTTGGACTTCAATTTCGCCATTTAAAAATACAGATAATTTATTCAATGCTATTTTTTGGACTAAACGCAACCCAAGCGGAGAAAATTCGGTTTGCTGAAGATTTTGCTTGTTTAAATTTGGTAATTCTTCAAAAATTTTACTAACGAGTTTTTCGCGTTTAATTTTATAAGTATTAACGCGTAAATCTAAACTTGCGGAAGAATTTTGGAAAAGTAAAAATTTATGTAAATTTTGCGGATTGTTATTAAAAATTTGCAGAAATTTATTATATAAAAATTCCGGGAAACTAAATAAAATTTCAGGTTTTATATTTTCTTGAATATTTTTTGGACTACTTGCATTTTCATCAAATAAATCTCTGAAATTTGGAAGTTCTTGTAGCCATAATTTTTCGTTATTTTTAATGTTGATTTCGTTGATAAATTCTGGCGACAATTCTACGATTTGGAATATTTTTAACGCTGCTAATAAAAGTTTATCACTTTTGATAGTAATGCCGATATTTTTGCCACAAAAATATTCTACTAAACTTTTATTTTTGATGATAATAAACACGCTTTCGGAAATAAAAGCACGGTCAATTTGTCCTATTTTTTTGTGAATTTTGAAAAAGTTGGATAACAATTTATCAACCGGAGAAGTAAATTGTAAAACTTCATTTAAAACGCTTGTAGTTTGTTTAAATAAAAAAGTTAATCTCGGCACAGAAAATTTGAATTTATACATAATATTTTTTATATTTCTTTAAACAATTTCCACGAGATTTCCAAAAAATTTTTTAGATTTCTCGTGGAGAATTTTCGCTTTAATTATTATTGCTATTTTTTACATTGCTAACCAACTTAAATCTGTTGATTTTACTACTGCTAAATATACGCAAATTAACATCAAAATTGTTGGTATTTCGTTATAAAATCTAAACCAAACGTGACCTCGTTGATTAGTTTTTTCTTGGAAATTTTTCAAAATTATTCCGCAATGAAAATTAAAAACTAACAAAATTAAAGTCGCCGTCGTTTTGATATGCAACCAAATATCCGCCATTGAATACGCCACATACCACGTCCAAAGTCCGGCGATAACCGCAATTATTCCAATCGGCGTCATAAATTTATATAACTTTCTTGCCATCACGCAAAGCCGTTGATATTCGCTGGATTCTTTGTCTTCTACCATTGCTAAATTTACGAAAATTCGCGGCAAATAAAACAATCCGGCGAACCAAGAAATTATCATCAACAAATGCAGGGTTTTTAAAATCAAATACATATTTATTGCTTCCTGTTTATTTTTGAAAATTTTGCATTTTATTATTTTATTTTTATTTTTTATTTTTTTAACTGCAAAAACATCGCATCGCCGTAAGAAAAAAATCTAAATTTATTTTCTATAGCAAATTTATAAGCGTTTTTGATAGTTTGCATTCCCGAAAACGCCGAAACCAGCATCAACAGCGTAGAACACGGCAAATGAAAATTCGTAATCAAAGCATCTACAATTTTGAATTGATAGCCCGGCGTAATAAAAATATCGGTTTCCTTGCGTTGAGCCGAAATTTTGCCGTCCGTCGCCGCAGATTCCAACGCCCGTAAAGAAGTGGTGCCGACCGCAATAATTCTGCCACCAGCGTTTTTAGTTTTGTTGATTTTGTCGGCGGTTTCGGCGGAAATCTCAAAAAACTCCGAGTGCATTTTGTGTTCGCTGAGATTCTCGGTTCGCACCGGCTGATAAGTTCCGGCTCCGACGTGCAAAGTCAAAAAAGTTTTATTTTGTTGGGCGATATTTGCTAACAGATTTTCATCAAAATGCAGACCGGCGGTTGGAGCGGCGATTGCACCTAAATTTTTGGCATAAATTGGTTGATAATTTTTTTCGTCGTCGGAATTCGCTGGACGTTGAATATACGGCGGAAGTGGCATTTTGCCGTATTTTTCGGCGATTTCATACCAACTTTGATTTTGATTCTGATTCTGATTCTGATTTGCATCAAGTTTTAACAAAAATAATTCATTATCATTTCCGCAACGACTTTCCACGAGAATCGGGATTTTTTTTATGGAATTTTCGGTGTTTTCGGCATTTTCAACATTTATAAAAATCGTGCTATTGATTTTAGGCGATTTGCTGGATTTTATATGAGCCATTGCCGTATTGTTTTTGATAATGCGTTCTATGAGAATTTCTAATTTTCCGCCGGTATATTTTTCACCAAAAAATCTGGCTTTGATAACTTTGCTATTATTGAAAACTAACAAATCATTAGCTTTTAGTAAATTTAATAAATTAAAGAATTTCAGAATTTCAAAATTATTTTCATCTAACACATTTAATAATAAGCATTGACTGCGTTGTTGAGTAGGAAATTGAGCAATCAAATCTGATGGCAAATCAAAATCAAAATCAGAGCGTTTATAAATTGTTTGCATAATAATTTTTATTTTTCAAAAAATTTTTGGGAAATCTCGTGGAATTTTTTTATATTTTTATATTTTTATATTTTTATATTTTTATATTTTGTTTATTTCTGTTTTTATTTCTTCCACGCTTACGGTTGCTGTTCCCAATTTTCCTACAACAATTCCGGCTGCCAAAGTTGCAAATTGCATAGCCAAATCCCAGTCGGCACCGGCGGCTCTGGCTGCCGATAATGTTGCAATCACGGTATCTCCGGCACCGGAGACATCATAAACTTCCAACGCTCTGGCGGGTTGATTTATCACCAAATTATTTTCGCCGATTAGCGTCATACCTTCTTCACTACGCGTAACCAAAAGTGCTTTCAAATTTAAATCCTTGCGTAAATTTTCGGCACGTAAAATCAGATCATTTTCGTCGTGCCAACTGCCCACAACTTGTGCTAATTCTTGACGATTTGGAGTGATTAAATCTGCGTTTTTATATTTTTGATAATCGCTGCCTTTTGGATCTATAAAAATTTGTAAATTTGCATTTTTTGCAATTTTTATCATTTCGCTGCTATGCGTCAAAGCACCTTTGCCATAATCGGAAAGAATAATCACATTTGGATTGTTTTGTATTTGCTTAGCAAAATCGGATAATTTGGCGTCCAAAATTTGCCGAGTCGGCGGCGTTTCAAAATCTATGCGTAATAATTGCTGTTGTTTAGCAATCACGCGTAATTTAACAATTGTTGCGATATTTTGATCTATATGGAAAATAGGCGTTAAATTTTGCTGATTTTCCACGAGATTTTGTAAATTTTTTCCGGCTTCATCATTGCCAACAACCGATAGCAAAATGCTATCAACGCCCAAAGTTGCTGCGTTTATGGCAACGTTGGCGGCGCCTCCGCAACGGATTTGACTGCGATTAACTTTGACTATCGGCACGGGGGCTTCTGGCGAAATTCTATTGACATCGCCAAACCAATATTGATCCAACATTACATCGCCGACGACCAAGATTTTTACGGAATTTAAAGCATCTAACAAATTTAATAATTGTTGTTTATTTGTCATTTTTATCTAAAAAATTTTTAAAAAATCTCGTGGAAAATTTTTATTTTTTATTTTTTATTTTTTATTTTTTATTTAACTGCAATCAACGAACCATTTTCGGTTTGAAAATAAAAAATTTCGTTTTCTGCAGAATAAATCGGCGTAGAAATTATTGCTCCGCCACCAATTTGAATTTTGTTGATAAATTCGCCATTTTCCGCATCTATTACATAAACAAAACCTTCGGCATCGCCGACCAAAATTTGATTTTGTTGATAATTCGCTATCGGAGCGGACGGATTTCTGGTCTGCAATTGATTTTGTTGCCAAACTGTGCTACCGGTTTGCAAATCCAACGCTACAATTTTTCCATCATCGCTGGTTAGATAAATGTTATTTCTATCGGCGGTTAGATTTTGTGAAGAGCCAAAATTTTTTTGCCATAAAGTTTCAGCACCACGCAACATATTAAAACAACTGATTTTGCCTTGATAAGCAATCGCACATAATTGTCCATTTTGCAAAATCAACGGACGTGCCAAAACATCGGTAATTCTTTCTAATTCGGTAGCACCTTTTGGCGTAGCGATTATGCCTTCCCAAATCGGAGCACCGTTTTCGGCAGCCAAAGCGATAATTTTGCCGCCGGAAACGCCGGAAAATACAAAATCATCGGCAAATGCCAATTGCCCGTTATTTGCAGAATTTCTGACTCCGAGAATTGTTGAATTCCGTTGATAAATCCATTTTTGTTTGCCGTCGGTTTTATCAAATAAATAAAACGTATTATCGGCGGTTTTTATGGCAACGCCAAATTGTGGATGAATCGCTGCTGGTTGAGAAATTTCGTGCGGAACATTGATTTTCCATAATTGTTCGCCATCGCTGGTGGAATAAGCAAAAATATCGCCTTTGTTATTGCTAACAATTATTGCATCTTCGTCGGCGGCAACGCCTCCGGATAGTTTGGCGTTTTCAGGATTTTCAAATTCTTTGCTCCAAGAAATCTGACCGCTTTTGGCGTCTATGCGTTGAATTGTTGCAATTTTGCCATTTGATGAATTTTTGGCAACGAAAATTGCGTCCAAAGTTTCAACCAAAGCCGGAGATAAAATCAAATGATTGTTTTTATCGGCTTGCCCGATATCTTGTTGCCATAAAATTTGATATTGATTTTGATTTTGCGAAATAACTTCCGGAGCTTCTTGCATTTTTGGCTTATTTGATGCAAATGGATTGATAGCCGAACAACCGGAAATCAATAAAATTGTGGCAAAACTTAATATTTTTTTCATACGAAAGCAATGTAATTTTGAATTTTGAAATAAAAAATTTGAATAATTTGAATAATTTGAATAATTTGAATTTATATTTTTTCCACGAGAATTCTAAAAAATTTTTTGGAAATCTCGTGGAAAATATTTTTATTTATAATTAACAATGATTTTCCTTCTTATATTTATTCATTTATTCATTTATTCTTTTATTCTTTACTTTTATTTTTACTTTTACTTTTGTATAAAAATTATGAAAAAAACTAATCTTTTAATCGTTTTGCTTTCCGCCACCGGAATTATGCTTTCTGCTTGTAGCAGCACTCCAAGCGACAATAACGCCTCCGTAGAAAATCGCGACAACATCGCCACCGTAAATAGCGACGGCTTTGATAGTAACGGTCTGCCAAATGTTTTGACCGATCCAAATAATATTTTGTCGCAACGTAGCATTTATTTTGACCTTGACCGCTACGATGTCAAAGAAGAATATCGCGATGTTTTGACCGCTCATTCACAATTTTTAAAACAAAATCGCGGTTTCAAAATGCTAATTCAAGGTAATACCGACGAACGCGGTAGCAGTGAATACAATTTATCGCTCGGACAAAAACGTGCTGAAGCCGTGCGTCGTTCTTTGAGTTTGATGGGCGTCTCTGATGAACAATTAGAAGCCGTAAGTTTGGGTAAAGAAAAACCAAGAAATCCCGGACATAACGAAGAAGCTTGGGCGGAAAATCGTCGTTCCGATATGTTATATCGTGCTCCGGACGGACGCGGAGAATTTTAATTTTTGATTTCTAATTTTCCACGAGATTTTTAAAAAATTTTTTGATTTTTTAAATTTTTTAAATTTTTTATTTAATTTTTTTTAATGCTTATAAAAAATAAATTTATAAAAATTATCAGCACCGCAATAGCGATAAATTTTTTTACAAATATCGCTATTGCCGGTTTGTTTGATGACGACGAAGCTCGGCGTTTGGCAACTGAGGCTAAACAACACGCCGAAGATCGTTTGCAACAACAAGCAAATTCTTTGGTTGATTTGCATAATCTTGTCCAGCAGCAAAATGATGAACTGGCTGATTTACGCGGGCAAGTGGAAAAATTAACTTATGAATTAGATTTGCTGAAAAAACGCCAACAAGATTTATACACGGATGTTGATTCGCGTTTGCAGAATATAGAAGAATCCGGAAATAATAAAAATGCTTCGGCAAAAGCTTCTGCAAATACAAATTCAAATGCAAATGCAAATTCTGCAAATTCTGCAAATTCCAAAAATAACAACAATGGCAATGAAATTGCTGATTATGAAAATGCTTTAAATCAATTCAAAGCAGCAAAATATACAACGGCAATCACGGCTTTCAATAATTTCATCAAAAATTATTCACAAAGTTCGCTGGTGGCAAATGCTTATTATTGGTTAGGAAATGCTTATTATGCACAAGGGAATTGCAAATCTGCGATTTCTACGCAACGCGTGATAACGCAAAAATTTGCATCGCATAGCAAAGCCGCCGACGCTTGGTTAGCAATCGCCGCTTGTCAGCAAGAATTGGGCGACGATGTTTCGGCAAAAAAATCGTATCAAACAATTATTTCCAAATATTCCAAAAGTTCTGCCGCAGAAAAAGCCAAAATACGCTTGGAAAATTTATAAAAAATAAAAAATAAAAAATAAAAAATAAGAAATAAAAAAATAAAAAATATAATTCTTATAACTTTTTTTTATTAGAAATTTGTATTTCAAGTTTTTAAAATTTAAGTATTCAAAATTTCAAATTCAAATTTTTATTTTTAACTTTTAATCTTTAATCTTTAATCTTTAATTTTTAATTTTTAATTTTCAAATTTAACAAAAGGATAATTTGCTATGAGTAAAAAAAATCAAACTATCGCAATGAATATCGGTATTGATGAACAAGATAGAAAAGCCATCGCCGAAGGTTTGTCACGTTTGTTGGCTGATTCTTATACTTTGTATTTGAAAACTCACAATTTCCACTGGAATGTAACCGGTCCGATGTTTAGCACTTTGCATACAATGTTTATGGATCAATACACGGAATTGTGGAACGCTTTGGATGAAATCGCCGAGCGGATTCGTGCTTTGGGATTTTTCGCTCCGGGAAGTTATAAAGAATTTGTCAAATTATCTTCCATTGAAGAATGCGAAAACGTGCCGTCCGCAAATGAAATGATCAAGCAATTGGTTGCCGGGCAAGAAGCAGTCAGCAAAACCGCCAGAAGTATTTTCCCTGTCGTAGAAAAAGCCGCCGACGAACCAACCGCAGATTTATTGACTCAACGTATGCAAATTCACGAAAAAAATGCTTGGATGTTGCGTTCGTTGTTAGAAAATGAATAGGCAAAAATAAAAAACAAATTTTCCACGAGATTTTAAAAATTATTTCCCAAAAATTTTTTGCGATTTCTCGTGGAATTTTGTTGTATTTTTTATTTTACACGTGACGCTTGAAATCTTTCAGACGAAATCCCAAAACAAATAACGTGGCAAAATATACCAAAACGCCGACAATTATTACTCCAAATAATTTTATAGCTCGCTGAATTTGTGTTATTTGTAACCAAGATTCATCACTGCCTACTAACAAAAATAAACTTGCTGACATCAACGCCAACGCCGTGAGCAATTTCAGCAAAAATTTTGCCGTGAGCAATTTCAGCAAAAATTTTATCCACTCTGCAACCGAATAATTGAAATAAACTTTATGTTGATTTAATTTGAAAAATAAAAATCCTGCATTGATCCACGCTGCCAAACTAATTGACAATGCTAAACCCATATGTTGAAAATTTAATAATAAAACCAAAATCACGTTCAAAATTTGCGTAATACACAAAGTCAAAATAGCGATTTTTACTGGCGTTTTAATGTTCTGTTTTGCGTAAAATCCAGGAGCCAAAACTTTGATTAAAATCAATGCCGGAAGTCCTGACGCATACGCCCATAACGCCAAACGCGTTTGATAAACCGAATGCTGCGAAAATTCTCCGGTGAAAAATAAGGTTGAAATCAAGGGCAATGCTAAAATCGCTAAACCCAAAGCCGCCGGTGTTGCCAATAAAAATGTCAATTTTAAGCCCCAGTCCAATAATTCCGAGTATTTTTCTTTCCAACCTTTGGCGTTATATTCTGATAGCGATGGCAATAAAATTGTTCCCAAAGCGGCTCCTAACAAACCAGCAGGAAATTCCATTAGACGATCTGCAAAATATAACCACGAAACACTGCCATTTTGCAAATATGAAGCAAAAATATTATTCAATATCAAACTAATTTGTGACACCGAAACTCCGAGCAATGCCGGAAACATCAACCATAAAATACGTTTTACGCCTTCATCTTGCACGGCGATTTTTAGCGATTTATATAAATTCAGCGGATTAAAAAAATTAAAGTTGATGCTCGGCAACATTGATATTTTTAATAAAGCCGGAATTTGTAACGCTAACTGTAATACGCCACCGATAAAAACTGCCCACGCCAAAGCGTAAATAGGTTCGTCAAAATATGGTGCGGCTAATAGCGACATTGAAATAAAACTGATATTTAATAAAGTTGGCGTGACCGCTGGAATAGCGAATTTTTTCCAAGTATTTAAAATTCCGCCCGCCATTGCTACAAGCGAAATAAAGAAAATATATGGAAAAGTGATTTTCATCAAATTCACGGTTAATTCATATTTTTGACTACCATTTTCGGCGGATAAAAATCCCGGAGCGGTCAAAAAGACAACTAATGGCGTGGCGATAACGCCGATTAACGTGACCAAAATCAAAGCCCAAGCAAGTAGCGTTGCGGTTCTATCCACCAAAATTTTGGTCTCGGACAAATCATTTTTGACTTCGGATTTGGTTTTATACTCGCCCAAAATTGGCACAAATGCTTGAGAAAATGCTCCTTCGGCGAACAATCTGCGTAATAAATTTGGCACGGTCAAGGCGACAAAAAAAGCATCGGTTTGCATTCCGGAACCGAAAATTCGGGCGATAACTAAATCGCGAACAAAACCTAAAATTCTGGAAAGCAAAGTCATTCCACTGACGATGCTTAATGCTTTTAAAAGGTTCATAAAATTTTATTTCTTTATTTCTTTATTTATTTCTATTTTTTTATTTCTATTTTTTTATTTCTATTTTTTTATTTCTTTTGATTTCTTGAAATAAATAAATTATAATCAGCGTTTTCAAAATTTGGCAAAAAATTTTAAACCAAAACAAACGCCACTTTAGCTCAGTCGGTAGAGCAGTTCATTCGTAATGAAAAGGTCGACAGTTCGATCCCGTCAAGTGGCACCAAAATCAATAACAAAAACAAAAATTTCCACGAGATTTTCCAAAAATTTTTTGAGAAATCTCGTGGAAAAATTTTTTATACTTTTTCATACTTAATTTTCGTTTATTTTTATTTACTTATTTCTATTTATTTCTATTTATTTTTATTAAATATATAGGTGTGTCTTTATGAAAAATAATAGTTTTTTTAAATTGCAAAAAATGCAAAAATTGTTCGCTGTATTTGTTATTTTTGCCGTTAGTTTGATAACTATAACTAATCAAAATATTAGCTTTGCTGAACAAAATATAAATCACGTTACAAATCCTCCATATAATGCTGATGTTGCCCGTGAAACTTTTAATTTGTTAGGGATAAAAAAGCAGCATAATAACAAAAATATAAATTCTAAATATAAATATAATAATCATTTAATAGTTGCAATTTCTGATTTGCAAGATCGCCCTTATTATTATGTTGAAAATAATTCTTTGCTTGGTGCTGATGTTGAGTTAATGAAAGAAATTGCAAAAAAATTAAATATTGATTTAAAGTGGAGAATAATGCCATTTTTTAAATTAGAAAAAGAATTAAATAATAACAATGTTGATCTTGCAATCTCAATGATTTCGGATAATGAAGAACGCCGACAAAAATTTTTATTAAGTCGTCCATATGCAGAGACTAACGCAAGATTTGTATTTAAAGATAACAAAACTTATCAGAACTTCTTACATAAAAAATATCATTTATTATTTACATATGCTGTGTATGGGACTTCTTACGATGACTATTTAATTCAAAACGGATTTTCAATTCGCACTTGTGCTAATAAAATGGAATGTCAAATAGCTTTTATAAACAATGAAGTAAATGCCGGAATGGAAGATTCTTATGTATTGAAAAATTTTATTAACCAGCAAAAACATAATCCAAATAATAAGTATGCAAAAAATTATGTAATGAGCGAAAATATTTTCAAAGAACGTTTAGTCATTGTCACGCAAAAACAAAATACTAAATTGATGGATTACATAAATAAAGCGTTGAAAAAATTAGATGAAGAAGGGATATTAAAAGAAATTTCCAAAAAATATTTTGAAAAAGAAGATGTTTATAAATATTACGAAAAATAAAAAATAAAAAATAAAAAATAAAAAATATTTTCCATGAGATTTCAAAAAATTTTTTTAAAATCTCGTGGAAATTTTTTAAATATTCTTCATTTCTATCGGAGATTACGATGTCTATAAAAGTTGATGGCAAAATTTTTACTAACAAAACTACTCAATCCTCTCGAAGCAAAAAAAGCAAGAAGTCGCAAAGCGTTACAGAAAGTGCTTTGGTTTGTTTGAGTGAAATATCTGATGCCATCAAAGCCGAAACAAATACTCAAGAAGTTCCGTTTGATGAAGTAAAAGTTCAAGAAATCAAAAACGCCATCTCCGAAGGAAAATTCGTTATCAACACCGGAGCTATCGCCGATGGAATTTTAAATATGGCCGCCGATTTGATTGCCAGAAGATAGAAATACAAAAATACAAATACAAAAATACAAATACAAAAATCAGCAAATAAAAAACCAATTTTCCACGAGATTTCTCAAAAAATTTTTTAGAATTCTCGTGGAAAATTTATTAAAAACTAATTGATAAAACCATTTGAGGAAGCATAAAAACTATGGCAAAAATTAAATCTATTCCTGTGTTGATGTATCATCATATTTCGCCAAATTCTGGACTTGTGACGATTGCTCCGCAAACTTTTTTCTTGCAAATGCAAGCATTGGTTAATGCTGGTTATCAAAGCGTCACCGCCGCCGAATTTTCCGAATTTTTGCAAACCGGAAGCGTTCAAAATAAAACTTCCGACAAATTAGTTTTGATAACTTTTGATGATGGTTATTTAGATAATTATTTTTATGCTTTTCCGATTCTCAGATTTTTTGATCTCCACGCGGTGATGTTTATCGTCACCAAATGGATTAAATCGGCAAAAAATAACAAAATCCGCAAACATTTAGGTTTTAAGAAAATTCAGCAGCAAAATTTTGACTTTGATACAAATTTAACGCCATCGCACGATGATTGCAAAAAAATAATTGCTGAAAATAAAGCCGACAAAGTTATCATAACTTGGCAAGAAATCAACAAAATGCAGCAAAATGGAACTTTTGAATTTCATTGCCACACGCATACGCATCAACGTTTTGACAAAATTTTTGCCGATGACGCAAATGCTAAAAAAGAGGCGTTATTTGAAGATTTGGAAGCGGCAAAGGAAATTCTGCAGCAAAATTTTGATAATTACGCAAATTCAGACGCAAATGAAAATGATTTTCATTTATGTTGGCCGCAAGGTTATTATGATGCCGATTATGTGGAAGTTGCGAATATTGCGGGTTTTAACAATCTTTATACTTGCGAACCCGGAGCAAATTTAGCCAAAAATTTTCCAAAAAATGCAAATTACATCAAACGCATAGTCACCAAAGAAAAGTCCGGAAAATGGCTGACAAATCGCCTGTTTATTTATAAAAATCCAACTTTGGCAAAGTTATATTGTCTTTTGAAAAATCAATAACAAAAATAAAAAATCAAAAATAAAAAATCAAAAATAAAAAATCAAAAATAAAAAATACAACAAAATTCCACGAGAAATCGCAAAAAATTTTTGGAAAATCTCGTGGAAATTTTTTTGTAAATACTAAATATAAAATGTTAAATATAAATAATAAATTATGAACGGAAATTTAAAAAATACTATTAAAAAAATTATTGATGATATTGATAATCCTGCTTACAAAATAGAACAAAATGTTCGTAGTGGAATTGTTTATGCAATATTAGATGAATTAGGTTGGAATTCTAAAAACAAAAAAGAAGTTTTTGATGAGTCTTCAGTTATCAAAAATGATGATAATAAAGACCAAAAAACTCGGGTTGATATTGCTTTGTTAGATGAAAATAATAAATTACAAAATGATCCTTTGGTATTTATGGAATTAAAAGCCATAGATAAATTAAAAAAATATGAAGGCGAAAAGCAATTATTTGGTTATACAAATCATATGCGTCCGCTAATTTCTATTTTGACTAATGGAAAAGAGTGGTATTTTTATAACAATTTGACTACTGGAAAATTTGCTGACTCCTTGTTTTTAACTTTGAATTTATGTGAAAATAATATTGATAAAGTTGTTGATTATTTGACTTTGTTTTTACATAAAGATAACTATAATTTTGCTGAACCTGATAAAAGTAAATGTTTAGAAAAAATAAAAGAAATAAAGGCAAAATAAAGCAAGTTATCAGAAATTAAAAAGTATTTAGAACAACATTTAGAAAATACAAAATTTAATGAAGCAGATTGGCAAGAAATAAAAAATTATTGTGTTATTAAATTGGAACAAAATCCAATAAAAAAATATTCTGGCAAACGTAAATTACTAAAAAGAGGCGGCGAAATATCAGGAACAATTTTTATAAATGGAAATAACGAATATGTTTTATTAAAAGGTGCAATTTTTGCAAAAACAAATAGCAAACATTTAACTATGAAAGAAGCAATAGAAAAACGTGAACAATGTATAAAAAACATCGGTTCTGATTGCGAAGTAAATGATGAATTTACGTATAAATTAAACAAAGAATTAACTTTTAAATCTGCAAGTGCCGCCGCAAGTTTTATTGTTGCCGGTTCAGTTGATGGAAAAATATTTTTTAATCTACAAAACATAAATAACAATATATAAAAAAAAACACTTTTCCACGAGATTTCTATAAATTTTTTTGGAAATCTCGTGGAAAATTTATTTTTTTACTTTTGGCATTGGGCCACAAAAATCATCAAACGGACGCTCTTGTTGTTGCGGCTGATTTTGCATTTCTTGCTGCTGTTGTTGATAAATTTCCGCCTGAATATCATTTGCAAAATTCGTAAATTCTTGTTGGAATTGTTGCGTCTGCTGATAAAAATTATTTTTCAAATTTTGTAATTCTTCCAACTGTAAATCTTTGTCTATTTCTTGGCGAACGTTGCTGATATATCTGCGAAATCTTGCAATTATTTTTCCGAATTTTTTTGCTACGCTCGGCAGTTTTTCTGGCCCGATAACGATTAACGAAATCACAAAAACTACCAAGATTTCTGAAAAAGAAATATCAAACATTATTTTTGCGTTTGATTTTCGTTCAACAAAGTTTGCTGATTCTGCGGATTTTGTTGATTTTGCAAAGTTTGTTCAGCATTTGCTTCTTTCATTCCTTCGCGAAATCCTTTGATTGCATTTCCTACATCTTTGCCGATGCTTGGCAATTTTTTGGTACCAAAAACTAACATTACAATAACCAAAACTACAAGCCAGTGCCAAATAGAAAAACTTCCCATAAAAAATCTCCTGTTATGTTTTTATTTTTAGCCAATCATTTTGCCAACGCAACTGCCGTCTTTGGTGGAAATCAAATGAATATGTAAATGCGGAACTTCTTGACCGCCGACTTCTTTGGTGTTGATTATGCAACGAAAACCAGCGTCTGCACCAACAAGTTTGCCAATATCTTTGATTTTTGCCATCATTTTTCCGAGAACTTCGGCGTCGCTATTTTCGGTGTCAGCGAGAGAAGCAATATGTTTTTTGGGAATAATCAAAGCGTGAATATCGCGTAACGGCGAAATATCGTGAAACGCTAAAATATCATCATCTTCATAAATTTTGTTGGACGGAATTTGTCCGGCGACGATTTTGCAAAAAATGCAATTTGAATTATTTTCCACGAGAATTCTCCTAAAATTTTTGGAATATTTTTTATTAAATTTAGATATAAAAATAATTATAAAAATAATTATTTTTCTTTGCGACTATTTTTTTCTGCGATTCCGGACGTTCCTTCACGGCGTTTTAATTCTTTGCAGACATCGGCAAAATCAAGATTATGAAAAGTTAGCGTTGCCAAAAAATGATACATCACATCAGCGGCTTCGTAAATCAAATGTTGCTGATTTTGCGAATTACTTGCAAATTGAAAATCTTTGGCTGCCAAAGCAAATTCGGCAGATTCTTCGGCAAATTTTTTTAATAAAGCGTCGTTGCCTTTATGAAATAATTTTGCCGTGTAAGATTGCGTTGGGTCAGCATTTTTACGACTTTGCAAAGTTTGTTGCAAATCGTGCAAAATTTTTAAGTTTTCTAAATTTTCCATAAATTTTTATTTTTAGTTATAAGAATATTCAGCAGACGGAAAATCTCCGTTTTTGATTTCTTTCACGGCTAATTCCACTGCCGATAAAACATCAGTTCCGCCATTTGCAATTGCTGCCGCCATATAATTTTTGACGAATTTTGCTTTTTTGCCCGGCGGAATATTTAGCATATCTTGCAAAACCAAAACTTGACCGTCGGTTGCGGCACCGGCACCAATGCCGATGGTGATAATGTCTAAAATTTTGCTTAATTCTTCGCCCAAAGCCGATGGAATTGCTTCCAAAACGATCATTGTAGCTCCAGCGTCTTGCAAAGCCAACGCCGATTGTTTCATTTTGGCTGCCGCTGATTCGTCGCGACCTTGCACTTTATATCCGCCCAAAGTATTAACTGATTGCGGCGTCAAACCTATATGCGAACAAACCGGAATTCCGCGTGAAGTCAAAAAAGCTGTCGTGGCGACCATTTCTTCGCCGCCTTCAATTTTGACCATATTTGCACCGGCAGCCAAAAGTTTTACGGCGTTTTCATAAGTTTTCTTTGGTGATACTTGCGAAGTTCCGAACGGCATATCGGCGATAATCAACGGCGTTTGACAGCCACGTTTTACGCATTTTGTATGATAAATAATATCATCCAACGATACCGACAAAGTGCTATCTTTGCCTTGAATTACATTTCCCAGCGAATCGCCGATTAAAATGCAATCAACTTTTGCCATATCTAAAACTTTGGCAAAACTGGCGTCGTAGCAAGTGAGCATCACAATTTTTTCGTTATTGATGGCTTTTTTTTGCAAATCAGAAATTGTTAGGCGGCGAGTTAAAACTTGTGCGGACATAATTTTTGCTTTCTTTGTTTTTTATATTTTTTTATATTTTTTTATATTTTTTTATATTTTTTTATATTTTTGTTATGGTTATAAAAAATTTCCACGAGATTTTAAAAATATTTTTTGAATTCTCGTGGAAAAGTTTTATGAATTGTCTTATGAATTGCTACGGCGAACGAAAAATAAAATAAACCGCACCACATAGACATAAGGCAGCCCATAAAAAATCTAATTTGAGCGGTTGTTTCATAAAAAATATTGCAAACGGCACAAAAACAATTAACGTGATGGCTTCTTGCAAGATTTTTAATTGCGGTAATGAAAGAATTTGGTTGCCAATACGATTCGCCGGAATCATCAGAGAATATTCAAAAAGTGCGATGCTCCAAGAAAATATAACGGCGTAGAAAATAGATTTGTCGGGCAAGAATTTCAGATGCGAATACCAAGCGAAAGTCATAAAAATGTTGGAAAGCAATAATAATCCGACGGTTTTGTATAAAGGATGAATCGCAGAAAAAAAGTTAGAAATTGTAGTTAGCATAAAACGAAAAATAAATTACTAAATTACAACAAGCAATAAAAGTTATTACTTGTGATAAAAAATAGTTTGCCGATTGTATAAAAATATTTTCAGTAATATTTATAAAAACATAACAAACTAAATTTATAAACGACAAAAATATAGTATTAACAATAATGAAAAAAGTTCGTTAGTAAAGCAAAATTTTTATGCAAAATTTTTATGCAAAATATGTATATAAAATTAAATAATTTTCCACGAGATTTCTCAAAAAATTTTTGGGATTTCTCGTGGAAAATTTTTGTTATTTATTTTGAAATTTTTAATCTTTTTGCATTAAGAACGATGCTTTTTCTCTGACTTGTAGATTCTCGTCATCAACGGATTTAATCACAAAATAAATATTATTTGCACCTTCCGGAGCCGCATCTGGTTCTACATCAACCGTAACGCTGACCTCGTGGTTTGCCGCCGGTGCAACTTCTATTGGCAAATCAACTTCCGATTTCATCGCAATTCCGGGCAAGCCTTCTACGGAAATTGTGTATTTTTGCGGTTGTTCGGTGACGTTCATAATTTTTAATTCATAAACGTTTTCAATTCTTCCCTGAATATTTTCCCGAGCTAATACCGCACGATCGCGAATTACATCAACTTTTAACGGCACCCGAGCAACTAACGACCAACCAGCCGCCGCAATAATCAACGCCAAAATTCCGCTATAAATCATAATGCGAGGACGCCATAAATGTTTGAACAAACCTTCGTGTTCCTTGCCTTTTGCCAGAGCATTTTGGCTTTTTGAGTTTATCCATCACCGGATCACAAGCATCAATACAAGCACCGCAGCCGATACATTCATATTGCAAACCATTGCGGATATCAATGCCGGTCGGACAAGCGACTACGCACAAATTACAATCCACACAATCTCCGAGTTTTACTGCGTTATCAGCCTCAGCTTTGGCGGATTTTTTCTTCAGACCACGCGGTTCGCCACGAACTTTATCGTAAGTGATAACCAGCGTATCTGGGTCATACATAACGCCTTGAAAACGTGCGTATGGACACATGTATTTACAAACTTGTTCGCGGAGAAATCCGGCTTGCATATATAAAAAAGCTGCGTAAAACAAAATCCAGAAAGTTTCCCACGCTGATAAATCGTATGGGAATTCTGCAAATAATTCGCTCATTGGCGTGAAATATGCGGTCAGCGTGAAACCTGTCCAAAGTGCCAAAGCAATCCATAAAAAATGTTTGATAAATTTTTTGCGGAATTTTTCTGCCGACATCGGTGCTTCATCTAATTTTTTACGTTTGAGGCGATCTGCACCTTCTATGCGATTTTCAATCCACATATAAATTTCGGTATAAACCGTTTGCGGACAAGCGTAACCGCAGAAAAGTCGTCCGGCAACTGCAGTGAATAAAAACAACGCATACGCCGAAATAATCAGCAAAATTGCCAAATAAAAAACATCTTGAGGCCAAAGCACCAAGCCAAAAATATAGAATTTGCGTTCTACCAAATGGAATAACACGGCTTGACGATCATTCCAAGTTATCCAAGGCAAACCATAAAAAATAATTTGCGTGAAAATCACAAAGAACCATCGCCAGTGATTCCACCAGCCGGAAACTTCTTTGATATAAATTTTTTTATGCTTTTCATAAAAAGAAATTTGCTTTTCCTTTTTATTATTTTCAGTTTGTTCAGGTTTTGATTCCGCCATTTGGCAAAACTCCTTTCTGTAATTTTTATTTATTATTTATTATTTATTATTTATTATTTATATTTTCAATGTTTATCATTGTTTTTGTTTATTGTTTGTTAATGAAGCAATTTTAAACTTTTTAAGTTTTTTCCACGAGAATTTATAAATTTTTTTTAGAAGTTCAAAAATAAAATTTAAAATCTCGTGGAAAAAGTTTTTAAAAGTTTTTAAAAGTTTTTAAAGTTTTTTAAATTTTTAACAAAATAAAAAAATAACAATATTGGGTGCAAAAAAATACCGCTATGAATTCTTTGTTTCCTATTTATCATTATTCGCAATTTTTTTCTCCGTTTCAAAATTTAGCCGACAATAATAAAAATGAAAATGAAAATGATAACAACAGCAATGTTTTTCATTATTTTGATGCCGACGAAAATAATAACGAAAATGAATCAAAAAATGATAAAAATGCAAATAATTCAAATGCTTCAAATACTTATGATTTGGAAGCAGATTGGCAAAATTTTTTGGAAGAAGTTTCTTTATATTTGAATTTTGAAGAAATCCAAAAAGTTAAATCCGCTTTTGAATTAGCAAAAGTTGCTCACGCACCACAACGCCGAGCATCCGGCGAACCTTATATTTCGCACCCACTTGCAGTTGCCAAAACTGTAGCAGAATGGCGTTTAGATTGTGATGCCGTCTGTGCGGCTTTATTGCACGACGTAATGGAAGATACCGGAACTTCCAAAGCCGAATTAGTCGCAAAATTCGGACAAGTAATCGCCGATTTGGTTGATGGTTTATCCAAAATAGACAAATTGGAATTTTCATCCTACAAAGAAGCTCAAGCAGAAAATTTCCGCAAAATGTTATTTGCGATGGCAAAAGATTTACGCGTGATTTTGGTCAAACTTTCTGATCGCCAACATAATTTACGCACAATGTCGGCAATGCGTCCAGATAAACGCAGACGAATTGCTTTCGAAACTCAAGAAGTTTATGCTCCGATTGCTTTGCGTCTTGGTTTGATGACCGTTTATAGAGAATTCAAAGATATTTGTTATCGTTTGATTTATCCAAATCGTGCCAAAGTTTTGGAAAAAGCTATGAAACATTTTCGCAAAGAACGTGAAGAATTACATAAAAAAATTTTCAATGATATTCAAACGGCTTTGCAAAGTTTTAACCGCGATAATACGATTTCTAGTTCTTTGAATTCTTTGAAGAATTTCAAAATCAAAGCCGAAATAAAAGTCCGTGAAAAAGGTTTGTTTGCTTTGATAGAACAAATGAAAGAGAAAAAAATTTCATTTTCCGAAGTTATGGACATACAAAATTTTCGGATTCTCGTGGAAAATATTCCCGAATGCTATTTAGTTTTGGGAGCTTTGCATTATTTGTATAAACCAAAAACAAATCGCTTTGCTGATTATATTGCTCTGCCGAAAAGTAATGGCTATCAATCTTTGCATACGGAATTGATTGGGCTTTATGGAACGCCGATTAGCATTCATATTCGCACCGAAGAAATGCACAAAATCGCCGAAGAAGGCATTATCAATATTTTTAATAAAACCATCCGCAGAGATAGCGAAAAATTAGCCAACAAAAATAAAAGTTATCATTGGGTGAAATCTTTGTTAGATATTCAAGGCAATGATAGTTATGAATTTTATGAAAATGTCAAAACTGATTTACTCGCTGAAGATGCTTATGTTTTCACGCCAAAAGGCGAAATTATTGCCATCAAAAAAGGAGCAACTGCCATAGATTTTGCTTATGCAATCAATAATAATGTTGGAAATCACGCTGTGACAGCGGTAGTCAATGGCAAAGTTTCTGCGTTAAATTATGTTTTAAATAATGGTGATATCGTAGAAATTCAAACCGAAAACGAAGCAAGTCCAAAAGAAAATTGGTTGAATTTTGCCAAAACCGGTCGTGCCAGAAGCAAAATCAAACATTCTTTATTGTTGCAACAAAATGAAAGTGCCATCAAATTAGGCAAACATTTATTGGAACAAGAACTTTCTAATTTGGGAATGGTGCAAGAAAATATCCCTGAATTTATTTGGTCAGAATTGTTAAAAAATTACGGACATTCTGATATTTCTGAAATTTATGCGGACATCGGTAACGGAATTTGTTCGGCAAAAGTTTTGGTAAAACAAATTATCGCCCGTGATAGTTTGCCGATTTCCAAAAATGGCAAAAACGGCATAGAAAATGATTTGGCTGATAGCACTTTGATTATTTCCGGCAATGAAGGCATAGCAATTCAGTATGCGAATTGTTGTTCGCCGATTCCGGGAGATGAAATTGTTGGCAAAATCAAAAAAGGCGTAGGTTTAAAAATTCATTGCAAAGATTGTTTGAAAATTCAAAAATCATTACAAACTGAAAACAATAAATGGATAAATGTTATTTGGAGTCCGCAAAATTTAAAAGATATTGCAACGGATAATAATTCGCCGTTATTTAATGTGCGTTTGCAAATAGAAACCGATAAAATTGTTGGAATTTTAGCGCAGTTAGCAAAAGTAATGAACGAAAATAAAGCCAACATTGAAGGTGCTTATATGACAGCAGAAAATAATATTGATACAACTATGAAAATGTTATTTACTATTCAAGTAAAAAATCGTATGCACTTGGCGAATGTTTTGCGAAAAGTAAGACAATTAAATGGCGTGCAAAAAATCATACGTATTAAAGAAGATAAGGAAAAATTTAATAATGCAGAATAGCAGCAGCAATAGCAATAGCAACAACAATAACAATAATAAATTTGATTATTACTATAATAAATATCAAAAATTTTTATATTTACATACTACACCAGCGACGGAAATTTTACATTATCAAAATTATATAAATACAAATAATACAAATAATAAAAATAATAAAAATAATAACAATAATAACAATAATAAATTTATTTGTGATGTTTATATTTTGGTTAAAAATAATGTATCACAAAATACAAATTTTTTGTTAGAACAAACTTTATTATCATTATCAAAACAAGTAGAAAAAAATTTCAGAATTATTTTAGTTGCTGATAATAAAGATTATATTTATAATTTTAATCAACCGTTGAATTTTCAGCATCAAATAATACTAATAAAGCCAGAAAAAAATAACGAAATCTCGTGGAAAGATGTTGCAGATTTTATTCAACAAGAAAGTAATAAAGCAGTTTTCAGTATTTTTATAAATAATGGTGATTTGCTAACCGAATCGGCGTTGGCAATTTTGATGGAATATAATCAACAAAATCAACAAAATCAACAAAATGAAAATATAAACTTAATTTATACAGATGAGGTTTATATAGATTATATAAATAATAAAAATGTTGATTTTTTGCAGATTGATTTTAAACAAGATTTTGCATTAGATTATTTTTTAGAATATCCAAATTATATAGGCAACAGTTTATTTTTTAATAATGATTTTTTGCAGCAACAAATCAATTTAGATAGTATTGCAAATTTTGCAAATAATAGTAATAATAATTTTGTTGAATTAGTTTTTAATTCATTAACTTATAATAACGATATAAATATTTTACATTGTGCAGAAGTTTTATTGCAAAAATATTTAGTGAAAGTAAATAATGATAATGAAAATTATAAAAACTATACAAATTTAATTCAAAATTATTTTGATAAACAAGAGCAAAATATTTCGGTAAATATCAGCAAAAATAATAATTTTTATAATTTGAATTTTGCTTTAAATAATAACAATAGCAATAATAATAATAATTCTTTGTTATGGATTGCCAACGCACCAAAAGAATTATTACAATGTCAGCGGCTGATTGAACGCGAATTTTTGCCGATTTTAAATGTTGTTCAACAGCAGCAAAATCAACAAATTAACGTTGATATTTCGTTAGTAATTGTAGTAAATATAAATGAAATTTCTGCCGAAGCAACAAATTTTTTAACCAAAATTTCTGAGTTAAATATTCCAAATTTATTCATACTAATTCAGCCGGAAAATAATACTTATATTCAAGCTGTTGATAATATTATTCGCAATAATGAAGCGGCTTATATTCTGTTGTTAGATAGTTATTTGTCATTCAATAAACAAAATGAAAATATTTTGCAATGGTTAGCAATAACTCAACGCAAAAATATAGGTTTAGTTGCACCAAAAATTATAGACAAAAATAATAATATAATCGGTAATGCTATGATTTTGGGTTGCACAGGTTTTGCTTGTGGATTTGCTCACGGAATAAATAATAATGATTATATAAATAGTGCAAATAATGCTGGGAATTATAATGAAAATTATAACTTTGCAATACAAGTGCAAACGCTACAAAATATCAGTTCAGTTTCGCCATTAGCGTTAATGTTTTCTCGCAAATTTTATATAGAAAATAATGGCTTTAATTTGCAATTAAATAATATTGCTGCGGTTATAGATTTATGTTTAAAAACTAAACAGCAAAATAATTTAATTAGACATTTATGGAATCCAAAAATACAACTTTTGGCTCAACAAATTAACATTGCACCTATACAAGAAAATGAACATAATTATTTGCTAAAAAATTATGCAAAAATCATTGCTAACGATGGTTTTTATAACAAAAATTATAGCAGAAACGTTCCTTTTGAAATCAAAGAATTAGCAAATATTAGTCGGCAGCATTTAATTCCTACAAAACATAAAAAAACTTTATTAGCATATCCGGGCGATAAAACAAATTGCGGAAAATTACGCATTAGTTATCCAGCAAATATTGCTTATGAACAAGGCAAAATAAATTTGGAAACCAGCGATTCTATGACGCAAGAATTACGGCAAAATAATGTTAATAATGCTAATAAAGGCGATCAAAATATTAATATAAATCAATATACAACTTTTGATTTGGTGGCTTGTAATATTGATACTATGTTGGTACAACGTATGTATTTAGTAAAACCAAAATATCCATATTTTGAAAATATCAAGCTTGCAAGTAGTAAATTCAAAATCGTCTATGATATTGACGATTTATTAGCCGCAACTCCCAAAAATAGTCCGCATTATGGAGAAAACCCTTTGCATACTTTGCAAACCACTTTAAATATGTTTCAATATTGTCATAAATTAACGGTTGCCTCTCCAGAATTAGCGAATAAATATTCACAATATCATAAAAATATTGTAATCATTCCAAACCGCTTAAATGAAAAAGAATGGAAATATTTAGCCGAGCAAAAAATTAGCCAAAGTAATCAAATTAGTTCCGAAATTAGTAATCAAAATAGAAAACCTCGTGTTGGTTATACCGGTTCAGCAAGTCATAGCGTTGATACTTATTTATTAGAAAATGTAATAAAAGAAACCGCAAATCAAATTGACTGGATTTTCTTTGGGCAATATCCGCAAAATATTCGCAAATATTTAGCCGAATATCACGATTATGTTCCGTTAGAAAATTATGCCGAAAAATTAGCATCGCTAAATTTAGATTTGGCAGTTGCTCCGTTAGATTACAACGATTTCAATGCTTGTAAATCAAATCTCAAAGTTTTGGAATACGGAATTTTGGGCTATCCGGTAATCGCTACCGATTTTGGCCCTTATACAAATCAAGAAGGTTGTTGCAAAAATTTTTCTATAACTCGCGTCAAAAATACGCAAGAATCTTGGACAAATGCAATTTTGCAACATATTAACGATTTGGAAAATACTAAAAAACTTGGGCAGCAACTACAACAACAAGTGCTAAATTTTGGCTTTATTCAGCAACATATAGACCTTTGGGTAAATGAGTGGTTTTCTTAATTCTTAATATTTTCCAAAAAAAATTTATAAAATCTCGTGGAAATTTTTTTACAACATTTACAACATTTACAACATTTACAACATTTACAATATTTATAACATTATTTAAAAGAATTAAAGAATAGCAATGAATACAAAATATAAACGCATTTTATTGAAGTTGTCCGGTGAAGCTTTGATGGGCAAAACCGCTTACGGAATTGATAATCAAACAATCAGCCAAATTTGTGATGAAATAAAAAGTATCCATTATTTGGGCGTGGAAATCGGCGTAGTAATCGGCGGCGGAAATATTTTTCGCGGAATGACCGGCACCGCAACCGGAATGGATCGGGCAACCGCTGATTATATGGGAATGTTGGCAACCGTGATGAATGCAATGGCTTTGGCAGATACGTTACGTCAAAAAAATGTAAATGCTCGTGTGCAATCTGGTTTGCGTATTGATCAAGTTGTGGAGCCGTATATACGCGGAAAATCAATTCGTTATTTGGAAGAGAAAAAAATCGTTATCTTTGCCGCCGGAACCGGAAATCCTTTTTTTACTACTGACACTGCCGCCGCTTTGCGTGGAGCCGAAATCGGAGCGGAAATCGTTTTGAAAGCTACCAAAGTTGATGGAATTTATACCGCAGATCCAAAGAAAAATCCAGAGGCTACAAAATATCAACAGATTTCTTTTGATGAAGCGATTTCTAAAAATTTGCAAGTTATGGATTCTACGGCATTTGCTTTATGCCGCGATCAAAAATTGCCGATTAACGTTTTCTCTATTTTTAAACAAGGTGCTTTGAAAGATATTATTTTGGGAAAAAATGAAGGAACTTTGGTTAGTTAGTGTAAATTTTTTAATAAGCAAAACAAAACAAAACAAAACAAAATCAAGAAATAAATATCAATAATAAATAGCAGGTTTCTAATGTTTCATCGCTTAATGCCAAAAGAAGTAAAGTATTTTGAATTATTTAATAAACACGCCGAACTCGTGCAAAAAGGCGGCGAATCCTTGTTTGAATTGACCAAAGCGTTAGTGCAAAATAATCCAACGGAAATCAGTCGTAACGCCGATAACATTGATAAATTTGAACATCAAGCCGACAATATTACTCACGAAGTGCTGACCAAATTACATTCATCTTTTATCACGCCTTTTGACCGCGATGAAATCCATTCTTTAATCGGCAATTTGGACGACGTTTTAGATATCATTCAAGATGTTGCCGAAGTAGTTTCGTTATATGATTTACAACACGCTCCGGAAGAAATCCAAAAACTCGGAGAAATTACTATGCATTGCTGTGAACGCATCAACTCCGTCGTGCGATTGTTGCATTCTATGGATAACGCTCCGGCAATTTTGCGTTTATGCCATGAAATCGCAGAATTAGAAACTGCCGCTGACCGAGCTTATCGCGAGGCAATGTCGCATTTATTTCGCGAAGAACCGGACGTAAGAGAAATCATAAAATTAAAGCAAGTTTATGAAGTTTTGGAAGCCGTGACCGATCACTGTAAAGACGTTGCAGTGAACATAGAATCTATTGTTTTGGAAAATTCATAAGGAAATAAAAAATGCAAGAAGGCACAATTTTTGGATTTACTGAAGCAGAATTAACGGACTTTTTTATGTCATATGGCATTGCGGCGTTGATTTTATTTTTGTTATTTATCATCGGCGAATTAGCGTGGAAATCAAAGGCAGGAAAAACCGGAACGTTTGTATTATTTTTGGTGTTGGCGTTAGGAATGTTAGGTTTTATCGCCAAAGGAATAATTCAAAAATTGTGGGGAATTTAATTTTTGATTTAATTTTTAATTTTCTTTTTTATTTGTTGCAAATTTTCCACGAGATTTCTCAAAAATTTTTTGGGATTTCTCGTGGAAAAATGTTAGAAAAATAAAAAATTTATATTTACTTATATTTACTCATTTATGAACGATTTAATAGATTTACAAAAATTCTTGGATAATTTTGTTGATAATGATTTGAATTTTGTTGCTACAAATTTTGATGATGAAAAAGTAAATAATTTGTTCCAAAAATCACAGTTAGTAATAGAAAATTTTCCGCAACAAAGTGCAGGATTTTTTGCGTTAGCTTTGCTTTATAAGCATTTGCAAAAATATGATTTTGCCGCCGCAAACGCTTGTGCAGCGATTTTGTTCGTAGATGATTTTTTAAATAAAAATAAGCAAAAATTATTAAATCTTTTGACTTTTTTAGATGGTTTAGTTGCAACAAAAGAAAATAGTAAATTTAAAACTCATTTAATAAACTTTTTGAAAGTTTTGTATGATGAAAATAATAATAGTGGCAAATTTAGTTATTTTTCATTAAATAACTTATTTAATCAAGATAATTTGCATAAATTGCACGGAAATTTGGCGTTTATGTATTGTCAAATTGGCGATATAAATAAAACAAAAAAACACGCAGATTTGGCGATTAGTTATGATAAATTTGATGGTTATCATAAAAGTTTAATGCTGGTTTTAAATTCAAATATGTGCAATGTTTTGGGAGATTTAATTTCTGCAGAAAATTATGCCAGACAATCCATAAAAATCAATCCAAAAGGCGATGGTTTGTTATCATTGGGAATTGCTTTGAATGCTCAAGGAAAGCGTTTTGAAGCAGTGCAAATATTATCAAAAGCTTGTGAAATTCAAGCAAATAATCATCAAACTTGGGAACGTTTGGCGTGGGCAATGTTAAATATAGGTGAAGCAGAAATGGCGTATAAAATCGCTAATGTTGCTATTGAAGTATTAACAAAAAACAAAAATAATTTTGATAAAAATTTGTATTATAAAACTTTGGCAGATAGTTATTCTTTGCACTTGTTAATTGATCCTTACTGTGAGAATAAAAAAGCAGATTTTATAAACAATATAACAATGTATAGTAATTTAATTAGTAAAAGTTATCCACAACAATATTCTTATGATAGTAATTATAAAAAAACAACAAAAATACAAACATTAAAAACGTTAAAAATAGGTTTTGTCTCTGGGGATTTTCGGCATCACGTAGTAATGTTTTTTTTCAAAAAATTACTACAAGAACTGCAAAAAAATAACGCAAAGAATGCTAACAAAATTGAAGTTTTTACTTATATGACTAAATCTACAACTAACGAAGATTCTGTGAGCGAAGAAATCAAAAAATTATCACACTGGCGAAATATTTATAACTTGGATGATAATCAAGCCGCCGAAAAAATTCGGCAAGATGAAATAAATATTTTGTTTGATTTGTCGGGTTATACACTAAATCACCGGCTGAAAATGTTTGCCTTAAAACCAGCACCGATTCAAATATCTTGGATCGGTTGGCTCGGAACCACCGGAATTCCGACGATGGATTATTTTTTAGCAGACGAATTTTGTGTACCAGTTGGATAAAAATATGAAAGACAATTCAGCGAAAAAGTGCTGAAAATGCCGCATATTTGGGAAGTTTTAACGCCGCCAGATTTTCCACGAGAAATCCAAAAAAATTTTTGCGAATCTCGTGGAAAATTGTTTTTATATTTTTATTTTTTTGGATTTTCTTGATTATTTTGAGTTTGAGTTTAATTTTGTTGATTTGGTTCTTGGCTTGTTCCCTCCGGATTTCCAGCCGAAACAATCACCATCGCTGGACGCAAAACTCTATCGGCGATTAAATAACCTTTTTGTAATACGGAAATCACGCAATCTTTGGCGACTTCGGCACTCGGCACCATTTGAATTGCTTGGTGATAATTTGGGTTAAATTTTTCTTGGTTGATCGGATTTACTTCCAGCAAATTATTTTTTTCAAAAGCTGCATTTAATTGTTTTAATATCAAATCTACGCCGTTATAAAAATTTTCTATGGTTTGTTCTTTGGCGTTCAAAGCGGCTTCCAAGCTATCTTTGGCAGCCAACAAATCTTTGGCAAAGTTTTCAACAGCAAATTTTTTAGCTTTTAAATTTTCTTCTCCGGCAATACGGCGGACGTTTTCAACTTCGGCTTTGGCACGTAAAAATCCGTCTTTTAACTTGGCGATTTCTTTATTTGCGGTTGCTAATTGGGTTTCAAACTCGCTGATTTGTTGGCGAAAATCGTCATCGGCATCATTACTAATATTTTCAGTTTCAGACGAAATTACAGTTTCATCGACGACTTGATTTTCATCTTTTTCATTTGTGATAATTTCCTCATTAGCCGTAGGATTTTGTGGAGGAAGTTCTTGATCTTGCGGAATATTTTGGTTCATTTTGAAATAACAAAAATAGTTTATAAATTTATAAAATTGAAAAGAATTTAAAATATATATTGTGCTTTTTCTGTGAATTTCAAGAGTAATGAGCGATAAATTTTTTATATTACAAAATGCAAACATTATTACATAATGAAATAGAAAAAAATCAGTCAAATGATACGCCTCCAAATTGTATGCGTTGTATTTATCACCGTTTGACGTATGATCAAAGGACGCCGTATATGTGCGTGAAGTTAGGATTCAAAAGCAAAATAATTCCGTCCAGAGAAGTAAAAATAAATTCGGGAATGGAATGTCAGTTTTTCAAACAAAAATAAAAAGTAAAAAAATAAAAACATAAAAAAATTCCACGAGAAATCTCAAAAAGTTTTTGGGAATTCTCGTGGAATTTTTTATAAATATCAAATTTATTTTGTTGGGAAGTTCAGTATATT
>SFHR01000050.1 GCA_004555545.1 Dechloromonas aromatica (nom. nud.)
TCCAAAAAATTTTTGGAAAATCTCGTGGAAAATTTGTTTTTTGCTTTTATTTATTGCGACGTCGTTCTCTATTTTTGTAATTGCGGCGTTTGCTATCAATGTTAGCATTATGATTTTTGAAATTTTTTTCGCTACCGCCATCACGGCGTAAATTTATGGCAAAACCTTTGATGCGAATTCGCTGCATTAGATTTTCGGTGGCTTTTGGCATTCCGGATGGCAATTCAATAGTGGAACTTTCTTCATACAAGCCGATTCTGCCGATATAACGACTTTGCAAACCGGTTTCGTTAGCGAACGCTCCGACGATATCTTTGACCTGAACGCCGTGATTTCTGCCGACATCAATTCTATATTTGGTCATAGCAAAAGAATTTTCGGCGTAATCATTATTGAATTGCGGTTTATCTTTTTCTTTTTCTTTTTCGTTTTGTTTTTTGTTATTTTTTTGATTTTTTCCGCTGATTTTACGTTCGTGCTGTTCTTTGCGATTGCGTTCATAAGGCGGAGGATCTTCGTCAGGAATTTGTAAAGGGCGATTTTGTTGTGCCATAAAAGCCAAAGCGGCAGCGATATTCAATAAATCAGCGTTTTTGGATTCGTTGTCGGATTCGTTGTCGGATTCGGTCATTTGAGAAACTAACTGGCGGAAAAAATCTAATTTTTGTTTTTCCATAACTTCGGCGATTTTTTCTTTGAATCCGGCAACTCTTCGCATAGTTACATCGGCACGAGTTGGCAAAGTAATCGCCGAAATTTTCTGCCGAGTTGCTCGTTCAATGGATTTGAGCAAACGGGTTTCTCGCGGCGAGACAAATAAAATTGCGTGACCACTACGCCCAGCACGTCCGGTTCTGCCAATGCGATGCACATAAGATTCGGTGTCGTAAGGAATATCATAATTTATAACGTGGCTAATTCTTGGGACGTCAATTCCACGAGCCGCCACGTCCGTTGCGATGACGATGTCTAAATTGCCGTTTTTGAGTTGTTCAATGACGCGTTCTCGCATTGCTTGATTTAAGTCGCCGTTCAGAGCGGCGGCGGCATAACCACGTGCCGATAATTTGTCGGCTAATTCTGCGGTTTGAGTTTTGGTGCGGACAAAAATTATAGTGGCATCTAAATCGTCTTCAACTTCCAAAATACGCGTCAAGGCGTCTAATTTGTGTAATCCGCTGACGATCCAATATTTTTGAGAAATGGATTCTACGGTGGCGGTTGCCGATTTAATTTTGACTTCGGTTGGATTTTTGAGATATTTTTGTGCTACTTTTTTGATTTGTTCCGGCATAGTTGCGGAAAATAAGCCGGTTTGATGATTTTCTGGGACGTGTTCCAAAATCCATTCTACGTCTTCAATGAAGCCCATTCGGAGCATTTCGTCGGCTTCGTCGAGAATTATGGTTTTTAAGTTATCTAATTTTAAGGTTTTGCGTTCTATGTGATCCATTATGCGTCCGGGCGTTCCGACGATTACTTGGGCTCCGCGTGATAGTTGGCGGAGTTGCAAATTGTATGCTTGACCGCCGTAAATCGGCAACACGTGAAATCCGGGCAGAAATTTTGCATAACTTTGCAAGGATTCTGCAACTTGCAAAGCCAACTCGCGAGTTGGAGCCAAAATCAACGCTTGCGGAGATTTTTGCGAAATGTTGATATTTTGCAAAATCGGCAAAGAAAACGCCGCCGTTTTGCCGGTTCCGGTTTGAGCCACGCCGAGCAAATCATTACCTTGCAAAAAAATAGGAATACATTGTTGCTGAATCGGCGAAGGATTTTCATAACCCAACAGAGACAAAGCGGAAATCAGTTTGTCGTTAATACCTAATTCAGCAAAGGCAGTTGCGTCAGTTTTTTCAATAATATTGTCGTTATTATGATCGTTCATAGTGTTAATTTTTGTTATTTATTTATTTATTTATATATATATATATTTTGGTTTAAAGAATTTCCACGAGATTTTGAATATTTTTTATGGTTTGAAACAAATTTTTATAGTTTTTACTATTAACAAAATTTGCATTTACTTCATTATTTTCTAAAATATTTTCTGTTTGATTTTGTTGTTTATTTTTTTCTTTAATAATATTGCGTTTTAAAGTGCGTAATTGAAAATGATAATCACGTTTTTGTTGGTCAGACAAATTCAAATTATTTATAAACTCAAAAATATAATTTTCATTATTACTATTGATAATTTGTTGGCAAATATTATGTATTTTTTCTGAAATTTCTGTGTTATTGTTATTTGAATTTTTAATATTATTATTATTATTGTTATTGTTATTGTTATGATTATTTTGAATTTGATTTAATTTTGCTACGATAATTTCTGCATCAACTTTTCGCATTAACTTGCCGATAAATTGTAATTGACGTTTTTTGCTACTTCTTGCATTTTGAGCGATTAACCTTTTGGCTTCATAAATAGCGTTTAACAAATTTTCTGGAATTACTTCGCTAATTTTTTTGAGTTGATTATCATTTAATAAAACTAAATTTTCTCCGATTTCTTGCAAATTTTCCATCATTTGCTTACGTTTGGTTTTAGATAAAAATTCTTCTTCATTATCGTTATCAAAAGTGTCAAAAGTGTCAAAATTGTTTTGATTATAATTTTGTTTATACATATAAAAAAATAAAAAAAGTAAGTATAAAAAAACAAATTTTCCACGAGAATTCTAAAAAAATTTTTGATTTTCTCGTGGAAAATATTTATTTAAACAATAATTATTTATTGTCGTCTTTATGATCTTTATCGCTTGTTTTTAATTTTAATTTGCCTTTCAAAGAAAGCGTTTTTTTAGTTGCAATTCCACCGTGTTCTGCCGCTTTTGACGCAAAACTATGTGTTTTAAAATTACTATTATCTTTTACGCTTTCTTGCGGAATATTTTTGAAATTATCTAATAATGCTCCGGATTGCGAATTTGCATTAAATTTGAATTTTGGTTTGGTTTTAGTTTTAATAATTGCTGAAATATTTTCATCATTTTTTTGATGATGTAAATTATTGCTATCGTTATGCGGTTTATTATATTTTGCGTCTTTGCTTTTATATTTAAAATTGTTATTACTGTTCTGGTTATTATTACCTTGTTGTTGCAGTTTTTTTCTTTGGAAATATTCTGCTTGTTTGCGTTTTTGTTCTAATTCTTTTTCTTTTTTGGCAAGTTCATATTGTTGTCTTGCTTTTTCAATACGTTCTTTAACATCTTTCAAGCGTTCTTGTGAATAACTAATTTCGTAATCAGTAATTGCACCTTTATTATTTATATCTGCCAAAGATCCGTCCAAATTATAACGCTGATTGCTATTGATAACGGCTCTCAAATAAATCTCGCGATTAGTATGAATTGCCATCATTCTTCGCAATAAAGTTTTGCTGAAAATGGCGGCGGTTTGTTGGTCAGAGCAAATTGCTTGTTGGATTTGTTCCATCACGCCAACTGCAAGAGGTTTATATTCTCTTAAAAAAGGTAATTTTTCCAAAAATAAATTATAAAATGCTCGTAAATTATGTTTATAAGTCGGTTGAGTATTTTCGTTAGTAGTTTTTGCTACTTGTGGAAGTTTTTCAATATTTTCTGTATTTTCAGTAGTATTCATTTCAGTATTCATTTTATTTGTTCCTATATAATAAAAATAATAAAAATAATAAAAATAATAAAAATTATTAGTTAAGTTTTAAATTAAATTATGAAAAAATATACTTTATATATTCCATATATTTTATTAGCGTTTATTTTTTTGCTAATTTTATTATGTATTTTTTGGGAAAGTTTTATCGCCCCTATCAGAGTCGGAGGTAGTTGGTTAATTTTAAAAATGATTCCATTACTATTTCCATTTTTTGCAATATTAAAAGATAAAAATAATCGCAAAAATTATCAAAAACTATCGTTAATAATTCAGTTATATTTATTAGAAAGTTTAGTAAGAATAACCGATAAATTTCCGGTTAATTATTTGGCAATTATAGAACTAATTTGTTCCATAGTTATTTTTATTTTATTAGTTTTACAATTAAGAAGTTTGAAAAATAATTAAAATAAAAATAAAAACTATAAATAAATATAACTACAATAAAAAATACAAAAATAAAAATATTAAAAATTATGAAACATACAAAAATATTTTCATCATTGCTGATTTTAATTTTAGCAGTTTTTTCAAATTTGAATTTTAATTTGAATTTGGCAGTCGCCGAAACCTACGACGATTTGATTTCCGCCGCCAAAATGGGACACAGCAAACAACTCGCCGAATATATCAACAACGGTGCTTCCGTGAATTCAACCGACATTGAAGGCAATACTTTGTTGATGTTGTCCGCCAGAGATGGCTATTTGGACAACGTAAAAATGTTAATCAACAAACAGGCAAAATTAGATATTCAAAACGCAGTCGGCGACACGGCTCTCAAATTAGCGGCATTTCGCGGACATTTTGAAGTGGTAAAAACTTTGGCAGAAGCCGGAGCCAAAATCAATTCAGACGGCTGGACGGCGTTGATTTATGCAGCGATGGCAGGTCACGCAGAAATCGTAAAATTTTTGTTATCCAAAGGTGCAAATGTTGATGCAGTTGCTCCAAACGGAATGACTGCATTGATTGCAGCGTCAAATCAAGGTTCGGTGGAAATTTCAAAAATGTTGGTAAATCATAAAGCCAACATCAACGCCACATTAGACAACGGCAAAACCGCTTTGGATATTGCATTGCAGCATAACAACACAGATATCGCAGATTTTTTGCGTTCCAAAGGCGGAAAATCTGGCAAAACCGTAATCATCAAATAAACACAAATAAAAATAACAAATTTCCACGAGAATTCTCAAAAAATTTTTGAAATTTCTCGTGGAAAAGTTTTATATCTTTATATTTTTTATATTTTTATGTTTTTATGTTTTTATTTTTTTACTTTTGTTCAACAATCCAGTCGTGAATTGTATTGGCTACTTGTTGCCAGTTATCTTCATACATTATGAAGTGTCCCATTTCTTCAAAAATATGCACCGGCAAATTATAAACCTGTCCGGTTGATTTCACCAAAAACGCCGGAATTAACACATCATTATCAGCACCGACAATCAGCATTGGCGATTTATTTATCAAGCGTAATTGCGGCAAACTGAACATAGACATATCCCAAATTGCCCGGTGCGATTCCATTTGCAAACCCAGCGATAATTCTTCCACGAATTCGTCCGAAACATTGCTATGGAAAAGTTCGCGGACTAATTTTTTATCGGCAAAACCTTTGTTATTTGAACCCATTCCCATAATGGAATTCATTTGTGCCCAAATATGCGGCTGTTGAGTTAATAAACTCATTTGTGAAGCCACCAAACCTTGCGGAGGCACAGAACACAATAAAATAACTCCTTTTGATGGTTGGCGTTCCAAGAATTTTTGTGCGATAAATCCGCCCATAGAATGAGCTACTAAAAATAGTTCAGTTTCTTCTTTTTCTTTTAATTTGTTGAGAACTTTTTCCACATCATCAACATAATCGCTGATAGAAACCCAATCAACACAAGAATTTGCTGATTTGCTATTGCCGTGACAACGCAAAGAAAGTGCATAACAAGGATGACCTAATTTGGCAAAATACGGCATAAAAGTATCAACCCAACACCAAGCCGATGAAAATGCCCCGTGAACAAATAATAACGGCGGTTGATCACCGGGAAAATCCGGAGCTTTATATAAAATTTCCAAATCATCAACAAAAAATTGCTCTATGTCTGGATGGCGTTTGGCTGCTTTCTGAAAAACTTCAGCAATGGTTGAATTGTCTTGCTTGTCGTTATTATTGCTATTCATAATATCTGCAAAAAATGAATTGAAATTTAAAAATGGATTTATTAAAAATTTGTTTAAATTTTTAGAAAAATTTTTTTGGGTTTCTTCACAAACGTATTCGTTCCAAAGAGCCCATTTTTTGCAAATAGACATATTTGGATAATGTTTGTTTTTTGATTCAACTGCTTTGGAGTTGAGTTTATTTTGCGGTTCCATAATTTTTATTTCCATAAAAATTTTTCAATCTAAAAATCAAAAATAAAATAAATATAAATATAAATATAAATATAAATATAAATATAAATATCTATTTGTATTTATTTACTTTACTTTACTTGTGCTTATTTTATTCTTTATAAATGTATAAAAATGGAAAATTTGACAAAAATTGCTGCTTTACAATTTCCTACTACAAATTATGAAATCGGTGTTGATGAAGCCGGACGCGGTCCAATCGCCGGAGATGTTTTCGCCGCCGCCGTGATTTTGGATTCGGCAAACAAAATAGATGGCTTAAATGATTCCAAAAAATTGAGCGAGAAAAAACGTAACGCTTTGGCAGAAGAAATCAAGCAAAAAGCGTTATTTTTTGCGATCGCTCGGGCAAATTTGGAGGAAATTTTGCGGCTAAATATTTTATGGGCGGCAATGTTAGCAATGCAAAGAGCCGTGCAGTCCGTGATTTTGCAAAGTTTAGAAAAAAATGATCATTCGCAATTTTTAGTCCAAATTGATGGAAATAAACAGCCAGATTTTTCGGACTTTGTTAAATCGCAGCAAAATCAAAATTTGCAATTACAAACGCAAACAATCGTCAAAGGCGACGCACTTTTTGCTAATATTGCCGCCGCTTCTATTTTGGCAAAAACCGCCCGAGATGCCGAAATGTGCGAATTAGACAAGCAATTTCCGCAATATCAATTTGCCAAACATAAAGGTTATCCAACGCCGAAACATTTAGAGTTAGTCAAAACTTTTGGAGTTTCGCCAATTCATAGAATCGGATTTGCTCCGATAAAAAACTTATTGAAATGATGTCAAAAATGCTAATAAAAACAATAACTTCCAAAGATAATAAAGATTTCAAATTTTTCAAAAAAGTTGCCGAAAATAAAGTCAAAAGTTTTTGCCTTTTGGAAGGCGAACATCTGATTTTGGCGTTTGCAGAAAAATTCGGCGAGAAAGCGTTTAAATATTTGATTTGTAGCGAAAAAATTCCGGAAAAATTCAAAAAAAATTTCGGAAATCTCGTGGAAATTCGGCATAATTTATTTTGTTCGCTATCAAATTTGACCACGCCAAGCGAGATTATGGCGATTGTAGAAATTCCCGAAAATAATTCGCAACAAATCAATTTGCATTGTGATAGCGTGATTTTGGACGAAATTCAAGATCCGGGAAATTTAGGAACCATCTTGCGGACGGCGGCAGCGGCTGGGTTTTCGCAGATTTTGTTATCGGCAAATTGTGCCAAAGTTTATACGCCAAAAGTTTTACGAGCCGCTCAAGGAGCAAATTTTGTATTGAATATTTTTGAAAATTTGAGCGATGCCGAATTGTTAAATTTTTTAGAAAATTTTGTCGGAAATTCTTTGACTACGGCGTTGTTGGATAAATTTGATAAACAAAATAATTTATTTTTGGCGGACTTTTCGGCAGATAAAAATTTGCCATTGACGTGGATTTTTGGATCGGAAGGCAACGGAGTGCGAAAATTTTTGCAAGATAAAACGCAATACAAAATTTTTATTCCTATGAGCCAGAAAAATCAAAGCGTGGAATCGCTTAATGTGGCGACGGCGGCGGCAATTTGTTTATTTGAATCATTGCGGCGGCGGAGTTTTTGATGAATATAAATTTTTATAATTTGTTATCAGTTATGCTTGGAGCGGCGTTTGGAGCGAGTTTGCGTTGGATTTTTACAATGTTATTTAATTCGGTTTGGTCGTCAATACCGTTTGGGACGCTGTTTTGTAATGTTTTGGGATGTTATTTAATCGGCTTTTTAGGAATATTTTTTGCACAAAATTTTCAGTTATCGGAGCATTATCGTTTGTTATTTATAACCGGATTTCTTGGTAGTTTGACAACATTTTCAACATTTTCATATGAAGTATTTCAATTTCTGCATTTAGGTTTTTATGTCCAAGCAATAATATTAAGTTGCTTACATTTTTTCGGCGGACTAATTGCGTGTTTTGTAGGTTTTTGGACTTACCATTTTTTATTTATGAAATAGCAAAAAACTAAAATAACCGCAATTTTTCCACGAGATTTTGATAAAAATTTTTAGAAATTTTTATTTTTTTTTATTTTTTTTATTTTTTTTATTTTTTTTATCTTCGCGAATTTTGATAATTATCCATTCTTCTATCTCGCTCTGCACGTTTTGATTGCTGCCGATTATGGAAATCTTGTTGCTGTTGCCGCTTTCTCATATATCTTGACTGGCGTTCGGCGTCTTTTTGCATAGATCTTTGCTGTCTATTAAATTGACGTTGCAAAAAATCTTGTTGACGTTGATATCTGTGTTGTTCGTCACCGTAATGCTTCTCGCGATATTGCTGTTCGCGTTCATTTCGGCGGCGATTGTAATCATCTCTACGCATTTGGCGTTCGTTGGTTTTGCTTTCGTAATAGATTTTGTAGGCACTATTTCTGCGTTGGATGTATTCTTTTTTGGCGTTTTCGGCACAAGAATTTGAAAAAACGCTATTTTTGCTGCAGTTAATCATTTGCCGCTCGTAATCATCTCTGGCTTGGTCGGATAATTTTCTGGCGTAATCTTGTTGCCGATGATATGCTTCATATCGGTTGTCTTCGGCGAAATTTGGAGTTGCAACAAAAATAGTTGCCAAAAGACAAGTGATTTTGAGTAATTTATTTTTATTTTTTGTAATCATTTTTGTATTTTTATATTTTTATATTAGTTATTAAATAAATTAAATTAAATTAAATTAAATTAAATTAAATTGAATTAAATAAATGAAAAAAAACCACAAGATTTTAAAAAATATTTTTAGAAAATACTTTAAATTTCTCGTGGAAAACTGATTATATTACGTTGTATAAATATAACTAAAAAAAGATAAAAAGCTGATATTAAAACCTTATAAAAATTGACTATTATTTATTCTTTCTGTTATGTTGTTTACTCTTTTCTTCTTCGTAAAGTTTTTTGATTTGTTGTTGTTGTTCTTTATTTAAAACTTCATAAATTTGTTTTTCAATATTAAAATCTTCCAAATCTATTTCAATGCGTTTTTCTGAGATTTGTTTTACCAAATTTTGTGCTTTATTGCTATCAAAATTTTGATTAAACTTAACATCATCAAATTGTTTATATAAATTGTGCAAATCTTTATATTTTTCGCTCATTGATGCTTTATTATTTTGCATAATTTCAGCGATTTTATTTTTTTGTTCTGTTGTAAAATCTATTTTATGCAACAAGCGAGAAAAGTGCGACATAGCAATAAATTTGTCTTTGCGAGGTTTATGATTTTTATATTTAGTTGCATTTTCTTCTGCATTTAATGGCATATCTTGCATTTGTGCAGTTGCATTATTAGAAATCAGCAAAGCAGATGCTGATAATAAAGTTGCTAATAAAATATTTTTTAGTTTCATAATGTTTATAAATTTAGATAAGTAATGAATAAATAAGAGTTAAAAAAATATATAAAAAAAGTATTAACTAAAACAAATTTTATGTATTAGTATTTAAGTTTTTTATGCGTAAAATTATAATCAAAAATTTTAAAATAGTATAGATAAAAATGTAAATAAATGTAATAAATTGTAATGTAATAACCCAAAATTATAGTTATTTTTTATGCTAACAACTCAACAAATTCAACAAATTTTAGACGCTCAAAATTCGGCAAATTATACTTTGTTATTGCAATTATGCGACAAATTTTTATCACAACAAAATGATAACAACAATAATAACAACAATAATAATAACAACAAAGCCAAAGCGTTTTTATTTCACGCAAAAGGCATCGCTTTATACTTTTTAAATTTCGGCGAAGATGCAATTTGTGCACTGCAACAAGCAGCAAATTTATCGCCTGATGACGAACAAATTTTGTCAAATTTTGCGATGATTTTAACTCGTGGCTCTAACAAAACTGCTGACTGGCTCAAAGCCAAGCAAATTTTGGAAAATTTATACGCACAAAATCATAACCAAAATAACGCCGTGATAATTTGCCGTCTTGCCGTAGTTTTTTGGCGTTTTGGTTTATGGCAACAAGCCAAAAATTTTTCGCAAATTGTCGTGGAAAATCATCAAAATTTGAAAAATATAAACCAAAATGATTACGCTGAAATGTTGAGTTGTTTATCTCAAAGTTATATAAAACTCAAAGATTTTGAGAACGCCAAAATTATTATTCAGCAATTATTGCAACAATTTCCAAACGCTGACGGACATTTGCGTTACGGCGAATTGTTATCGCAAACAAATCAAAAAATAGCGGCGTTAGCGGAATTTGAAAAATCTTGTAATTTGCAGCCGCAAAACCTTCAAGCGTGGGATGCTTTGATTTCTCTATTGCACGACATCGGCGAAACGGAAACTGCGTATAAAATTTTGGAGAATTTTCTGCCGCAAGTCCCGAAAAATCAATATTTATACCATTTTGCTAAACATTTGCTGATAGACCATTATTGCGATTTTATGACGACGGAAATGGTGCATAAAAATGCGACGGCGTTGGCAAAAATGATTAGCGAACAATATCCGCCGATGTTTTCGGCAGAGCAATTTAGAAAGCGTAAAAAAAATAAAAACACTTTGAAAATCGGTTTAGTTTCCGGAGATTTACGCGATCACGCCGTAGCGAAATTTTTGCTGAATTTATTTAAAGCGTTACGGCAACGCCAAAAAGATAATAAAGCGTTGATAAATATAGAATTTTTTGCCTATCCAACAAATAAAATTTATGATGAAATTAGTCAAGAAATTCGGAGTTTTTGTAAAGCTTGGTCGCCGATTTGCGATTGGAACGACGAACAAGCCGCCAAAAAAATATTTGCGGATAAAGTTGATATTTTGTTTGATTTATCAGGTCATACAGCGGATCATCGTTTATATATGTTCGCCTTAAAACCAGCTCCGATTCAGATTTCGTGGATCGGTTGGCTCGGAACCACCGGAATTCCGACGATGGATTATTTTTTGGCAGACGAATTTTGTGTGCCGTCCGGAGAAAAATACGAACAACAATTCTGTGAAAAAGTTTTGCGTATGCCGCATATTTGGGAAGTTTTAACGCCTCCAGAT
>SFHR01000051.1 GCA_004555545.1 Dechloromonas aromatica (nom. nud.)
GCACTTTGATGGGCGTTTGGCATCGTTATCGCAAAAATATCTGAAAACAAATTTGTTATGCAATTAAATTAAAAATAAAAACAAATAATAATTTTTTCCACGAGAAATCCATAAAATTTTATGGAAATCTCGTGGAAATTTGTTTTTATTACTTAATTTTTTATTTTTTAATTCAATCCAGAAATAAATTCTTTGGCGGAAACCTTTTTACTTCCGGCTTTTTGGACTACTTTCAGGCTCAAGTAATTCCCGTCTCCGCAACGCACCGAGAGCGTTTTTGTTGCTTTGTCTATCAGCAATTCTCCGACCGCCGTGTTTGTATTTGCGTTGGCGTCCGCTAATTCTGCGTCCCAAATTTTCAAAGTTATGGATTTTTCTTTTACGCTAAATTCGGCAGTAGTCGCCGGAAACGGATTAAATGCTTTGATTTTCCTTAAAATGCTAGCCGCCGAATTTTCCCAGTTGATAACCGCTTCAGATTTTTCTAATTTGTGAGCATAACTGGCGAATTTTTCATCCTGCTTGATGGCGTTTTTTTGCAAATTCGGCAAATTATCTAACGCTTTGACGATCAAATCGCCGCCTAAAACCGCTAATTTTTGGGTCAAAATTTCGGCGTTATCGTCCGGCAAAATCGCCAAAGATTCCGACAACAACACATCGCCGGTGTCCAAACCAGCCGCCATTTGCATAATGCTAATTCCGGTTTCGGAGTCGCCGTTTTCTATGCTCCGAGCAATCGGTGCGGCACCTCGCCACTTTGGCAGCAATGAGGCGTGAATATTCACGCAACCTAATGGAAACGCCTGTAAAACGCTGGACGGCAACAACAAACCATAAGCGGCGACCACCATCACATCAATTTTATGCTGCTCAATGAAAGCAAATAACTCACGTTGAGCAATTTCATCATTCCGCAAAGAAATCGGCTGGAAAATCGGCAGATTATGCTGCATCGCCAAAGATTTCACCGGAGAAGCTTGGAGTTTCATTCCTCGCCCAGATTTGCGATCCGGTTGAGTATAAACGGCAAAAATTTTATGTTGAGAATTCAGTAAATTTTGTAAAGCCACAGCGGCAAAATCCGGAGTTCCAGCAAAAATGATATTCATAATTTTTTAGTAAAAATCAAAATCAAAATCAAAGATAAACAAAAATTTAATTATTTAATTATTTAATTATTTAATTAAAAACAAATTTCATAACCAAAGTTATCAAAATTTCAATATTAAATTAGCACTATCAAAAATGACATATAAATTAAAATTTTTATTAAAAATAGTTAAAAATATCTTATAAATAATTTGAAAATTTATTCAAAGTATCTTTAACAAAAAACATGGTTAGGCAAAAAATATACTATTTATAAAAGTAAAAAATCATTAAAAATAATATAAAAGTTTATTTAAAAATAATAAAAATATGTTTTATTATTTTATTTATTCAATTATGAAATACTTTATTAAAAAGTGCTTTATTTATACTATAAATTCTATAGATTTATTAAAATAATTTTTTAACAAAAAAATATTTTTTTAAAAAAATGCTTTTTTTTTTGAATAAATAAATATTTAATCAAGGAATGAATAATTTATTTTTAATAACTAAGAAAAAATAGAAAAATAAACAGCTGATATATTTTATATTCCATATCTAAAAAGATTGAATATAGATAAATTTTTGTGAAATTACGCAGAAAAATTTTTAAAAATCTAAAAAATCATTTAAAATTTTATTTGAATATATATAGTTATCTATCCAAAATAAAAAATTAAGTTCAATCAACCGAAAATTATTAAAATTAAAAGTTATTTTTTATATTTTTAATAATCAAATTAAATTAAAGAATATGAGTTATTTAAAAAAAATAATTTGTATTTTCTAATTTAATTAAATAAAAATTTAATACAAAAAACAATCAAAAAATATTATGAACCGCTATCCTTTATGGAAATACATTATTGTGCTGGTAGCTTTGCTTTTGGGTGCTATTTATACGCTGCCGAATTTTTTCGGTGAAAGCCCAGCCGTGCAAATTTCCTCTACCAAAGCGACCATCAAAGTTAATGATGATACTTTGGAGAAAATCCAGCAAATTTTACAAAACTCAAATATTCCAACTACCGGCATTATTCAAGACAAAGTTGGAATCAAAGTGCGTTTTGATAATACCGATTTGCAACTCAAAGCCAAAGATATTTTGCAACAAAATTTTTCTGGCGATGATTATGTTATAGCTTTGAATTTGCTATCTTCTTCACCAACTTGGCTGACTAATCTTCACGCTCTGCCGATGTATTTGGGTTTAGATTTACGTGGAGGTGTGCATTTTTTGTTGCAAGTTGATATGGACGGTGCGATCACCAAACGTTTAGATTCTATGTCGGCAGATTTGCGTAGTTTTTTGCGTAGTCAAAAAGTGCGACATAATGGGATAAATCGTAACGGCGAAACCATTGTGATTAAATATTTGGCATTGCCAGAAAATCAAAGTCAAAATCAAACGCCTACCGATGAGCAAAATAATGCGGCTAACGAGTTAATTCGCAAATTAAGCGAAAATCAACCAGATTTACAATTTTCCACGAGAAATCAAGATAATTTTTTAGAAATCGTCGCCAACTTGAAAGCTGAATCTCGCAAAAAAATTAGCGAATTCGCTATCAAACAAAATATGACAACTTTACATAATCGGATTAACGAGCTCGGAGTTGCCGAACCGGTAATCCAGCAACAAGGTGCCGATCGCATAGTCGTTCAACTTCCGGGCGTTCAAGATACCGCCAAAGCCAAAGATATTCTCGGCAGAACCGCAACTTTGGAAATCCGCTTGGTTAATGATAATTTGTCGGCGTTAGAAGAAGCAATCAACAATAACAATATTCCGTTCGGCGAGGAATTGTTTTATGACCGCAATCAAACGCCGTTATTACTCAAAAAGCAAGTAGTTTTAACCGGCGAACGTTTAACCGACGCTCAACCGGGATTTGATGGACAAACTCACGAACCGGCAGTGCATTTGACTTTGGATTCCGCCGGAGCCAGAATTTTCAAAGAAGTCACACGTGACAACGTCGGCAAACGAATGGCAATTTTGTTGATAGAAAAAGGTAAAGGCGAAGTGATCACCGCTCCGGTGATTCGTGATGAAATCGGTGGCGGACGAGTGCAAATTTCCGGCAAAATGACCACCGTAGAAGCCAATGATACGGCATTATTATTACGTGCTGGTTCATTAGCAGCTCCGATGGAAATTGTGGAAGAACGCACTATCGGACCATCTTTGGGGGCAAGTAATATCAGCAAAGGTTTTCAATCTACGCTGTGGGGCTTTGTTGCCATTGCCGTATTTATGATTTTTTACTATCGCTTGATGGGCTTGATTTCTGTAATTGCTTTGGTTTCAAATTTGCTATTTTTGATTGCGTTGCTATCAATGTTACAAGCGACTTTAACTTTGCCCGGAATTGCGGCGATTGCTTTAACTCTGGGAATGGCGATTGATGCTAATGTGCTGATAAACGAGCGGATTCGTGAAGAATTGAGAGCCGGAGTTTCTCCACATATGGCGATTTCTGAAGGTTATGACCGAGCGTTTGATACGATTTTGGACTCAAATATTACGACTTTGATTGCCGGTTTAGCGTTGTTAATTTTCGGATCTGGGCCGGTGCGTGGCTTTGCCGTTGTGCATTGTTTGGGCATTTTGACTTCCATATTTTCCGCCGTGATGGTTTCACGTTCGTTGGTAAATTTGATTTACGGCAAACGCAGAAAGTTAGAAAGCATTTCTATCGGTCAAATCTGGAAAGCCAACGCATAAAAAAATATATAAAAAACAAAAATATAAAAATATAAAAATAAAAATTTTCCACGAGAAATTCAAAAAAATTTTTAGAAATCTCGTGGAAAAAATTTAAAAAATAACAACAGCCAACATAATAAATATGAATTCTGATTTTGAATTAAATGTAGTGATTTTAGCCGCCGGTATCGGTTCGCGTATGAAATCTAACCTGCCGAAAGTTTTACAACCATTAGCAAATAAACCGTTAATTTTGCATTTGCTAAACACTTTACAAGGACTAAAACCGGCTCAATGTATTATTGTTTATGGACATCAAGGCGAATTAGTAAAGCAAACAATTTGCCAAAATAATACTAATGATTTTGCGATAAACTGGGCTTTCCAAGAACAGCAAAATGGAACCGCTCACGCAACTTTACAAAGTATAAAATATTTGCAACAAAGTTTAGCGACTAAACCAAAAAATAATTTTACTTTGGTGTTAGTTGGCGACACTCCATTGCTACAAATTGATACTTTGCAAAAGTTAATTACTACGCAAATGCAAAAGCAAAGCAAATTAACTTTATTGACCGCAAAAGTAGCAAATCCTTTTGGCTATGGCAGAATAGTTCGTAATGCAGAAAATCAACAAATTTCTGCAATTATAGAGGAAAAAGATGCCAATGAAACTATCAAAAAAATCAAAGAAATAAATACCGGAATTTTATTGTTTGATACTAATTTTTTAATTCAAAATTTGCCCAAAGTAAATAATAATAACGCTCAAAAAGAATATTATTTGACAGATTTAATTGCGATGGCAGTAAATAAAAATTTGCCTATTGCTTCTAATGTTTTGGAAGAAAATCAATCTTGGCAAACTGAAGGCGTAAATACAAAATTACAATTAGCAAATTTAGAACGTATTTATCAAAAACATCAAGCCGAAAAATTATTAGAAAAAGGTATTACGTTATTAAATTTAAACAATGTAGAAATTCGTTTATCGCAGGAAATTATTTGCGGAAAAGATGTTATTATTGACTCCGGAGTTATTTTAGAAGGCAAAATAGTTATCGGAAATAATGTCAAAATCGGAGCAAATTGTGTCTTGAAAAATATGATTATTGAAGATAATGTAATTATAGAGCCGTTCTGCCATTTAGAAAATTCTATAATCAAAAATAATTGCAGTATTGGCCCGTTTGCCAGATTACGTCCAAATAGCGAATTAGGCGAAAATGTGCATATAGGAAATTTTGTAGAAGTCAAAAAAAGTATGCTCGGCAAAAATTCCAAAGCCGGACATTTATCTTATCTTGGTGATGCAATAATTGGTGAAGATGTAAATATCGGAGCCGGGACTATCACTTGCAATTATGACGGCAAACATAAACATCAAACTATTATTAACAATAAAGCATTTATCGGATCCGGAACTCAATTAGTTGCTCCGGTTGAAATCGGAGAAAATGCCATTATCGGAGCTGGAACTACGCTGACAAAAACTGCTCCGGAAAATCAAATTACTGTCAGCAGAAGTCCGCAAAAAAGTATTAACAAAAAAATCAAAAAATAATTTTTACTAATTTTTTTACTAATTTTTTTACTAAATTTATGACTACTAATAAAAAAATTTACTTGAAAGATTATTCTGAGCCAAATTTTTCCATAAAAAATACTAAACTTCTCGTGGAAATTTTTGATGATTACACTTTGGTTACTTCGCAATTAGAATTCAACAAAAATAATAACAAAGTTGATGATAATTTATTAGTTTTAGATGGCGAAAATTTAGAAACTATTTTCGTCCAAAATTCTCAAAAACAAAATATTCCATACGAAATCCAAAATCAAAAAATCGGCAATTTCAATAAAATGAAATTGTTAATTAACACTCAAAATTTTGATAATCAAAATAACTTTGTTTTACATTTACAAGTAAAAATTTATCCGCAAAAAAATAAATCTTTTTTGGGTTTATATGCTTCCAAAAATGGCTATTTCACGCAGTGTGAAGCCGAAAGTTTTCGTAGCATCACTTGGTTTTTAGATCGCCCAGATGTTATGAGTTTATTCAAAGTCCGCATAGAAGCCAATAAACAAAAATTTCCAACGCTACTTGCTAACGGAAATTTAGCCAACAGCGGCGATTTAGCAAATTCACGCCATTTTGCAGAATTTGATGATCCTTTCAAAAAACCTTGCTATTTGTTCGCTTTGGTCGCCGGAAAATTTGATTGTCTGCAAGAAACTTATATCAGCCAAATTTCTAAAAAATCTATCAAATTATCGATTTACGTGGAGCCGGGACGCAAAAATCAAAGCCGCGTAGCGATGAACGCTCTGAAAAAATCTATGCTTTGGGACGAACAACGTTTCGGCTTGGAATGCGATTTAAACGAATACAAAATCGTCGCCGTAGATGATTTCAATATGGGAGCGATGGAAAATAAAGGGCTAAATATTTTCAATTCTAAATTTGTGTTGGCGGACGACAAAATCGCCACCGATACCGACGTGGAAAATATTGAACGCGTGATTGCTCACGAATATTTCCATAACTGGACGGGCAATCGCGTGACTTGCCGTGACTGGTTTCAATTATCGCTCAAAGAAGGGCTGACCGTTTATCGCGAACAAGAATTCGCTAACGATGTTGTAGATCCAAATACCACGCGAATTAAGGACGTGCGTTTATTACGTGCCGTGCAATTTCCCGAAGATTCTGGCCCAATGGCTCATCCGGTGCGTCCGAGCGAATATGAAGAAATCAACAATTTTTATACGCCAACGGTTTATGAAAAAGGCGGCGAAGTAATTCGGATGATTGAAGAGTTAATCGGACGCGAAAATTTTAATGCCGGTATGAAAGAATATTTCCGCCGTTATGACGGAATGGCGGTGCGTTGTGAAGATTTTATTGCCGCAATGTCGGCAGTGAGTGGCTTTGATTTTTCGCAGTTTATGAATTGGTATAACTATCCGGGAACGCCAACGGTTTTAGTAGCAAATATAATAAAACAGCGAACAAAAATTTTGCTAACTTTACAGCAATCTAACACAAAAGCAGAAAATATAAATTTTGTAATTCCGCTGAAAATAGCTTTGATAAATAAAGTAAATCAACAGATTTTCCACGAGAAAACCTTGATTTTTTCTGAAAATCGGCAAACTTTTGAAATTACACATAATGATATTGATGAAAATACTTTGATTTCTTTGTTACGTAATTTTTCCGCACCGATTCGCTTGCAGTTTGCCGATTTAAACGAAAATTCGGATCAAAATTTACTGACAATTTTGCAAAGTGAATCCGATAGTTTTGCCGCTTGGGAAGCATCACAGACGCTTTATATGCGGATGATTTTGGAAAATTATAAAAATTACGCCGACGGAAATTCAGCAAACTTTGACCAAAATTTAATTCCGGTTTTACAAAATCTTTTGGAAAATTATTCAGCAAAAGGTGCCGCTTTTGTCGCTGAATGCTTGACTTTGCCAACTTTATCAACTTTGGCGGATCAGTTAGAAACCATAGAGCCAACAATTTTGGCAACTTGCAGAAATAATTTGCAAAAATTTATCGCTCAAAATTTGCAAAATCAATGCCAAAAGATTTTCCACGATTTGCAGCAGAACGCCAAAAATTTATCTCACGGCGAACGCAAGTTAAAAAATATTTGCCTGACTTTAATCGCCGAAAATGAGTCCGAATCAAATTTGCAAAGCGTTTTAGATTTTTATCAAAATGCTCAAAATATGACCGATAAATTTGCCGCTTTGTCTATTTTGGCAAATTGGAGAAATAACGAAAATTCTCAACAAAACAGAGTTAAAGCTGCTTTGGATAACTTTTATCAGCAGTGGCAACACGAGCCGTTAGTCGTTGATAAATGGCTACAAGTTCAAGCCAGCAGTCGTAATCCAGCGACTTTGCAAATTGTGCAATATTTATCGCAACATCAAAGTTTTGATAAAAATAATCCCAACAAAGTTTATGCTTTGATTCGTTCGTTCGGTGCAAATTTGGTTTATTTCAATTCCGCCGACGGCTCCGGCTATGAGTTTATGGCAAAATTTATCAAAGAATTAAATTTCTCAAATCCGAGCGTGGCTGCTCGTTTGGCAAGATGCTTTGATCAATGGAAAAAATTTGATGTCTCGCGACAAAATTTAGCAAAACAGACAATCCAACAATTATTAGATTTGGAAAAATCCGGCGATTTGTCAAAAGATGTAGCCGAAATTTTGAAAAATCAGTTAAGTAAATAACAATTTAACAATTTTCCACGAGATTTCCAAAAAATTTTTTAGAATTCTCGCGGAAAAAAATCAAAAATAATAAAAATAATAAAAATAATAAAAATAATGAAAAAGTTAATTTTATTGCTCTTGCATTTTTATCAACGCTTTATCAGCCCATTATTTCCGCCAAGTTGCCGATTTTATCCAACTTGCTCAAATTACGCAGTTCAGGCGTTCCAAAACTATAATTTTTGCAAAGCATTTGTTTTAACTTTTTCTCGCTTATTACGCTGTCATCCGTTCTGTGACGGCGGCTTTGACCCTTTACCTTTACCAAATAATAATAACAACAATTCAAAATAAAATATGGATACACGCCGTTTAATCGTTTTATTGATTTTTATTTTTTCTGGATATCTGCTATTGCAAAATTGGCAAGATTTTCAGCATAAAAAAAATAATCCGCAAATTTCGCAAAATTTACAAAATTCTCAAAATTCTCAAAATTCTCAAATTGCAAATACAAATTCGGCAAATAAAAATCTGCCAGAAATCTCCCAACGCATCGCCGAAAATCAATTACTTTCGGACACTTTGGAGGCTAACGACGCTCCAAATTCCATAAAAAATAATCAAAATCTCGTGGAAAATGCTCAAAAATTTGTGGTCAAAACAAATTTATATCAGGCAACTTTTTCTACCAAAGGCGGCTCGTTAGTTGAAATGAGTTTGCTCAATTATCACAATGACGAAAATGATCCGCAAAAACCGCTGTTATATTTTGATCCAAAGCATTCTTATGCGGCTCAAAGTGGCTTAATCAGCGACGGCTCTATCGCCGATTTGCCAACGCATAACACAATTTTCAAATTAGAAAACGAAAATCTCGGCAATGAATTTGATATTTCAGCAAATAACGCAAAACCTTTGCAAATTGTTTTGACCGCTCCGAATCCAAATAATCCAAATTTGATAATTCGTAAAATTCTCACATTTTCTAACGACGATTATGTAATCAAAACGCGTTGGGAAGTAAATCAGAATATAACTAACAAAATTCAGGCGTATTATCAGCTCCAACGCGATAATCAAAAACCCGATAGCGATATTTTGATGTCCTCAACCTTTACCGGCCCAGCAATCTACACTGACGCCGAGAAATATCAAAAAATTGATTTTGCTGATATTGATAACGGCAAAGCAAAATACGCCAAATCCGCCGATAACGGCTGGATTGCAATGGTTCAGCATTATTTTGTTTCCGCTTGGGTGACAAATCCAAATCAAAATTTAGAACGCGATTTTTACGCCAAAAAAATTAACCAAAATTTATATCGCATTGGTTTTATCGTTGGTTTTCCACAAAATTCAAACGCTTTGGAAATGCCTTTATACGTTGGGCCTCAAGAACAAAGTCGCTTGGAAAAACTCAACGAACATTTGCCTTTAGTCGTTGATTACGGTTGGCTGACTTTTATCGCTAAACCGTTATTTTGGTTGTTACAATTTTTCTATGATTTGGTTGGCAACTGGGGCTGGGCAATCATTTTGATGACTTTGGCCATTAAATTAGTATTTTTCCCATTATCAGCGTCCTCTTACAAATCAATGGCAAAAATGCGTGTAGTAATGCCACGTATGCAGCAACTCAAAGATCGTTACGGCGATGACCGGCAAAAATTATCGCAAGAAATGATGAAGTTATATCAGAGCGAGAAAATCAACCCGTTAGGCGGTTGTTTGCCGATTTTGATTCAGATTCCGGTATTTTTGGCGTTATATTGGGTATTGCTCGGAGCCGTAGAAATGTATGGAGCGCCTTGGATTGGCTGGATCACAAATTTAGTTGCTCCGGATCCATATTTTGTCTTGCCGCTGTTATTTTTGCTGTCAATGGTAATTCAAATGAAACTCAACCCAACGCCGACCGATCCGGTTCAGGCAAAGGTTATGATGATATTGCCATTTATATTCAGCGTGATGTTTATATTTTTCCCAGCTGGTTTAGTTTTATATTGGGTTGTAAATAACTTTTTATCAATCGCTCAGCAATGGTATATAACCAAGCACATAGTTGATGCCTCGCCGAGCGATGTGGCGGTGAGCAAAAAATTACAGAAAAGTAAAGCCGCTAATGATTAAGAAGTAAAAATAAAAATAAAAATAAAAATAAAGCACAAAAAACATTTTTCCACGAGATTTCTAAAAATTTTTATGGAAATCTCGTGGAAAATGTTTTATAAATAAACAAGGCATTCTGAATAATAAAAATAAAAAAGTTTTAGATTGTATTTTTACAGATCCTATTAGTTCCAAAATTTTATGGAAAGATATTGAAAATCTTTTAATTGATTTAAATGCTAATATTAGTGAAGGGCGAGGCTCTCGGGTGCGAATTGAGTTGAATAATGTTTTGGCAACTTTTCATAGACCGCATCCAGAAGCCGAAACTAACTTAAGATTTCTAAACAATTAAAAAATATCATTGCAAATCTTGCATTAAAGCAAGGTCAGAACCCAAACACGTGGATTGTTAATACTTTGAATAAAGCCGCAACAAGTAATTAAATAAATAAAATAAAAAACTTCCACGAGATTTTCAAAAATTTTTTTGAAATTCTCGTGGAATTTATTTATTTTTCTTATTTGATTTATTTGCTATACAACAAATTTCAAATTAGAAACTGTGTTTGATACCAACTTGGAAACCTTGTCTGTATCCAGTATTGCCAACACCACCAGAATTAGTAGCATCGTCTACGAAAGCGTTACGTCCTAAACGATTGTTGTTTGCTTTGTCAGCATTGATGTAGGAGTAAGCAGCATAGAAGTTGGTACGTTTGCTGAAGTTATAGTCATAACCAACAGCGAACTGCCAAGCTTTACCATATTGGTTTTTGCTGTTATAAGAATAGTTGACAGAACCTTTAACAGCGTGTTTGCCAAATGGAGCAACAGCACCTAACATAAAGTTAGTTTGAGA
>SFHR01000004.1 GCA_004555545.1 Dechloromonas aromatica (nom. nud.)
TCCGCTTATTAAAAGCAACCGCTATGAGCATCACCGAAATTGCAGCTTTGGCTAATTTAGCTTTGGATCAAGTGGAAGAACTCGCCAAAACAATCCGCAAGCCGCAATCTGCAAATTAAACAATTTTTACAAACAAATTTTCCACGAGAAATCCAAAAATTTTTATGGAAATCTCGTGGAAAATTGTTATTTTTTTATTTCTGCTTAATTACCGCAACTATCAAAAAAATCTGCGACGAATTTTTGTTGCTCTTGCAGCGTTTCTATTTTGTTCATTGACGTGCGAAATTGTGCCGAATTTTTTAGTCCTTTGGTGTACCAAGCAATATGCTTTCTGGCTATTCTCACGCCTTTGATTTCGCCGTAAAAATCACAAATTTCCTGCATATGTTTCAAAGCGATTTGCTTGATTTGTTCAGCGGACGGCGGCGGCAAAAATTCTCCGGTTTGCAAATAATGCGAAATCTCCGCAAAAATCCACGGCTTCCCTTGACAAGCCCGTCCTATCATCAAAGCGTCGGCTTTGGTGTAATCCAAAACAAATTTTGCTTTCTGAGCTTCCGTGATATCTCCATTTGCAATCACCGGAATGGAAATCTGTTGCTTGACTTCGGCGATCAAATCATAACTTGCCTCGCCGGAATATTGTTGCGAACGCGTTCTGCCGTGAATTGCAATCGCTGCAATTCCAGCGTCTTCGGCAATTTTGGCGATAGTTTTGATATTTTGATTCTGCAAATCCCAACCTAAACGGCACTTCAAAGTTATAGGAATATTTTTGGGAACGCTTTTGACCACGGTTTGACAGATTTCGGCGACCAAGTTTTCATTTTGTAACAAAGCCGATCCAGCGAGAACATTGCAGATTTTTTTTGCCGGACAACCCATATTTATGTCAATAATTTGGGCTCCGTTTTGAATATTATAATTTGCGGCGTCTGCCAACATTTGCGGATTTGCTCCGGCAATTTGCACGACTATCGGCTCGGATTCGCCAAAATGATTGGCTCGGCGTAAAGTTTTCTCGCTGCCGTATAGCAAAGAATTTGAGGTAACCATTTCAGAAACCGCCAAACCGGCTCCGAATTCCTTGCATAACATACGAAATGGGCGATCTGTGATTCCCGCCATCGGGGCAACAAATAAATTATTTTTTAAATCAAAACCTAAATACGAAAACATTTAATTTGTTATTTTTATTATTTCTATTATTTCTATTATTTCTATTATTTCTATTATTTCTATTATTTTTATTATTTTTATTATTTCTATTATTTTTATTATTTTCCACGAGAAATCTCAAAAAATTTTTGGGAAATCTCGTGGAAACTATTTGAAAAATGTTTTTTATTTTTTATTTTTTATTTTTTACTCGCTCATTCCATATTGTCATCAATATTTAAGTCAGAATTACTTCCGCCGCCGATTTCGCTGTCATTATTTTCTAAATGTGGCAAAACTTCTTCCGGCGAATCATTTACCGACGATTCTGATCCTAATTCTTGCAAAATCGCCTCTTCCGTGCGTTGATTCAATACAACAATAGAAATCCGCCGATTTGATGGATTTAGCGGATCGTTTTTATCAAACAAAATCGTAGATGCTGCTCCAACCACACGTAAAACTTTGGTCTCGTCCATTCCGCCGATAATCAATTCTCGCCGCGAGGAATTCGCACGATTTGCAGATAATTCCCAGTTGGAAAACCCAGCTTCGCCACCAGCATAACGCGAGGCATCTGTATGACCGGTTAAACTAATACGATTACTAACTCCGTTCAGAGCCTGTCCGATGCGGTGTAAAATTTCTTTGGCGTGAGGTTTTAAAACATCGCTGGAAAGATCAAACATTGGACGATTTTGTTCGTCTATGATTTGAATACGCAGACCTTCGGCGGTGATATCCAAAAGCAATTGATTTTTGAATTCGCTTAATTCTGGGAAGTTTTCAATCATATCTTCAATATCTTCTTTGAGATTTTGCAGACGCAAGTGATCTTCTTTGGCGAGACGTTCTTTTTCATCCGGAGAAACTTCTTGCCGAGCATCCTTGCTGAAATATCCTTTTTGACGTTTGCGTTCAACATCACCGTTTTTTACTTGTCCGTTTTTTCTGGTTAAATCTTTACCGCCGCCTTGCAAAATACTCGTAGCGTCACCGGAACCGGATCCGCCACTTGTTGCAAGTTTCAGAGGATTTTGGAAAAAGTCGGCAATACCGCTCAAATCACCGGCGGCAGTGGAACCTAATAGCCACATTAACAAGAAGAACGCCATCATTGCGGTCATAAAGTCCGCATAAGCCAACTTCCAAACACCGCCGTGGGCTCCACCGGCGACAACTTTTTTGCGTTTTACCACTATGGGTGGTATTTTTTTATCGTCTTCCGCCATTGTTTGTCGTATTCATTAAGTTTTGCGTTTTTATTTTTACAATAAATTAAATGAAATGAAATGAAATTAAATTGAGAATTCCAAAAATATCCAAAAATTTTTTGGAAATCTCGTGGAAATTTTTATTTTTATTTTTATTTTTATTCTTTATTCTTTATTCTTTATTCTTTATTTTTTATTTTTTTGTTTATTTTTATTGTTATTTATTATTTGCCTTTACGTGCTTTCAATTCTTGTTCTAATTCCAAGAATCCGGGTCTATCGTGAGAACCCAATATTTTACGTCCAAATTCTACGGCGATTTGTGGAGCATAACCTTGCATAGAAGCCAACAAAACTTGTTTTACTAATTTGAAAGCAACAGAATCGGCTTCGGCTTTTTGAGCCATCAAACTTGCCAAAGGTCCAACAAAACCATAGGAAATCAAAATCCCCAAGAACGTTCCAACCAACGCACCACCAATCATCTTACCCAAAACCGGAGGCGGCTGACCCACAGATCCCATAACGTTAACCACACCCATAACCGCAACCACAATACCAAACGCCGGAGTTCCGTCTCCAACTTGTGCAACTGCGTGTGATGGATGCAATGCTTCGTGGTGATGCACTTCTAATTCTGTATCCATCAATGCTTCCACTTCCAACGTATTCATATTTCCGCCGACCATCATCCGCAAATAATCGCAAGTGAATTCCATCAAATGGTGATCGCTCAAAATATTTGGATATTTGCCAAAAATCGCACTGCCCTCTGGGTTTTCCACGTCGCTTTCAATGGACATCAAACCTTCTTTACGCACTTTGGAGAGCAATTCAAATAACAAAGCCAAAATGTCTATGAAATAAGCTTTTCCGGCTTTGGAACCTTTCAAAGCCGCTGGAACGGCTGCAATAGTTGCTTTGATATTTACTAAACTGTTACTGGCGATAAAACTTCCGATTCCTAAACCGATCAACGCTACGTATTCGGTTGGCACCCAAAGTGATAGCAAATTACCGTGAATGGCATAAGTTCCAAGTGCTGATGCCAAAATCACGACATAACCAATCATTAAAAACATAGATTATGAACTCCGTTGAGTAGATAATTTATTCAAATTCATTCTTTAAAAAATTTTGTATATGTTATGAAAATGAATTAAAGAAAAAGAATTAAGAACTAAAAGTTAAGAATTAAAAATAAAATTTAATTAAATATTTTATAAAAAATATAAATATAAATATAAATATAAATATAAATATAAATACAAAAACAAATTTTCTCAAAAATTTCTTTATTTTTATTTTTTGCTGTTGCTTATAAAAAAACAACAAAACAATTTTTCCACGAGAATTCTAAAAAATTTTTTGGAAATCTCGTGGAAATTTGATTTTTGTTTTTGTTATTTATTATTTATTGTTTATTATTTATTATTTATATTATTTAATTTAATAAAATACTACATTTCCATATTCATAATGAACAATTTGAAAACTTGAAAACTTGAAAACTTGAAAATTTGAAATTTTGAAAATTTAACAATATGAAATATTTTAAGTTATCGCTTTTGACTTTTGGCGTTTTATCTTCTTTTATGGCGCCTGATGTTTCCGCCGCCGGTTTAGGTCGTATGAACATTTATTCCGGTTTGGGACAGCCACTCAACGCAGAAATAGAAATCATCGCCACGCCACAAGAATTACAAACTATGTCCGCTCAATTAGCATCGCCGTCTGCGTTTGCTAATGCCGGAGTTCAATTCGCCGATGCTTTAAAGAATAATCAAGTTTATTTTCAAATTGTCAAAAAGAATAATGGAAAATCTTATTTAAAACTCACTTCCAACAAAAGATTTCACGAGCCGTTTTTAGATTTTTTGGTGGAATTAAATTGGTCGTCCGGCAAATTAGTCCGCGAATATACATTTTTATTAAATCCGGTGCATTCTGCGATTCAATCGCCAACTGCCGAAAATTCCTCCGCAAATAATTTCCACGAGAATTATCAAAATTCTTTTGGTGATGCCGTTGCCGAAAGCGATGATTCAAAAATAAACGCCGCTTTGAATGAAGCACGAGCAAACTTAAATATCAAATATCAACAAACCCAACAACAAATAAGAAATAACAGAAATCAAAGCCAAAACCAAGATAACGAAAATGGCGAAAACGGCGATTCTGCAAATAGTTTCGCAGATAATGATAACAACAATGCAAGTTCTTATTTAGTTAAAAATGGCGACACTTTACGCCAAATTGCCGAACGCGTTCAGCAAGAAAATCCAAACGTAACGTTGGAACAAATGTTGTTTGCGATTTATCAAAATAATCCAAATGCCTTTATCGGCAAAGATATCAACAAACTCAAGTCTGGCGTGAATTTGCAAATTCCGAGTGAAGCACAAGTCGCTCAAATGATTTCGCCAACCGCCGCCAGACGCTCTTATCGCCAACAAAGTGCCGTTTGGGCAAATTATCGCAAAAAATTAGCAAATCAAACCGCCGCTATCAACGCAAATAACATAAAAAATAACAACGCAAAATCATCGCAATCCGTGCAAGGAAAAATCACGCCGGAAGTCGTAGAAAATCAACCCAAAAATATCGCAAATCAACAAGATAAATTAAAAATTTCTACCACCGAAAACGCTTCCGCACAGACAAATGCAGGAATTAGTAGCAGAAAAAGTAAAAATAATAAAAATTCGCCATCTCAATTTGACGACTTGCAACAACAAATCAATGATTTGAAAAATCGTGCTGATGCCGCTGAATTAGATCGCTTAGCCAAAGAACAAGCTTTGCAAGAATCCGAAAGCCGCGTCAAAGAATTAGAGAAAAACGTTGAAGATTTAAGTAATTTATTAGCTATCAAAAATCAGCAGTTGGCAAATTTGGAGCAAATCAGTTCCGCAAATGCCAACGCGAATGCAAATCAACAAACTCAACCGAAACCGCAGCAACAACCGCCACAACAGGCGAATCCGCAAGTTGAACCTCAACCGCAGATTGAACCGCAACAACAGCCAAAACCAGCTGAAATGGCTCCTGTTGAAAAACCTAAAAAACCAAAAATCCAGCCAAAATTAAATGACGGCGAGGAAATTTTTGATAAAGGCGACGAAAAAGATCTCGAAAATGAAGAAGCCAGTTTTATCGACAAAAATTTAGGAACCATCGGCGGCTCGTTAATGATTTTATCGCTGCTCGGAGCAGGAATTATGTTCTTACTCAAGAAAAAACGTAAGTTGGAAGAACAACATAATGAGCCGGAAAATTCCGCAACTGACACAAATATTGCTGAAAATAATAACGAAAATCTCGTGGAAAATGTTTCCGATGCAAATGCTGATGCAAATGTAGAAGCAGCACAAGCTAACGAAACTCCAAGCGACAACGAAAATGATAACGACAGCGAAAATACGGAAAACTTCTTAGATCCGCTACAAGAAGCCCAAAATTATATTGACGCAAATCAATATGATAAAGCCGAAGAAATTTTGTTGAATGCCTTTAATCAAGATACCACAAACATAGCATTTATGGCGAAATTGTTGGAAATCTACGCTCACCAAAATAATACCGAACGCTTTGAAAATATCGCCCGTCAATTACAAAATATTGTCGGCAATGATAGCGAGGACTGGATTCAAACCAAAGCATTGGGACATCAAATTGATCCAACAAATCCGCTTTATCTCGACGAAGTTGCCGAAGATAATCCGGCTGATGATTTGTTGAATTCTCTTGACGATACCGATGGCTTTACGCAACCAGCACCTGATAACAACGATTTGGGAATGTTGGCAGAAGAACCTTCGCCAGAATTAGGTGCAGAACCGGAGATGGAAGCAAGCCCAGAACTTGATACCGTTGAAGAAGTAGAAACCGAAAACGCCGACGAAAATAACGAATCCGTAGATGGCTTTTTGAATGACGACGACGATGATGAGCCGATAATTCGCAAATCGGTTGAAGAAGCTCATTTGGAATCTGCCGTTGATTCCGCCGTTTTGCCGCAAGAAGGCAGCGTCCGCACAGATATGGTTTTAGATTTTGATAGTTTGGATTCCGCCGAAGATAATCAAAATGAAGAAGCCGCCGAAGAAGTTCCGCAAGAAAATTCCGACGATTTGTTAGATAATTTGAAAGATTTCAGTATGGAACAACCCGAAGAACAAGAACCGGAAATTCCAGTAGTTGAAGAAATTCCAGAAGCAGTAGCCGAAGAAGAAAATTTAGAAAACTCGGAAAATTTAGAAAATTCCGAAGATTTGAACGATTTCCACGAGAATTCTGAAAATATTTTTGAAGAACCAGCCGAAGAAATCGCAGAAGATGTCACAGAAAATGAATCTAACGAATTGTCCGACGAATTTTCCGAGCATATTGCCGAAGAAACTCAAGAAATCGCCGAAGAAAATCAAAAAGAAAATTTAGACGAAAATCTTGCCGAATTAGCAATGGAAACTGAACCAGAACCCGAGCCGAAAGTTGAACCGAAACCAGAACAGGAAAATAATTTGGATGCCGAGTCAGATGATTCCGAGAGTTTGTTTGATATGGAAGAAGAGGCTCCGTTGAATGAAGCCGAAACTAAATTTGAACTCGCCAAAGCTTATGAAGAAATGGGCGATTTGGAAGGTGCAATGGATCTTTGGAATGAATTGCTGATGAGTCAAGATGCCTCGCCAGAAATCATCCAACAAGCCAGAGAACATTTAGACAAATTATCCGCCGGACATCCGCAAGATGACGGCGATGATGTCAGCAAATTGCTATAACAAAATCAAAATGCAAAAATTCAAAAATGCAAAAAATTCATCCGAGTTGCTTTATTTGTATTTGGTTGATCTTTGTTATCACGCTACAAAAGATAAATTTTTTTGGCGATTTGGCGATTTTGTTGCTGATTTTGTTTAGCAGTGGAAAGCAAAATAACAATAAAAATTTTTTGCTGATTTTGGCAAAAAGTTTGTATAAAACTAAATGGTTATTTTTGGGAATTTGGCTTTCTACTGCGTTTTATACGCCGGGCGATTTGTTGGCGGAAAATCTTTTTTGGTTGCCAACTCAACAAGGAATTTTCTCGGCGTGGAAATACACAGCACGTTTAGCGATGCTTATGGCGTGTTTGGTTTGGTTAAATTCTTGGTTGCGAAACCAAGATTTTTTATTAGGATTGTTCGGCGTTTTGCTGCCCTTTAAGAAAATTTTTGGCGAACAAAATATAAAAATTTTTGTGCTGCGTTTATCGCTGATTTTTCAGAATTTTGAAAATTTCAACACTGATAAAAATAACAAAAATTCATATAAATTCAATGATTTAATTAAACTGCTGAAAAATAATAATAATAATAATAATGATAATGATAATGATAATGATAAAAATAATTATCTTGAAAATAATCTAAAAAACTTTATAGAAATCTCGTGGAAAAAATTCACTCCAAAAGATTTTTTAGTAATTGTTTTGGCCATTGTTGTTGCTGTTACAATTTTTTATTTCACCAAACTTTAAAAAATTTAAAAATTATCAAAAATGAACCATCAAAATTTCATAGATTTGCCGCAAATTATTTCCGCTGGTGGCGAAATCACTTTGCCCGGATCCAAAAGTATTTCTAATCGCATTTTATTGCTATCGGCTCTGACTAAACAAAAAATTATTATCACAAATTTATTACTTTCAGATGATACAAATTATATGCTAAACGCTTTGCAAACGTTAGGCGTGAAAATAGAAAAATCCGAAAACTCCGACGAATTCATAATTTACGGCTGCGGCGGAAATTTCACCAACAAAAACGCCGAATTATTTTTAGGCAATGCCGGAACTGCTTTTCGCTCTCTGACGGCAATGTTGGCATTGTCAGATGGTAATTATACGCTCAAAGGCGTAGAAAGAATGCACCAACGCCCAATTTTAGATTTGTTAGAACCGCTACAAAAATTAGGCGCAACAATCAGCGAATTACAAAACAAAGGATTTCCGCCGCTACAAATTTTGCCGTTTCAATTTGATGAAAATTGCAATCAAATCAATGTCAATGCCAACATTTCCAGTCAATATTTGTCGGCGTTATTGATGGCAATTCCGAGCATAAAATCTCAAGCAAACCAAAAAATTCGCTTGAATATTGTTGGTACGTTGATTTCCTCGCCTTATATCGCAATGACGCTAAATTTGTTGGCAAAATTCAATATTGCTATAAATACGAATTTTTTCCACGAGAAAGCAAATATTTTTTTTGAAATTCCGTTAAATCAGCAATTCATTTACGCAAATCAAAAAGAATTTTTTGTAGAAAGCGATGCCTCATCGGCGTCATATTTTTTGGCGATGGGCGCAATTACCAAAAATCCGGAAGGCGTAAAAGTGATCGGCGTAGGCAAAAATTCCATACAAGGCGATATCAAGTTCGCAGAAGTTTTACAGCGAATGGGAGCCAAAGTAAGTTTCGGCGAGAATTTTATTCACGTGCAGCCACCGCAAAATTCCCAAAAATTAAAGCCGCTTTGCGTAGATTGTTTAGAATTCCCAGACGCCGCAATGACTCTGGCGGTTTTGGCTATGTTTTGTGATTATGAAAAAAATCAAAATGCTTTCATTTTGCAAAATATTGATAGTTGGCGAGTCAAAGAAACTGACCGCATTTTGGCTATGCAGCAAGAATTAGCAAAATTTGATTTTATTGCTACTTGGAATGAAAATTCTCACGAGTTGGCGATTTCTAAGAAAACTAATTCTGCCAAAAATTCTTTGAAAGCCACCAAAATTGATACTTATGACGATCACCGAATGGCGATGTGCTTTTCTTTGGCGGCTTTTGCTACGCCGTTGCGAATTAACGAGCCCACTTGTGTAGCCAAAACTTATCCAAATTATTTTGCCGATTTCCAAAAAATTGTCCGTTTTGCTCCGATTATTGCCATTGACGGTCCATCGGCTTCCGGCAAAGGTAGCGTTGCTTCCGCAGTCGCCGAGCGTTTAGGTTTTGCATATTTGGATTCCGGCGCTTTGTATAGAATTACGGCGTTCGTAGCAAATCAGCAAAATATAGATTTAATCTCCGAAAATGCTCAACAAATCGCCGATTTGATTAGCAAATTGTCGGCGGAAAATAAAATCAGATTTTCCACGAGAAACGGCGAAATTTTTTTGGAAAATCAAAATATCAGCAAAATAATTCGTAGCGAACAAATTGGCAAAATGGCGTCCAAAATTGCAACTTTTCCAGAAGTTCGGGACGCTTTGCTATTTGTGTTCCGCAATTTCCGTAAAAATCCCGGTTTAGTCGCTGATGGACGCGATATGGGAAGCGTAGTTTTTGCCGATGCCGATTGCAAAATAATTTTGACCGCCTCCGCAGAAATCCGAGCCAAACGAAGATTTTTACAATTACAACAACAAGGATTTTCGGTGAGCGATGCCGATTATCAAACGATTTTTCAAGATTTATGCCAACGCGATAAAAGCGACAAAGAACGCAAAATCGCTCCGCTGAAATCTAGTAAAGAAGCCGTAGAAATAAATTCAGATAATTTAACTTTGGAAGAGGTAATCAACAAAGTTATAGAAATTTATAAAAAATAAAGCAAAAAAGCAAAAAATCAAAAATCAAATTTCCACGAGATTTCCAAAAAATTTTTTAGAATTCTCGTGGAAAATTTTAATTTTTTAAAAATAAACGAAGCAAAAGAAAAATAAAAATAAAAAAATAACATAACAAATGATTTTCAGCAATGCCTTTTTTATCATTCTCCGCCGAATGCGTGTGCCTATCGTGATTTTGATAGTGGTTTATACAATTTCTATGCTCGGCTTGACGTTAATTCCGGGAATTGACTCCAACGGCAAAGAAACTTCGCCGATGAGTTTTTTCCACGCTTTTTATTTTGTTAGTTATACGGCAACCAGTTTAGGTTTTGGAGAAGTCCCAAATACGTTCTCTGATGCTCAACGGATGTGGGTTTTGGTGTGTATGTATTTGACGGTTATCAGTTGGTCGTATGCGTTTATTACGCTGATTGCTTTATTTACCGATCAAAAATTTTATTCCACGCTGGTGACAAATAATTTCAAGCATAAAGTCAAAAATTTCCGCGAACCTTTTTATATTATCTGCGGCTGCGGAGAAACCGGCAGTTTGATTGCTCACACTTTTGATTATATGTCCCGTGCGTTTGTGATTTTGGAGAAAGATGAAAATCGTTCGCAAGAATTGTTATTGGAAGATTTTTATACTTTGCCGCCAACTTTGAACGTTGATGCCGCTTTGCCTGATAATTTGAAAATCGCTGGTTTGGAACATCCAAAATGTAAAGGCGTTTTGGCGGTTACAAGTGATGAAGAATCAAATTTGGCGATTTCTATCGCCACGCGTTTGATTAGCCCAAAATTGCCGGTGATTGCTCGTGCCAGAACGCCGTCAATTCAGGCAAATATGGCTTCTTTTGGGACAACTCATATAATCAATCCATTTGCCAGATTTGCTGAACATTTGGCTTTGTCTATTTCTAAACCGGAACAAATTAGGCTAATCCAAATTTTGACGAGTTTTCCGAATACCAAATTAAGCAATACCACTGACAATCCGCCGTCTGGCTACTGGATTCTGTGTGGCTACGGGCGTTTTGGTAGAGCCATCGCCAAAAGATTTCGTAAAGCCGGAATTGAAATCACCATTATTGATCCGGCTTTGGTTGATGCCGAACGTCGCGTGGTCGGAACTGGAACTGAAGCATCAACGCTGTTGGAAGCAGATATTAAACGTGCGGTAGGAATTATCGCCGGAACGCACGACGATATAAATAATTTGTCAATCGCCGTGACCGCCAAAGAATTAAAAAAAGATTTGTTTGTAGTGGCTCGGCAAAATGTTGCCTCAAATAGTCCGTTATTTGAAGCGTTCAATGCGGAAATTACCTTTGTTCCCGGAAAAATCGTGGCTCAAGAATGTATGGCGATTTTATCGGCTCCGTTGTTGGCAAACTTTTTAGAATTGTTAAAAAGCAAAAACGAGGCTTGGAATAAAAATTTGGTAGATCGTTTGGAAAATTTATGTGAAGGTTTTACGCCGGTAATTTGGGAAATCAAGTTGAATATCTCGGAGGCTCCGGCGGCGTATCATTCTTTGATGAAGGGAATGCGATTTACGTTGGGCGATATTTTGATAGATTCTGCGGATCGTTATCAGTTGTTGCCGGTGGTGACTTTGATGGTATCTCGTGTCAACGGAGCGATTTTGGTTCCCGATGATGATTTATTGTTGTCCGCCGGAGATAGTTTGTTATTTGCCAGTTCGTATTTAGCAAAAAGCAAATTGCAAATGGCTTTACAGATGATAAATGAGTTTAATTATGTGCTAACCGGCAAAGAAGAGCCGGGTCATTTATGGAAATTTTTGGAAAAAGTATATAAAAACAAACGCAATAGACAAATGGCGAAATTTTTGAATAAAGAGATAGATTTATTTCATTTTGATGGTTTTAAATCGTTTATGGAAAAAACTAAACATAAAGCAAAAAAATAAATAAAAATACTTAAAAATAAGTAAAAAATAATCTAAAAAATATTTTTGAAATCTCGTGGAAAATGTATTTATCTTTAATAAAAAATATCAATAGTATCAACAAAAAATATATTTTTATAAGTATATTTTTGTTAGCGGTTATTGTGTTAAGTTTTCCGTCTGGAATATATACTGGATTAACCGGCAAAGATGAATACTATTTGAGTTTTCGCGTAGTTTTAGAAATGTTAGAAAGTCAGCAATGGTTTATTCCATTTTTGGATGAAGCACCGCGTTTGAGAAAGCCTCCATTATTATATTGGCTTGGTTATTTTTGGAGCGAGTTAATAGGTTTTTCTTTATACAAATTGCGGTTATTAAGTTGCATTTTGACAAGTATTTTTATAATAACTTTGTTAGAAATTGCTAACGAAATTTTTTTATTATTTTCCAAAAATAAAATCGGTTTAAGAAATACAAATTTAATTTTACTTGCAGCATTATTATTAAGTAATTTTGTGATTATTACCGAAGGTCGGCGATTTATGTTAGACATTCCGGTGAATGTATTTTCGGCGTTGAGTTTGTTATGTTTTTTGAAAGCAAAAATATTTGCAACTGAAAAATTTCCACGAGATTTTTCAAAATATTTTTGGATTAGTGTTGGTTTTATATTATTAAGTTTTGGATTTTTAATAAAAGGTCCGATTGTTTTTATATTTTGTGGAAGCGGAATTATTAGTTTATGTTTGGCAAATTTTATTTATTTTAATAATCTAAAAAATTTTGTTAGTAATTATAAAAATGTAATATTTTTATTGCTAATAATTGGCATTAGTTTTTTGTTGATGTTCGCTTGGTTTTGGATAGCAAAAAATCAATTTGCAGCAGAATTTGCCGCAGTTTTGGAAGAAGAATTATCAGCAAGAAATTTTTTTGAAATCAATTTAAAACCATTTATCAGCATAATTTTAATTGCGTTTCCATTTAGCATTTTTGGAATTTACTTAATATATTTAAAAGCAAAAAAATATATTAAAAATCGCCGTAAAATTTTGAATAGTAAGACAAAATTTTTGTTTATTTGGTTATTGTTAAATTTGTTGCCATATTGTTTTATAAAATCTTTTGAAAGATATTTAGTAGCAGCGATTTTTCCGTTAATTTTATTAGTTGTAATTTATTTTCCCATACTTATAAAAAGCAAAATTTGTCGCCGTTTGAGTTCAATAATTTTGGTTTTGATTTACGCTTTATTTTGCGTTTTTATATATTATTTTCAATTAAATTCTGCGTTTAGTTTCATAGAAAATTTTATAATTGCTGCTACTTTATTTTTGTTTATTTATTACTGGAATTTTCGGCAAAATAAATTTGATTATGTCAAAAAATTTGCGTCTTTATTATTGCTTTGGAATGTAATTTTATGTATTTTATTTCCGGCTTTGAATATCAATTTTATTCCAAGTAATATTATAAATATTGTGCAAGATAAAAACGTAATTTATTATAAAGGGCCGCAACCGGCAATGTTATCAATTATTACTAAAAAAGCAAATTTGCATTATAATTTATTCAAAAATAAAGACATAAAAAATATACAAAAAAATATCAAAAATAAGACAATTATTTTTGTAGAAAATGAAAATTTAAAAGCATTTTTTCATAATATAAATCGCATTAACAGATTGCAAAAAAATAATAAAAATAATAAAAATAATCAAATTAAAATACATTATTTGGGAAATTATCAAACTTTGACTACTAAAGGTTCTGGAATTAAATTTATTGATTTTAATAACGATAAAACAGCCATTATGGAAAGTATTAAAAGCAGAAATATTCGCAAATTACAAAAGACTATTTTTTATTTTGAAATAAGTAATAATTAACTTTGAAAAAAACAATTTCCCACGAGATTTTTATAAAATTTTTTAGAAAAAATTCAAAAAAAACTTCAAAAAATTTTTGACTTTTCTCGTGGAAAAATTGTCAATAGTAAATATAATAAAACTAACTTTTTTATACTTTAAATTTTTGAAAAAAACATTATGACTAACACAAATTTTTTTGATTTATTTCAACTTCCACAACGCTTTGATTTGTCCGCAGAACAACTGAAAAATATTGATAAAACTTATCAACAAATTCAAAAAGAAGTCCATCCAGACCGCTTTGTAAATGAATCGGAAAACGCAAAATTATCGGCTTTGCAAAAGTCCGCAACCGCAAATGAAGCTGTCAAAACTTTGAAAAATAAATTGCTACGAGCCAAATATCTTTTGCAAATAAACGGCTTTGATTTGAACGACGAAAATACGCGTTCGGCGGCGGTGATGTCGCCGGAATTTTTGATGGAGCAACTTGATTGGCGAGAAGCCGTAAATGACGCATACAACGACAAAAATACCGAAAAATTAGAGCAAAATTTGCAAAAATTGCAGCAACAACAAAAATTACATTTTCAAAAAATCGGTGAATTTTTTGCCGCCAACGATTTTGAAAACGCCAGAAATGAAGTAATTCGCTTGATGTTTTTGGATAAATTAGAACGCGAAATTATTGAATTTTTAGATATTTTGAGTTTTTAAAAATTTTTCGGCACAAATTTTGCTTTGTTCAACAAAATAATATTAAATAATATTAAATAATATTAAATAATATTAAATAATATAAAAAATATTATAAAAATAATCTAAAAAAATACATTTACAAAGGTAATAATTTATGAACGCAAAAGAACTTTTGGCTATTCAAAATAGCAATAAAACTAATCGTAGTAATAATAATTTTACGCAAAATAAATTTAATAGTAATAAAAATAGTAATGAATTTTTTTTTGCTGATGCTTTGCATAAAAATATTAAAGCAAAAGCCAAAGATAAAAATGTTGCAAATAATGCAAAAAATGAAACAGTAAATAATAATTATAACAATAATCAACAAAAAAATAGTGAATTAAAAGCAGCACATAGAAAACAAGAAATAGCAAAAAATAGTGATAATAATATTGCACAAAAAACACAAACTCAAAATCAAAGTGCTAATAATAGTAATACTGCAATAAATAAAAATACTATCAGCAAAAATAACAGTGGCAACAATAGTGAAAATATTGAAAATGAAAATACTAACACAAGTCAAAATGATGATTTGAATTTGATTTTTCAAATGATTGCTAATGCCGAAGAAATTGCTCCGATGGTTAATCCAGAAGTGCAAAATTTGAATAATGTTTTAAATAATTCAAATAAATTTAACAATTTAAGCAATGCAGATTTTGATGCAGATAATGATTTTGGTTTGACTAATTTGACTTCTTTGAATACTTTTAATAATAACGCTGGTTTTAATAGTCAAAATAATAGTATTCAAAATGTGCAAAATATTCAAAATAATATAGATAAATTGAATTTTGCTGACGTTGTTAATACCCAAAATTTGAATAATGCAAATACAAATACAAATGCAAATGTAAATCAAAATAATGCTGCTGTTAATTTTGCTAATTTAATCCAAAATGCAGTTAATGGAAATAATGTTAGTTTAAATACTTTGACCAATGCAGAAAATAGTAGCAATTTGCAAAATACTAATTTGAATACTAATGCAAATTTAGTAAATAATTTGACGGCAAATAATGCAACTGCTACAAATAATATTAACGCAAAAAATCTCGCTATAAATACTCCGGTTTCTGCAAATAATTGGAATACTCAACTCGGCGATAAAATAGTTTGGATGGCAAAAAATAATATTCAGTCCGCTGAAATTAGTATCACTCCTGACGAACTTGGTCCAATAAAAATTAGTTTGCAACTCGCCGGAGACAAAGCAAATATTACCTTTATGTCTGCACATTCTGAAATTCGCCAACTTATACAAAATTCTTTGCCAGAATTAAAAGAAATGTTAGCAAGTTCCGGATTTAATTTGGGGCAAACAAATGTCGGTGATAATGCTCAAAATCAACAATGGCAACAACAAAATCAACACGCTTTTTGGGCAGAAAATTTCGCTAATAGTAATGGCAATAATAACAACAATGATAATAACCAAAATCAACAGCAGCAACATAATTTTTCGCAAAATATAAATAACGATAATAATGCTGCAATAGAAGTGATTAGTCGTGGTGAAATTGATTTAAGTAATCCAAATAATTTAAACGGAATTATTAACCGTTTTGCTTAATAAAAATATAACAATATAACAATATAAAAACAAAATTTCCACGAGATTTCTAAAAAATTTTTTAGGTTTCTCGTGGAATTTTTGTTTTTTTTACTTTTTATTTTTTATCAAATCAAAAACAACTTTGCTAAACCTAAAAATATAAAAAAGCCGCCGGAATCTGTTATCGCTGTTATCATCACCGAACCACCAGCTGCCGGATCTCCTCCGAACTTTTGGCGTAACAAGGGAATTCCAACTCCGGCTATAGCTGCTAATAATAAATTCAAGCTCATAGCCACTACCATTACTAAACCCAACTGCAAATTATCATACAATAACCACGCTACTACGCCGATAATTCCGCCCCAAATCACGCCATTTAATATCGCCACCGAACATTCTTTTTTTAACAATCGCACCATTGCATCCGGCTGAACTTGTCCCATTGCTATGGCTCTGACTATCATTGTTATAGTTTGATTGCCTGAATTCCCACCGATTCCGGCAACTATGGGCATCAAAGCCGCCAAAGCAACCAATTGAGAAATCGTATCTTCAAAAACGCCGATAACCCGCGAGGCAATAAAAGCAGTTACCAAATTCAAAGCCAACCAATGCCAACGATTTTTCAAAGAATCCCAAACAGATGCAAAAATATCTTCCTCTTCCTTTAAACCGGCGTTAGCTAATTGCTCGTTATCGGCTTCATCAGAAATAAAATCCATCACCGAATTAACCGTCAAGCGACCCAATAATTTATTGTTGTTGTCTATCACCGGAGCCGATACCAAATCATAACGCTGGAACGTTGCGGCGGCTTCATCGGCTTTGTCGTCCGGAGATAAATATATGCAGTCATTTTTGGCTTTAGATTTCATTATCTGCCAAACTTCTATATCCGGATCATTGATTAAAACAAGTTTTAACGGCAAAGTTCCTTTGAAATTTTCATTTCTATCAACCACAAATAATTGATCCGTATGATTTGGTAATTCGTCAAAAAAACGCAGATAACGCAATACAACTTCAAGCGTGACATCTTCGCGAATGCTAACCAAATCAAAGTCCATCAACGAGCCGACGGCTTCCTTAGGATAAGACATTGCTGAACGTAGACGCTCACGTTCTTCTGCGGAAAGTTTGCGATAGACATCATCAATAACGCCTTCTGGTAGATCCGGAGCCAAATCGGCGAGTTCATCTGCGTCAAGAGTTTCGGCGGCGGCGACTAACTCGGTGCGTTCCATTACTTCAATTAAACTTTCGCGGACGGCATCGGATACTTCTAACAAGATTTCGCCATCGCGTTCGGCGCGGACTAAATCCCAAACTTCCAAACGATCTTCCAATGGCAGAGCTTCCAAGATATAGGCGATATCGGCTGGGTGCATAGGAGCCAACTTTAACTGCAACTCTAACAAATGCTGCTTATGGACTAAACTTTCGATTAGTTCGCTTTGAGGCAGTTGTTGCTGCTGCTGATGGACTAATTTATCAACGGCACGATGCCGTGCTAAAAGGATTTGCACTTGAGATAATTGCTGCTGCAAATCGTCGGAATCGGTCAATGGAGAGGCAGTTGCAGATAAATCGTTTTTATTTTGAGCGGACATATTTTTTTGAGTAATTTGGAAAAAATTATGTAAAAAACTAATCTCCACGAGATTTTAAAAAATTTTTTTAAAAACTCGTGGAATTTTGTTTTTTTATATTTTTTATGTTTTTTATATTTTTATAACTGCTTTCGTTGCAAAGAATAACTATTTTGTTGCTTATTTTTATCAATAGTCAAGATAGAAATTTCTGCAAAATTTTGACTTTCACGCCAATCAGACAAAACCCAACGTTTGACATTACTATTTGCGATTTTGGAATTATGTTCGCCGCCAATATGCGTATGCCCGTGTATATAAACAATGTTATTTGTGCTATTTAATTTTGAAATAAAGTCATCAAAACTTGCGAGATTTATATCTTTATAAATACCATTTTTATCGGCTTGACTTTGTAATTTTATTTGTTGAGCCATAGCTAAACGTTTTTCAATAGGTAAAGCTAAAATTTGCTGCTGCCATTGACTATTTCTGCAAGTATTTCTGAACTGCATATAAGGCAAATCATCAGTGCAAAATTCGTCACCGTGAGACATTATGATTTGTAACTGTAAATCAACAAAATCATTTAAAAAATAAGTATCTGGAAGAATTTTAATTCCGGAATATTCAGAAAATTTTTGACTAACTAAAAAATCCCGATTTCCGCGTAAAAAGTAGAAATTTATATTTTTTTCTGACTTTATTGTTTTGATAAATTTACAAAGTTCTGCATAAAAATTTGCATTTTGATAATCTAAAAAATCATCGCCAATCCAAGCGTCAAAAAAATCACCCAAAATATATATATTTTTTACTTGCTGATTATCTAAATTTTGCAAATAATCTTTGAATAATTTCGTTAAGTTCGGAGTTTGTTCTGACAAATGTAAATCCGACAAAAAATGTATTTGTTGTAAATTTTGAATATTTTCCACGAGATTTTCCTCAAAATTTTTGACTTTTAATTACCTTCTTTGATAACTTCTACTTTATTGATTACTACGTTTTCAACAGGGACATCGTCATAAAAACTTTTGGAAGTAGTTTCTACTTTTTCTATTTTTAGAACTACGTCCATTCCTTCGATTACTTCACCAAAAACGCAATAACCCCAACCCGAACCACTTGGCATTTTGAAATCCAAAAAATCATTATTTACAGTGTTGATAAAAAATTGTGCAGTTGCCGAGTGCGGATCATTAGTCCTTGCCATAGCAATGCTGCCGACTTTATTTTTTAGACCATTATTTGCTTCATTTTCAATCGGCGGGAGCGTTTGTTTTTGTTGCATATTTTCATCAAAACCGCCGCCTTGCACCATAAATCCGGGGATTACGCGGTGAAAAATCGTGCCGTCATAATGTTTTTTATTGATATATTCCAAAAAATTAGCCACCGTTTTCGGAGCTTTTTCTTCATTTAATTGCAAAGTAAAATCGCCTAAATTTGTAGAAAATTTAACTTTTGTTGCCATAAAAATTTACCTTTCGTTATGTTTTTTATTTTTACTTTTATTTATAAAAATTTTGAGGAAAATATTAAGAATTGAAAAAATTCCACGAAATTTTAAAAATATTTTCTGAAAATTTTCTCAAAAAATTCAAAAATTTTTTGCTTTTTCTCGTGGAAAAAATTTGTAATATTCGCAAAAATCTTTATATCTTTAATCTTTATAAATTATAAAAAAATCAAAAATTATGACTTTTTCAAATTTTGCTAATGCTATCCGAGTTTTGTCTATGGAAGCAATTCAAAAAGCCAAATCCGGCCATCCCGGAGCTCCGCTCGGAATGGCTGAAATCGCCGAAACTCTTTGGCGAAATCATCTAAATTTCAATCCCAAAAATCCTCACTGGTGTAATCGTGATCGTTTTGTGTTATCTAACGGACACGCTTCAATGTTGCTTTATTCTTTGCTGCATCTTTCCGGCTACGATTTGAGCATAGACGATATCAAAAATTTCCGGCAATGGAATAGCAAAACGCCCGGACATCCAGAAGTCAATGAAACTCCCGGCGTAGAAACTACAACCGGACCACTCGGACAAGGAATTGTCAATGCAGTTGGAATGGCATTGGCAGAAAAAATTTTGGCGGCAAAATTTAATCGTCCAAATTTTGAAATCGTCAAACATAAAACTTATGTTTTTGTTGGTGACGGTTGTTTAATGGAAGGAATTTCTCACGAGGCTTGTTCTTTGGCAGGAACTTTGCAATTAGGAAATTTGATTGTTTTTTGGGATAACAACGGCATTTCCATTGATGGCAACGTCAAAGATTGGTTCAGCGAAAATATTCCGCAACGCTTCAAATCTTACGGCTGGAACGTCATTGAAAATATTGACGGACATAACACCGAACAAATTAACGCGGCGATTTTGTCTGCCAAAAATTCGCAAGATAACAAACCGACTCTGATTTGCTGCAAAACAATTATCGGCAACGGATCGCCAAATAAAGCCGGTTCTGAAAGTTGTCACGGTGCTCCGCTTGGTAATGATGAAATCAATAATACCAAACAAAATATAGGTTGGTTTGATAAATATCCAGAAAGCAAAGATAAAGATTTTTATATTCCTGATGAGATTTATCAAAATTGGACACAAAAATCCATCCAAAACGGCAAAGATTTAGAAAATCAATGGCAAAATTTATATAAAGAATACGCCAAAAAATTTCCGGATTTGGCCAAAAAATTTGAGCATCAAGTTATACAAAATGAATTATTACCAGCAGATTTTGAAAGTTTGAGCCAAAAAATAATTAGCCAAACTCGTGGAAAAAATGCAAATATTGCCACCAGAAAAGCATCACAAAATGTTTTGGAGTTTTTAGTCAAAGATCTTGACTCCTTATTTGGCGGTTCGGCAGATTTGGCAAGTTCAAATTTGACTTTAATCAAAGATTTTTCAAAACCATTGCTAAACGGCAGCGGCGATGGAAATTATTGCTATTACGGCGTTCGGGAATTTGCAATGACAGCAATAGCAAATGGAATTTTGCTACACGGCGGATTATTGCCTTATACGGCGACGTTTTTGATGTTTTCTGATTATGCTAGAAATGCAATTCGGATGGCGGCGTTGATGAAATTACCACAAATTATGGTTTATACGCACGACAGCATAGGACTTGGAGAAGATGGACCAACGCATCAACCGATAGAACAAATTCCGTCTTTGCGATTGATTCCAAATCTCAATTTATGGCGTCCAGCCGACGCAACGGAAACGGCTTTGGCGTGGATTTCTGCATTACAAAGCAAAACAACGCCAACAATTTTAGCGTTATCTCGGCAAAACTTGCCGACCGTAACGCAAAACATCAGCGACGCAAATATTTTGCAAGGCGGTTATGTTCTCAAAGAAGTTGAAAAATCTGAAAATTCTGCGGCGAAAAAAATCGTGATTTCCTTGATTGCTACCGGTTCCGAAGTTAGTTTATCTTTGCAAGTTGCCGAAGAATTAGAAAAAAATGCAAATATTTTGGTTCGCGTGATTTCTATGCCGTGCAGCCAAATTTTTGATAAACAAAGCAGCGATTATCAAGCGGAAGTTTTAGGCAAAAATTTCGGCAAAAATCATTATAGATTCGCCATAGAAGCGGCAGAACCGACATTTTGGTGGAAATATTTGGGATGCAAAAAACGCTCGGAAGTAATCGGCATTGATCATTTTGGAGCGTCGGCTCCGGCAGAAAAATTATTTGATGAATTTGGTTTTTCGGTCAGCAAAATTTGCCAAAGAATTTTGCAGAAAGTTAAATAAACAAAAATTAAATAATCAAATATAAATTTTTCCACGAGAAATCTCAAAAAATTTTTGAGAAATCTCGTGGAAATTTTTTAATGATCTAACGGACATTTTCCATCGTCTTCGCCAGAAGCATAACGATCATAAATAATCTCATCAACATTTCTGAACTCCAAACGTAATTCAATACGGCGGCTTTCTTCTTCACTATATTTCAAAGCATTAAAAGAGGCGCCACTAACGCGGAAAATATCTTTTACTAATTGCTTATCTAAAATGTTTAGTTCGGCGGGAACTTCCTTTTTTAATAACATACACATAACTCGCTGACTACGCTGCAAAGATAAGTTTAAATTATACAAATAATTTCCGCGACTATCAGCAAAACCTTCCACGACAATTCGCTTTAACCATTTTTCACCTTTGGGATTTCTGGCAAGTTTTAATACTTTGGGAATGAATTGACGTAATAACTCGCCTTGCTCTTCACTTAATTTGTGACTATTGGTATCAAAACGCGCTCGTTCGCCAAAATCTATCACTTGTCCGCGTAAAGTAATACCGTCAAAACTTTGGGTTTCTATTGCCAAAGTTTCTAATAATTCATTTATTTCATCTTGGCGTTCATTTTTGACTTCTTCGGTTTCGGTTATTTGCTCAGTAATACTAATCATTGCCACTGACATAGCCACCAAAAATAATACCATTAAAGCGGACATTAAATCAGAAAAAGAAATCCAAAAAGGACGTTCGGCTTCATCTTTTTTATATAGCAATTTATCATTACTGTTGTTAAAAAAACTCATAATTTATACTTTACTTGTACTTTACTTGTTATATATTTTCCACGAGATTTTTCAAAAATTTTTTGAGATTTCTCGTGGAAAATTGTTAATTGCTTTTAATTATTTTTAGCTATTATAAATAATTACTTTATTGCCAACATTAGTTAAATTTTTACCCAAATATCTTCCCAAAAAATGTGGCGAACCTAATGCAAATTTTTGGGTATTTATTACTTTTGGATGCAGCACAACGTCATAAGTCAAAGGCGAATCTAAAAACCATTTTACTGCTTGTTGCAAAAGTATAAATAAACGAGCATTTTTTTGTTGAAGTTCATAAAAATAAAACTCATTTAAATTATATAAATGTATGCGAAAATGTCCGCCACTATTTTTTTTATAAGAACCTAATAAAGCAGTATTTCCTAATTCATTATTTTGCTTTCCTAATAAACATAAATATTCAAATTTTAACTTAATAGTTTTGGCAACACATTGCTCAATTTTTACTTCAATCATAGAATTATTATTTGCATTTACATAATCTGAATTTACATTATTTCCGTCATTATAATAATAATTATAATTATGATTATAATTATTATTATTAAAATTGAAAATATTTAATTTATTTTTTTCTAAATTTAATATTTGTTTCAAAAATACTTCCAAGTTATCTGCGGTTTTTTCTTTATACATTAAAAACGGCAAAAAAGCCAACGGAATTGAATTAGTAAATAAATTATTTGGATTATTTTTATTATTTTCTTCTATACTATTATTTAAGTTATGAGTTGCCTCTCCCAATAAATTTTTGACTATATTTATAACGTGATAATCTTGTAATTCATAATAACAGCGACTGAATTTATATTGCAAACTGACTTGATAATTTAATTTATATAAATGATTATTGATAATATCTAAAAAATCACGACTAACTGGTTCATCATTGCGTAAATCATCTAATAGTTCCTCTGTATAAAATGTAGGCAAAGGTCCCAAAGTTGAATATAATCCAAATTCAGTTTGTTCCAAAGTATAATCATAATTATTTTGTTGATTGTAATTATAATTATTATTATTACAATTATGGTTGCCATTATAATTATCATTATGTCTGAAACTGATAATTGATTTACTTGGAAAAGCCAGAGACAACCACGATTTTACTAAAATTTTATGCTTTAAATATTGCAAACACTCAGCATAATTTTTTCCGTTAGTTAATATAATAATTCTCAATGCTTGAGCCAAATTAAATTTTTCAGGCTTTTTTACTAATTCATTTAATAAATCTTGATTTAATGATTTTATTGATTTTATTGATTTTATTGATTTCATTTTTTACTAAACTAAATATTAACTAAATATTAAAATAATTTTTTGCTTCCTAATCGCGGAGCAAATTCAATAAGTTCGCCACTTGGAATTACTTTTAAAAATAATTGCGTATAACTATTTAATGGAGCAAATCCAGCAAAGAAGTTGTCTAAAATTATTGCAAATAAATACATATCTCCACGATTTAAAAAATTAGTTTCTTCTATACTTATATGTAAATTTCTACCGTGCAAAATTTGTCCTTTGAATAATCTTTCTGATATTTCTGAATGAAATTCTACTAATGATTCTATACGTTTGGTATTTGCTGATACTATATCTTGACCGCGAAATTCCTGCGGCAAATATAAATATAACAAAGATTTTAAACTATCTAATGATGCTAATGATAATAAATTGCAACTTAATAAAGAAATAAATCGCCATAATAAATGACTATCAACAATTCTGCCAATCGGAGCAGTTGGATTAACTATATTTTTAAATGTTGCTTGTGCCGGAGAATTATCGGTTTCTATACATATATCACCAACGCGTAATTGTTTTGGCAAAGTATGATTACAACAAATCAAATTTATAGACAAAGTTTGCTTATTAAATTCAGTTTTTGGAGGTTGTAATAATGTTAATAAAAATATTACTTTGGAGCGATTTAGTTCAGAAATTTTATTATTCAAAATATTATTACTATTATTTATATCATCATCTTTTTTGATATTTTTATTTTTATTTTTATAATTATTACTATTACTATTACTATAAGCCATAGAACTTAAATAATCATTTACTATTTTATAGCGAATAGAATATAAATAACTTTGCAAATTTGGAGTAAATAATTCAAATGGATAATATCTTTCTATTTTGCCACCAGTTAATAATGCTTCAACTTTGGTTATATGTATTATTTCTAAATATTTTTGAACTTCATCTTGCGGACGAACTGCATATTCTTCTCTACTTTGATCAACTATTATTGGCTCAGCACTTTGTTCAAATAAATTCACTGCGGAAACTACATTTGGCAAAAAACTATCATCTATAAAATCCGGAATTTTTTTAGCAGACTTCTTCAATACAAAATGCAATTCAAAATTATTTATATTTTCGTTATTAAGAATATTTGGTGTCAAATTATAAACATCAAAAAATAGTAATTGCTGCGGTAAATGTAAATAACGTTTTAAACCTAAAACGTGTTGTTGATGAAAATTCATTCCGCCCAAATTTATTCCCATTTCATAATTAAAATTAAATTGCAGTTGGTTATTTGCAAAACAAATTGTAGATATTTTTAAATGTTTATTTATCGGTAAAATTTTCTTTTGCTGACCAGCATTTTGATAAAGTTCTATATACTCAGTATTTTCCAAAATAGTTTGAAATCTGGCAACCGCTTGAAAATAATCTCCACCACAATGCAAACGCAAACTATAATCATTTTTATCGTTAAAAAAATTTTGGAAATTCTTTGCCAAACTATCAACTTTTACCACGATTTTTGCCTGATTGTTTTCAGTTTGTTGAATTCCTAAACACTTCACTTCTAATGGTAATAAATTCAAATCAAATTCTGTGTTATAAACGCAAGAAGTTCCGCCAACCATAATGGAATTTATGGAAGTTCCGGCCGGAACTTTGCTCGGAGTTGTAAATCCGGAATTTGTTTTAAATTGAATTAACGTGGTCGATGGAATTGGATTTAAAACGTCTGGGAAAGTCAAACGTAATAACGATTGAATCAATTCTGGGACACCGTTTTCTAAACGTTGCTGAATTCTTGCGGATAAATAAGCCGTGCCTTCTAATAATCTTTCAACATCTGGATCGCTTCCGCTTTCGGCTAACATCGGAGCCAAAGCCGGATAGCGTTGCGAAAATAATTTTGCGTGAGTATGTAAAATTTCTAATTGCTCTTGGTAATATTTGTCTATCATAAGATTAAAAAAATAAAAAACGATGATTTTCCACGAGAATTTTGAAAATTTTTCCAAAAAATATAAAAAAATAAAAAAAATCTAAAAATTTATTTTTATTTCTCGTGGAAAATTATAAAATCAAATCTCAAAATATAATTTGCAATCTTGGCAATGTTGTATTTTATTAACAAGCATAAAAATTTATAAATTTTTTATATAAATTTTGTGAAATTCATAATTTATATGAAATTTTGATTTATAAATTTATATAATTAAAAATTAAAACTATATAAAACTAAAACTGTAAAGTAAAACTACAAATTAAAAATAAAACTATCTAATTTATTCACAATTTTTAATTAACATTCATAAATATATATATATATAAATCAATAATATAAAGGATATACGTATATGAATATTGCCAAAAAATCTTTGTTAGTCGCATTGTTGGCGGGGTTAGGTTTATCTGCAGGTTTATCTACCGCTACTGCACAAGAACGCGTTTATGTTATTGACCAACGTGATGTTGTTGCTATAAGTGGCTACGATTTATGTTGGAGAACTGGTTATTGGACTCCAGCTGCCGCCGCATTAGATCCAGCTGGTTGTCAATGTGACCCAGATTTGGTTCCTCAAAGCGTTTGCAATCCAAGCAAACCAACTGCTGTTCCTACCAGCGAAAAAATCTCTGTTGCTGCTGATGCCTTGTTTGACTTCAACAAAGCAACTTTGCGTCCAGCCGGTAAAGCCAAATTGGATGAATTGGTTGCCAAAGCCAACGCTATCAACTTAGAAGTTATCTTAGCCGTTGGTCACACCGACAGAATCGGTTCCGTTGCTTATAACCAAGCATTATCCGAAAAACGTGCTGCTGCCGTTAAAGACTACTTGGTTTCCAAAGGTATTGATCCGAGCCGCATTTATGCAGAAGGTAAAGGTAAATCTCAACCTGTTACTGGCGATACTTGCGTAGGCAACAAAAAAACTAAAGCTTTAATTGAATGCTTACAACCAGATCGTCGTGTTGATATTGAAGTTATCGGAACCAAATAATTAGTTCTCCGTAATTATTCATAACTCAACATAAATTTACTTAAAAAGTAAAATAATCCCTGCATAAAATTTGCAGGGTTTTTTATTTTTTATTTTTCACTTGTATAAGGATTTCAAAAAATGAATAATGTTGATAATGTAGAAATTGACAAATTTTCACAAATGGCTCATCAATGGTGGGATTTAAACGGCGTTTGCAAACCGCTTCACGATATAAATCCGCTACGTTTGCAGTGGATTGCTCAACAAATTAGTAGCCATTTTTTCCACGAGAAATCTAAAAATTTTTCTGGAACTCTCAATATTCTTGATGTCGGTTGTGGCGGCGGAATTTTGTCTGAAGGTTTGGCGTTACAACTTCCGGAATTACTAAAAAATCAAGCAAATATAACAAATATAACAAATATAAATATAAACGTATTCGCCATTGATTTATCCGAAGACGCTTTGGAAGTAGCCAAATTACATTTATTTGAAAGCAATGCCAAAGTTGAATATTCCTTGATTTCCGCCGAAGATTTCGCCGCACAAAATCCGGCAAAATTTGATGTGATAACTTGTATGGAAATGTTAGAACACGTGCCATCACCACAAAGCACGATTTCTGCTTGTGCAAAATTATTAAAACCGGGTGGCTTGGCGTTATTTTCCACGCTGAACCGGACAATCAAAGCGTATTTTGGAGCAATCATTGCCGTTGAATACGTTTTGAAATGGCTCCCAAAAGGAACACATTTTTTTGACAAATTTATAAAACCATCAGAATTAACAAATTTTGCCAGAAATGCAAATTTAGAATTATTTCAGTTGATGGGCTTGACTTATAACCCTTTGACAAGTCAATATAAATTAAATCCAAACGATTTGAATATCAATTATTTTTTATCAGCGATTAAAAATTAAAAATTAAAAATTAAAAATTAAAAATTAAAAATTAAAAATTAAAACTAAAAAAATCATAGTGCAGAATTTAGAAATTTCCAAAAATCCGAGCAAATTACAAATTTGGTGGTTAGCGGCTCGTCCAAAAACGTTGCCGGTTTCGCTTTCTCCGATTTTGGTTGGCACAGCTTTGGCGTGGCATTTGCAAGGATTTTTATTTTATTTGCCTTTATTTATTGCGATTTTTTCGGCGGCTTTGATTCAAATCGGCACAAATTTATTCAACGACGTTGCTGACTTTGAAAACGGCGTTGATACTCCAAATCGCACCGGCCCAAAACGAGCGACGGCTCAAGGTTGGCTATCCGCAAAGCAAGTCAAAACGGCAGCCTGGTTTAGTTTTTTGTTAGCGTTCATCGGCGGAATTTATTTGGCATTTCACGGCGGTTTATTTATCGTTGCTATCGGTTTGTTATCATTACTGGCAGGTTGGAGTTATACTTGCGGCCCTTTTCCAATCGCTTATCGTCCGTTGGGAGAAATTTTTGTATTGATATTTTTTGGATTTGCAGCGGTCTGTGGAAGTTTTTATTTGCAAACTTTTTTTATAAATAAAGAAATTTTATTTTTAAGTTTATTAGTTGGCATTCACGCAGCAGCAGTAATCAGCGTGAATAATTATCGGGATTTGCAAGAAGATAAAAAACACGGCAAAAATACTTTGGCAGTCAAAATAGGCAAAAATAATAGCAAAAAATTTTATTTATTAGAAATTTTATTGCCATATTTTTTGTTATTTTTTTACGGCGATGCACATTTATATTTGCCATTTTTTACATTTCCATTAGCGATATTTTTGATAATTCGTTTTTGGAAAGATAGTGGCGAAAAATTAAACAATTTATTAGCACTCACGGCAAAATTACAATTATTATTTGCGATTTTGTTGTCGGTTGGCATTGTTTTATAAACAAAAATAAACAAAAATAAACAAAAATAAAAAAAATAAAAAATAAAAACAAAATTTCCACGAGATTTCTCAAAAATTTTTTGGAATTTCTCGTGGAAAATATTTATAAATATTTATAAATAAAAATATGAATAAAGATTTTTCTCACACGGCTTTTATTGCTTTGGGAAGTAATATGAATTCTAAATTTGGTTCTCCGTTACAAACCATCAAAGCGGCAATTTTGCAAATGCAGCAAAATCGCAAATACGCAGAATTTATCAAAGTTGTCAAAATTTCATCTTTTATAAATTCTAAACCGCAAAATTGTGTAACCAACGCCGCTGATTTTGCTAATGCAGTAATCAAAATTGCTACGATTTTTGAAAATCCTTTTGATTTGCTGAAATTATTACAAAGCATAGAAATTGATTTTGGTAGAACGCAAAATCAACATAAAAGTGAATCCGAAAATTTATATCCTTCTAGAATTTTAGATTTGGATATTTTGCTCTTTGATGATTTGCAACTGCAAACGCCAGAATTAACAATTCCGCATCCAAGAATGCAACAGCGAGATTTTGTAATGATTCCATTACAAGAAATTTTGTAAAAATAAAAACATAAAAACATAAAAACATAAAAACATAAAAAAATAAAAAATTCCACGAGAAATTTCAAAAAATTTTTGGGAAATCTCGTGGAAAATTTTTAATTTTTTCCTATTTTTGCCGTCAATATTCATTGACAAAAAATATAAAAAACTAATGCAAAAGGAAAAAATATTATGAAAATCGCATCTTCAAATATCGCTTTACAAAGCGACCATAGCAAAAAAGAACAACATTATGTCGCCGAAACTTTACGCGTAAGAAATGGCGATAATATTTCGGTAGAAACTCAAAGAACTTATTTAGGTCAAAGTGAAAATTCTTCGCAAACCAAAGTTTCGCTATCTGAAAAAGCCCTGCAGTTATTGCAAAACGAACAGGAAAATGCAAATAAAAACGCTAACGAAAATGCTAACGCAAATTTATTACGCCGTTTCGTGCAAAATAATAACGCCGTTCAAAATAACGAAATCGACGCTCCAGAAGATCCAAAATTATTGCTAATCCGTGCAATTATTGAAGCCATCACCGGAAAATCTATCAAATTTGTTAGCGAATCGGCTGCCAATCAAAGTGATAAAGCCAACTCAACAACTCCAACTATGGCAAATATTGCAAATCTTGCAAATGCCAACGGCGGCGAAGTAATTGCTGTTAGTTCCGGAAATACCGCTTTTGGTTTGCGTTACAATTCTAATGAAGTAATCAAAGAAAACGAAACTACAAATTTTTCGGCAAGTGGAATTATCAAAACTGCTGATGGCAAAGAAATTCAATTCCAATGTGATTTGTCTATGCAAAGAAGTTTTTATATGGACAATTCCACAGAAATTTTTATGGGAGCTTCCACAGATAGAAAATCCTTGTGTGATCCGTTGATTATCAATTTTGCCGGAACTGCTGCCGAACTAAAAAATACTACATTTGCCTTTGATTTGAACGCTGATGGCTCTGCTGAAAATATTCAAGAACTCGCAGCCGGAAGTGCGTTTTTAGTTTTAGACAAAAATAAAGACGGCAAAATCAATAATGGCAATGAAATGTTCGGAACGCAATCTGGTGACGGTTTTGCCGATTTATCCGTTTATGATGAAGATGGCAATGGTTGGATAGACGAAAATGATAGCGTTTATAATTCGCTTGGCGTTTGGAATAATTCTGCTTATGGCGGCAAAATTCGTAGTTTGAAAGAAGCCGGAATAGGTGCAATTTATTTGCAAAATGCAAATACTGAATTTTCTATAAAAGATAAAACTACAAATGAATTGCAGGGACAAATTAGAAAAACCGGAATTTTTCTAAACGAAAAAAATGGAAATATCGGCACAATTCAACACGTAGATTTGGCAATTTAATTTAAAAAAATTATAAAAAATCATAAAAAATCATAAAAAAATATTTTCCACGAGAAATTAAAAATAATTTTTAAAATCTCGTGGAAAATTGTTTTTATATTCATAAAAATAAAAAAAATAATAAAAAATAAAAAATAAAAAATAAAAAATAAAGAATCCAAAAAATATGATTGCTATTAAAAATAATGAAGACATTGCCGGAATGCGTATTGCCGGAAAACTCGCCGCCGAATTGCTTGATTACATTACGCCGTTTGTCAAAGTTGGCGTCACCACAGAAGAATTGGATCAACTTTGTTATCATTATATGGTTGATGTGCAAAAGACTATTCCCGCTCCGTTAAATTATGCACCACGCGGTGGAACACCTTATCCAAAATCAATTTGCACTTCTATCAATAATCAAGTTTGTCACGGCATTCCCAGCGAGAAAAAACTCAAAAAAGGCGATATTTTAAACATAGACGTAACCGTTATTAAAGACGGCTATCACGGCGATTCTAGCCGTATGTTTTTGCTCGGCAATGATATCCAAAAAGATGTATCTATTTTGGCACGTCGTTTGTGCGATGTAACTTTTGAAAGTATGTGGATAGGAATTTGTCAAGTCAAGCCGGGCGGACATTTTGGCGATATCGGAGCGGCAATTCAAAAATATGTGGAAAAACAAGGATTTTCTGTTGTCCGTGATTATTGTGGGCACGGAATTGGTAAAAAATTCCACGAGGCACCACAAGTTATGCATCACGGGAAATTCGGTAGCGGAGCAGAGTTCAAACCGGGAATGATTTTTACCATAGAGCCGATGATAAACGCCGGAAAATATCAAACAAAGCAACTTGCCGATGGCTGGACGGCGGTCACCAAAGATCATAGTTTGTCCGCACAATGGGAGCATACGGTCTTGGTAACCGAAAATGGCTTTGAAATTCTCACAATTTCTGATGGCGTAAAACCTTGTCCGGATTGGATAAAAGAAAAATATTTATAAATATTTATAAATATTTATAAATATTTAAAAACAAAATCAAAAAAATTCCACGAGAAATCTCAAAAAATTTTTGGAAAATCTCGTGGAAAAATTTTCGTAATAAATAATAAAGAATTAAAACCATATCAAGTAAATGATGCAAAAAATTTTTTAATCAAATTAGGTATAACTATTTAATAAAAAGTAGAAAGGATTTATATAAATGCAAGAAAAAAATAACATTATCAGTTATAAAGGTTATTCGGCAGAAATACAATTTAGTTCCGAAGATGAATGTTTAATCGGTCATATTTTGAATATAAATGATATTGTTGGATTTCATGGGAATTCTGTTGATGAAATAAAAAACGCTTTTGCAGAAGCTGTAGATTTTTATATAAAAACTAATATTGATGAAAATGCAGATGAAAATATTGATGAAATAACTTTAAATATTCCAAAAGAATTGCATAAAAAATTATTTTTACAAGCCAAAACTTGTGGAGAAACGTTAGATAAATTTATATTAAATACTTTAAATAAATACGTAACTACTATGTATTAAAAAAATAAAAACAAAATCAAAAAAATTCCACGAGAAATCTCAAAAAATTTTTGGAAAATCTCGTGGAAAAATTGTTATTTATAAAAATATAAAAAGCATAAAAATTAAAAATTAAAAATTAAAAATTAAAAATTATGGATATTGAAAATACTAACAAAATTTTGAATCAAATTCCTTTGCCTCCGTATTCGCTGGAAGCCGAACGCAATGTTCTCGGAGCTTTATTAGTCAATGGAAAAGCCGCTTGGGACAAAATCTGCGATCTGGTCTTTGCTAATGATTTTTATGATTCGCAGCATAAAGCGTTGTTTGAACTCATCAGCAAACGCATCCAACGCGGCGATAGTATTGATGTTTTGAGCGTTTATGAAACTATCAAAAATCAAAAAAAAGAAAAACAAGTCGGCAATTTAGAATTCATCAGCAATTTGGCAATGTCCGCAAATTATATTTATGTTGCCGAATACGCCAAAATTATCCATAGCAAATCACTGCTACGTTCTTTGATTAAAGTCGGCAATGAAATCGCTTATCAAGCCGCACATTTTGACGGCAATAATATCGGCGAAATGCTCAACGACGCCGAACGCCGCATTTTAGAAATAGAAAAAAATTCCAAGCAAACCAACGAAAGTTTTCAGCATATTTCGCCGCTACTCGCCGAAGTGGTGAATATGACCGAAGAGATGCAAATCCGCGAAAATAAAGACGAAGTGATCGGCATTTCCACCGGCTTTGTAGATTTGGACAAAATGACGCAAGGAATGCAACGTGGCGATTTGATTATCGTTGCCGGACGTCCGTCTATGGGAAAAACGGCGTTTGCTTTGAATATCGCTGAACACGTTGCCGTGAATAAACAATTGCCAGTGGCGATTTTTTCTATGGAAATGAGTGCCGTGCAGTTGGCTATGCGTTTGATTTCTTCGGTATCACGCGTAAAAGCAACGAATATTCGCACCGGAAATCTGCAAGAATCTGATTGGCATAATTTGGCTGCCGGTTTAGGAAGAATTCACGACAAACCCATTTATATTGACGAAACCGCCTCTTTAAATCCGTTGGCGGTACGGGCAAAAGCTCGGCGTTTAGTCCAAAAATTACCAGAAAAGCAATTAGGTTTGATTGTCATTGATTATTTGCAGTTGATGACCGGAAGTCGCACGAATGCTAATGAAAGCCGAGCCACCGAAGTTTCGGAGATTTCTCGGGCGATAAAAACTTTGGCAAGAGAATTAAATGTGCCGATTATTGCGTTGTCGCAGTTATCGCGGAAAGTGGAGGAACGCACAGATAAGCGACCGATGATGTCGGATTTGCGAGAATCTGGAGCCATAGAACAAGATGCGGACGTAATTTTGATGATGTATCGTGCGGAATATTACGAACGCAAAGCGATGGAAGCGAACGGAGAGAATTTAGAAAACGCACCGCCAAGCCCGAACGCCGGAAAAGCCGAAGTGATAATCGGCAAACAACGGAATGGTCCAACCGGAACGGTAAATTTGACGTTTTTGGCAGATTTAATTCGCTTTGAAAATGCCGTGCATAATTTTGGAGATTCCAGCGGTGGCTATAATGAAGCGTTTTAAAGAATAAAAAGCAAAAAACACAAATTTTCCACGAGATTTTTATAAAATTTTTCAAAAAATTTTTGGAATTTCTCGTGGAAAATTTTTTATATAATGCTTTACGTTTGATTTTTGCTATCTTTGCTATTTTGGCTATCTTTGGCAAAATCTCCGTCGGGGCGTAGCGCAGCCTGGTAGCGCACTTGCATGGGGTGCAAGGGGTCGCGAGTTCGAATCCCGCCGCCCCGACCAAATTTCTTGATTCGTTGATATTTTGTAAAAAGAAAAATAATAAAATTTTCTCTGACTAACTTTTCAAAATTTATAAAAATTTTCTTATTTGTTATTGCCTATCAACGATGAATCAAACAAAATCCGACAAATTTAACATTTTATTAACCAACGACGACGGCTTCAATGCTGACGGCTTCAATGCTTTATTTGATGTTTTCAATACTCCACAAAATCAGCAAAAATATAATGTTGTTGCCGTTGCTCCAAATTCAAATCGTAGCGGTATTGGCACCGCTTTAACTTTGATAAATCCCATAGAAATCAACAAAATCAAGAATAATTTTTATTCATTAGACGCAAATCCAGTTGATTGCGTCATAACCGCAATGAACGGCATTTTGCAACAATTTGATGACTTACAATTTTTGCCGGATTTGGTGATTTCTGGAATCAATAACGGTTCAAATTTCAGTCAGACAATTTGGAGTTCCGGCACGGTTTCGGCGGCGGTTTATGCAAGTCAGGTTTATCAAATTCCGGCGTTAGCGGTTTCGTTGGCGTATGATGTGGAGCGTTTTTTTGCGAAAGAATTTAATTACGAAGAAAAATATGAATCGCCAAATTATCAACAGGCGGCACAAGTGATTTTGAATATTGTGGAAAATATAACGTTGCAAAAACAAAAACAAAATCAAAATCAAAATCAGCAAAATTTTTTGCTAAACATAAATATTCCAAATCAAATAAATCAAAATAGCAAAATCAAATTTTGTGATTTCATCAAACTTGACGCTTTTGAAAGATCAAAAATTTTAGCGACGAATTCGCCACGCAAATCTAATTTATTTTGGTTGCCAAATATTCGGCTCAACCGCGAAATTTTGTTGAAAAATTCGCAAAATAGCGATATTGTTGCGGTTCTGCAAAATAATATTGCCATCACGCCACTTTTTGATAAATATGATTTTGATTCCGATTCCGATTCCAATTCCAATTCCAATTCGTTTAAATATTTAGAAAATATAGAAATAAAAATATAGAAAAAAATGTTTGATAAACATCTACAAACGCTTTTGCATACTCAACAACGCCAACGAGCTCGTATGATTGAACGCCTGAAATCGCAAGGAATTAGCGACTCTCGCGTGTTGGAGGCAATGAATAAAGTGCCGCGGCATATTTTTGTGCAAGAAGCGTTTGCTTCTCGGGCTTATGAAGATACCGCCTTGCCTTTGGGAATGCGGCAGACCATTTCGCAGCCGTATATCGTGGCAAAAATGATAGAAATTCTTTACAAAGATCGCCAAACCTTAGGCAAAGTTTTAGAAATCGGCACCGGTTGCGGTTATCAAGCGGCTGTGTTGGCTCAACTGACTTTGCAAGTTTTTTCGTTGGAACGCATCGCCACCGTTTTAGATTTGGCTAAAAAGCATTTTCAGACGCTCAAAGAGACCAGAATTCGCGTTAAATACACCGACGGCAATAATGGACTTCCGGAAGCGGCTCCGTTTGATAGCATAATTGTTGCCGCCGCCGCTCCGAGCATTCCGTCTGCGTTATTGCAACAATTAGCGGTCAAAGGACGGCTGATTTTACCGGTCTGTGATGAACATAATCCGGAAAATCAATATTTGAGCCAGATTGATCATTTGACGCCCGGAAATTATAAGGAAACTCGCTTGGAAGCGGTGAAATTCGTGCCGTTGTTAGGCGGAAAAAAAGCAAATTAAAAAATATCAAACTAAAAATCAAAATAAAAAATATAAAAACAATTTTCCACGAGAAATCTCAAAAAATTTTTGGAAAATCTCGTGGAAAAATATTTAAAAAAATATTTAAAAAAATATTTAAAAAAATATTTAAAAAATCAAAAATCATAAAAAAATGAATTCAAATAATTTGTTACGCCGTTTTGGCGGAATTGCTCGGCTATACGGCGAGGAAAATCTACAAAAATTCCAAAACTCGCACGTGTTGGTTGTCGGAGTCGGAGGCGTTGGATCTTGGACGGCTGAAGCGTTAGTCAGAAGCGGTGTGGGCAAAATTTCTCTGATGGATTTTGATGTAGTCGCCGAATCCAACGTAAATCGGCAAATTCAGGCGTTAGACGAAAATTTCGGCAAAAATAAAATTAACGCCTTACAAGAACGCTTTTTACAAATAAATCCAGATTTGCAATGTAATTTGATTGACGATTTTTTATCTCCGGAAAATGTGGAAATGCATATAAAAAACAATGATTTAGGCAAAATTGATGCCGTCATTGATGCTTGTGATGATTTCAAAGCAAAGTTGGCTTTGATTTTGTTTTGTAAGCAACATAAGATTTTTTCCGTGATTTCCGGTTCCGCCGGAGGTCAAATTGATCCGAGCAAAATTCGTAGTGGCGATTTGTCAGAAAGCGTCCAAGATCCGCTGTTGGCAAGAATTCGCACAACTTTACGCAAACAATATAATTTTGCCTCTCACGGCAAAAAAATGAAGATTCCGGTAGTTTTTTCGCAGGAAGAAATAAAAAAATCTAAAAATCAAAATCAAACTTGCGATTTCTCTGCTCCGTTGGCTTGTAGCGGATTTGGTTCCAGTATGATTATTACTAACACTTTTGCAATGTTTTTGGTAGCAAAAGTATTACAAAATTTATGCAAAAAGTAGTAAAAATATGAAATATTTAGCATTACAACTCGCCGCCTTTTGTATAGTTTTGGCGTTGGCATTGCCTTATTATGGATTTTCCGTAGAGACGCTTTCTTGGGAGTTCTTGATTTGGTTTGTGGCGGCGACAGCGACATTGCTTTCAATTTTATGCGGACAAGGTTGGTGGTGGTGGATAATTCAATTTTGTTTCGCTCCATTGGCGTATTTTCTGCTACGGCTACAAATTCCGCCGATAATTTTTTTAGTTTTATTTTGCACCTTATGGCTTGTTTATCGCGGAGCAATCAGCAATAGAGTGCCGTTATTTTTTTCTAATGCCGAGACGATGCAATATTTGGCAGATTTTTTGGAAGAGCAAATAAAAATCCTGAAAACTCAAAATAATCTCAAAACCATCACATTTTTAGATTTGGGTGCCGGAATCGGTAGCAGTTTAATTCCGTTAGCCAAAGCGTTTCCGCAAATACAATTCGTCGGCGTAGAAAATGCTCCGCTAACTTGGTTAGTCGGCAAAATTCGCTGCAAATCTTGCAGAAATATTCGCTTTTTATATAAAAATTTCCACGAGATTTCTTTGAAAGATTTTGATATTGTTTATGCGTTTTTGTCGCCAGAACCGATGCCGATGTTATGGGAAAAAGTGCAGAATGAAATGCATAAAAATTCGTTGTTTATTAGCAATACTTTTGAAATTCCGAACGTAAATCCGAGCCAAATTTTGATAGACGAAAATAATACAAATGTTCGCAAAATTTTGGTTTATAAAATATAAAAATATAAAATATAAAATATAAAAATATAAAAAACAACAAAAAAGATTTTCCACGAGAAATCTCAAAAAATTTTTGAAAATTTTTATCAAAATCTCGTGGAAAAATTTTATTTTTATGTTTTTGTTTTTGTTTATAAAATAAAACTATGATTAAACAACAAAAAAATTATAAAAAACTATTTTCCATTAGTGCGATTACAATTTGTTCGGCGTTATTTTCTGCAAACGCTGCAATCGCTCAAAATGTTGAACTTTATGGCGTTATTGATTACGGTTATTCTTATCGCTTTGATAGAAAAATTTATAAGGATAACGCAAATTATGCAAAAACAAATTCCAGCATAGACAGCGGAATTAGTGATTTCAATCGCATAGGTTTAAAAGCCACTGAAAATTTAACTAATGATCTTTCAGTTATTGTCGGTTTAGAGCGTGGTTTTAATCTTGATAACGGCGTTGATAGACCCGAAAATAATACTTCTTATATTGCTTTACAATCTCAAAAGTATGGCACAATTTTTGGCGGAAGAATTAACACGCCTTATTATTTACTAATGTTAAATTTGGATCCGTTTCAAAGTGGAACTGCTGGCGAATATAATAATATAAAACGCGATATTGCGGCGGCAGTGGGTTTGATGCTCGGTGATGAAAATACTGCTTGGCAAGTTGATGCAATGTCGGATCCGATATCTATAAATAATGCGATTTCGTATGTTAGTCCAAGTTGGAGTGGTTTTAGTTTTAATGCAACTTTTTCTAATAATGCTTTGTTTGATGATAGTGCAATAAATAATGCAGAAAATACTACTTTTTATTCCGTTGGAGCATTGTTAGAACGGCAAAATTATTTGCTCGGAATAAACTATTATCGGATGGCAATCGGTTCGCAACTACGAAGTTTTAAAATAGATAAAATTGACAATATTTTGCTTGGTGGTAAATATACTTTTGAAGATTTTCATAACTTAAAATTATCAGCATTTATCAACTACAATAAAATAAAATTTGCAACAGAAAATTTGTTAGTCAGCAAAAATACTATAAGTCAAACAAACTATTTATTAGGAGCAGAACTTCCGTTAGGAAAGCACGTAATAAAAGCATCTTTTAATTACTCACATAATGATAAAAATCAATTTGGTAAAGCGTTTCAACTCGCTGCTGGTTATGAATATTATTTGAGTAAAAGGAGCAATTTATTTG
>SFHR01000052.1 GCA_004555545.1 Dechloromonas aromatica (nom. nud.)
GACGAAAAACAATGGCAGCAAGTCAAAAATTTATATCTTGATGCTTGGAAAAAACTCCAACCGCAGCAAGTTTGGGACGCCTTGGAATGCAAAATCAATTTACGCAAAAATTCCGTAAATTCAAATGCAAATGCAAATGCAAATCTAATAAATCAAAATCTCACTATGCTTTCGCAAAATATCAAACCTTTTGATAATTTTTCGCAACGCTTTTATATAAGTTCCGCTCATCAACGCAGCAGCCAAATTCTACAAAATCTAATCGCTTCCAATTTGATAAAACTCGGCAGCAAAGCAATCTTTTGCGGCGTTTATGATTTTTCCATAATCCAAAATTTAAGCCAAAAAATCGGTCAAAATGGCGAAATATTTATTATAGAACCTCGCAAAAATATCACCAAAATGCTAAATTTGCCGAAAAATCTGCCGAGCAATCTGCAAATTTATAGCGATTTGATAACCGCAAAATTCAATACCGATATAAGTTTTCCCAAAATCAACGTTTTCACAGAAATGCACAGCAATAGTTGGGGAAATGTGGAAAAAAATAAACTCACTATAAAAATGCAAAATCAACAAACCATAGACGAGTTTATGCAAAACCAAGCAATAAATTTTTGTAATCTGTTAGTGATAAATTCGCCTTTTCCTATAATAGAAACTCTGCAAGGTTGCCACGATTTAATCAGCAATGAAAATAAACGTCCGCCGATAATCTTTAACTGCATAAACCAAAAACAGCAAAGCAATATTTTGCAAATGGCAATGAAATTGTTAGCAGAAAATTCTTATGAAAGTTTCGCCGTAAGCATAGATGATGAATTGTTTATATTGTCGTTGCCAAAAGAAATTGAAATAAATTTACAGGGATTTAAAAAAATACAACTCGCATAAAAGAATAAAAAATAAACAAACAAAAAAATACAAAAAAACATTTTCCACGAGAAATCCAAAAAAAATTATGAAAATCTCGTGGAAAATTTTTAAAACATAAAAAACATAAAAAACATAAAAAATATAAAAAATATAAAAATGACAAATATTGCTAACAAACAATTTTCCTTGCAAAATTATCAAAATCTTATAAATCAAGGTTTATCACCGTTGTTGGCAAAAATTTATGCCGCCAGAAATATTAACGATTCTCAGCAAATAAATTATCAGAATTTGCAAAATCTATTGCGTCCGGAAACTTTGTTAAATGCAAATTTGGCAGCCGAGATTATTGCTAAATCATTGATAAATAATGAAAAAATTGTCATTGTAGGAGATTATGATTGTGACGGAGCCACTTCTACGGTTGTAGCAATTCGGGCTTTGCAAATGATGGGAATTGCTAACGATAAAATCGCTTACATCATTCCAAGTCGTCTGAAAAATGGTTATGGTTTGACGCCAAAAATCGTCCAAGAAGCTTATGAAACTTTACAGCCGGATTTGTTAATCACCGTAGATTGTGGGATTGTAGATTTTGATGGCGTGAATTTTGCAAATTCGTTGGGAATGAAAGTTATTGTGACTGATCATCACAGTGCCGATAAAAATGGCAAATTGCCGGAAGCTTTATGTGTGGTAAATCCGAATCAGCCGAATTGTAAATTTGCTTCCAAAAATATTGCCGGAGTTGGCGTGATTTTTTATGTTATGTGTGCGTTACGGCAATATTTGAGCAATATCAATTATTTTGCCGAACATAATTTGCCAACGCCAAATTTAGGCGATTTATTAGCGTTCGTTGCAATCGGAACAGTTGCCGATGTTGTCAATTTGAGCGATTTTAATAATCGTTTGCTGATAAATATCGGACTACAAAAAATCAAAGGCAAATTGAATGATTGTCCGTTATATTTGGGAATCAGAAAATTATGCGAAGTTGCCAAAATTCAGATTCAAAATCTAAACGTTGAGCAAATCGGATTTCAACTTGCTCCGAGAATTAACGCCGCAAGCTAAAGAATATGCTAACGAATTAAATAATTTGAACCAACAACGCAAAGCCATTGGCGAGGAAATTCAAAATCAAGCCAGTGAAATCGCCGAAAATATTTTCCAAAATAAAAACAAAAACAAAAATAAAAATATCAATATTAAAAAAACGCTTTGTCTATATGATTCAACTTGGCACGAAGGCGTTATCGGCATTGCGGCTTCCAAAGTCAAAGACGAATTTTTCCGTCCGACTTTTATTTTTACGGACAGCCAACAAAGTGGCGTAATCAAAGGTTCTGGACGCAGTATTCCAAATTTGCATTTACGCGATGTGTTGGCGAATATCGCCGCCAAAAATGAGTATAAAAATTTGTTTTTGAGTTTCGGCGGTCACGCAATGGCTGCCGGTTTGTCTATGAAAGCGGAAAATTTTGACAAATTCTGCACGGCGTTTGAAAGCGAAGTAAATGCACAAATCGACGAAAATCTGCTCACCGCAACCATAGACGTTGATGGCGAATTATCCGCCGAAGAGTTAAATTTTGCCAACGCTAAAATGTTGGAAAATCAGATTTTTGGTAACGGTTTTAGCGAACCAAAATTTGTCGGAAATTTCATAGTTTGTGATGTCAGAATTTTGAAACAAATTCACCTGAAATTATTGCTAAAAATCGGCAATTCCCAAAACAAAAACATAGAAGCGGTGCAATTTTTCGCCAAAAATTTAGATATTCGCGTCGGTGATGAAATCAAAATCGTTTATACGCTCGGCGTGAATAGGTTTGCAAATACCGAAAATTTACAACTGAAAATAGAATATTTAGAAAAAATACAAGTAGCAGAAAATTAAAAAAATTAAAAAAATTAAAAAAATTAAACGCAAACATAAATAATATAAATAAAAATTTGTCAAACATTTTCCACGAGAATTCAAAAATTATTTTTAAAATCTCGTGGAAATTCTGCTTTTTTATTAACAAAACAATAATTATTCAAATTATTCAAATTATTCAAATTATTCAAATTATTCAAATTATTCAAATTATTCAAATTTTTATCAAATGCTAAATAATTCACACGATTTTTCTTTTAACGCAAATCACCAAATTCCTGTTTTATTAGTCGTTATGGACGGCTTTGGTTTAGCTCGTGACAAATCCGGAAGTGCCATTGATGCCGCTCATAAGCCAAATTTTGATTTTTTATGGAATAATTTTCCGCATATCACTTTAAAAGCACACGGAAAAGCCGTTGGAATGCCAAGCGACGACGATATGGGAAATTCCGAAGTCGGTCATAACGCAATCGGAGCCGGTCAAATTTACGATCAAGGTGCCGCTTTGGTAAATAACGCTATCGCTGATGAATCACTGTTTTTAGGAAATTCTTGGCAAGAAATTATCGGCAATGTCAAAACTGCAAATAAAACGCTACATTTTATCGGCTTATTTTCTGATGGCAACGTGCATAGCCATATTGAGCATTTAAAAGCAATGCTCGTTCGTAGCAAACAAGACGGAGTAAAATCTGTGAGAATTCATATTTTGTTGGACGGACGCGATGTCAGCAAAACTTCGGCGTTAGATTATTTATTGCCGTTTGAAGAATTTTTACAAAATCTCAATGATAACAATTTTGACGCCAAAATCGCTTCCGGCGGCGGTCGGCAAGTTATAACTATGGATCGTTATGATGCAAATTGGAAAATGGTTGAACTCGGCTGGGATGTGCATATTAAAGGCGAAAACGCTCCTAAATTTGAATCCGCCAAAATCGCCATAGAAACGTTCCGCCAACAAAATCCGGATATCATAGACCAAGATTTGCCGCCGTTTATAATCGCTGAAAATGATAAACCGGTAGGCAAAATCAACAACGGCGATAGCGTGGTATTTTTTAATTTTCGCGGCGATCGTGCCATAGAAATCAGCAAAGCTTTAGAATTTTGTGAGTTCAGAAAATCTCCGCAAGAAAAATTTAATTATTTTGATGTTGGCGATTTAATGAATATCAAATTTGCCGGAATGCTTCAATATGATGGCGATTTGCAGTTGCCTAAACGTTTTTTAGTTCCGCCTCCGGCAATCAAAAATACAATGAGTCAATGGTTAAGTCAAAGCAATATCAAACAATTTGCTTGTGCCGAAACTCAAAAATTCGGTCACGTTACTTATTTTTGGAATGGGAATCGCTCCAAAGCATTTGACGGCGAAGTTTGGAAAGAAGTCCCCAGCGATGTAATTCCATTTGAACAGCGTCCGTGGATGAAGTCAGCCGAAGTTGCAGATGAAGTTATAGCGGCATTGCGTTCTGGAGAATTCAATTTTATACGTTGTAATTTTGCTAACGGTGATATGGTCGGACATACGGGCGATTTCACGGCGGCAACTTTGGCAATTGAAGCGGTTGATTTGGCATTGGGTCGCATTTTGAAAGTTCTCAAAGAAATCGGCGGAATTGCTTTGATAACCGCAGATCACGGAAATGCCGATGAAATGTTTGAGACGGACAAAAAATCTGGACAAGTTCTCGTGGAAAAAAAGGCGAAAACTTCGCACACATTGAATCCGGTGCCATTGATTTTGTATGATACTGTTACAAACGGCAACATACAATTCAAAAATCCGCAAGAATTATCAAACATTCCCGGATTAAGCAATTTGGCAGCAACAGTAGTAAATTTGCTCGGTTTTGAAAAACATCAATGCTGGAATGATTCTTTAATAAAATTTGGCAAATAAATTAAAAGTAAATTAAAAAACAAAGTAAAAATATGAAAAATTTTTGTAATACATTTTGTTGTTTGGCGTTATCAGCAAGTTTGCTATTTTCAGCAAATATTGCAAATGCCACCGATAATAATTCTAATTTTCCCAAAGATTTATCGCCGATAAAAACTATGCAAAATGCTATTGGCGTTGATGAAGCCAATACAAAAAAAATAGAAATTTTTGAGTTTTTTAGTTATGCTTGTTCGCATTGCAATGATTTTTCTCCAAAATTAAATGCTTGGACTGAAAAAAATAAAAATTTGGTAGAAGTCAAAAAAATGCCGGTCAGTTTTAATAGAACTGCTATGAAAGCGTTGGCAAAATTACATTACGCTTTGCAGACAGTTGGCAAAAATAATCCGGCAGAAGCCAAAATTTTTGATGCCGTATTTTCTCGCAAAAATGTATATAACGAAAATGCTGCTGCGGAATGGCTAAAAACGCAAGGTTGGAGCGATCAAGAAATCAAAGATTTCAAGGTTGCGTATAATTCTTTTGGCGTGAATAGTTTGGTTTCTAATAGCGATAAACTTGCCCAAGCTTTTGATATTTCTGGAACTCCAACGCTGGTGGTTGCAGGAAAATATGTAATAGAAACTACAAATTTTGACCAAGTTCTGAAAACCGCAGATTTTTTGGTGAATAAAATTCAAAGCAAAAAATAAAAATAACATTTAAAAATAAAAATAAAAATAAAAATAAAAACAAAATTCCACGAGATTTTTCAAAAAATTTTCAAAAAATTTTCAAAAAATTTTTAGAATTTCTCGTGGAAATTTTTATAAAATATTTTGTTAAAAAAAAATCACATACACAAATGCAAAAATAACCAAAACCAAAACCAAAACCAAATAAAAAATAAGGAATAAAAAATTATGGCAAGTTTTTCAGGATTCGGAACTTTCAGAAAACCAACCGCCGCTTATCAACAAATCGGCTTGTCTTCTGATGTAACCACCGCTGACCCACATCGCTTGATTTTGTTATTGTTTGAAGGTGCTGACGCCGCTTTGAATACTGCAAGTTTTTGTATGAAAGAAGGCAATATTCCCGGCAAAGGTCAAGCAATATCCAAAGCTATTTCCATCATCAACGACGGCTTGTTAGCAAGTTTGGACGTAGATGCTGGAGGCGAACTTGGAGAGCGTTTGTATTCATTATACGAATATATGGTGGATCGCTTGTTATGGGCAAATTTGAAAAACGATGAAGCCACTTTGAAAGAAGTTCGCAATTTGTTAGGCACAATTCATTCAGCTTGGCGAGAAATTCGTCCGCAAGTTATGGCTATGAACAACGTAGAAGGAAAAAAATAAAAATATAAAAAAACAAAAAACAAATTTTCCACGAGAAATCTCAAAAAATTTTTGGGAAATCTCGTGGAAAATTTTATATAATTTCGCAACTTCATAATTAACTTGATTATTTTTATTTGTGCCTGTAGCTCAGTTGGATAGAGTGTTGCCCTCCGAAGGCAAAGGTCGCACGTTCGATTCGTGTCAGGCACGCCATAGCAAAAAAGCAAAATATTTCCACAATGAGCGAACAAAGCGAATTCCAAGAACTACAAAACTTACGCCAACAAATTGATAACATTGATTTGCAATTATTAAATTTATTCAACCAACGAGCAAAATTCGCCCAGCAAATCGGCGAAGTCAAAGAAAAATATAAAAGCCAAGCAACCGAAAAAATCGTCAGTTATCGTCCAGAACGCGAAAAGCAAGTTTTAAACGCTTTGCAACAAAATAATTCTGGACCTTTGCCAAATTCGGCAATCACGCTGTTATTTCGCGAGTTAATGAGTGCTTGTTTAGCTTTAGAACGTCCGTTGAAAATCGCATTTTTAGGGCCAAATGGAACTTTTTCTGAATCCGCCGCTATTCGTCATTTTGGAAAATCTGCGGACTTTATTCCTTGCCGTAGCATTGAAGCCGTTTTCCGTAGCGTAGAAAATTATCAAGTTGATTACGCCGTCGTTCCCATAGAAAATTCTATTGAAGGTGCGGTCGGCAATAGTTTAGATTTATTGCTATCAATGCCCAGCGAAATTCAAATTATCGGCGAAGTTTTTTTGCGTATCAATCATCAATTATTGGTCAAAAATAAACAAGATTTTGCAAATGCTAATTTTGCGGAAATCAAAAAAGTTTATGCACATCATCAAGCATTGGCTCAATGCCATAATTGGCTGGTAGAAAACGCTCCGAACGCTTTGCTAATTCCGCAAGAAAGCAATGCTTTGGCGGCTCAAAAAGTAGCCGAAAATCTTGACAGTAATGAAAAAATTGCCGCTATTGCCTCGTTAGAAGCAGCAGAACGTTATAATTTGCAAGTTTTACAAAACAATATAGAAAATAATTCGCAAAATACTACGCGATTTATCGTGCTTGGCAAACAACAAGTTCCACCAGCAGAAAATGGTAATGATAAAACTTCTTTGATTATGGCCGCTCCAAATCGTATAGGTTCATTGCACGAATTATTGATGCCTTTTGCCGCTTGTGGAGTTTCGCTGACCAAATTAGTTTCGCGTCCGGTGGCAAATGCTTTATGGCAATATGTGTTTTTCGTAGATATAGAAGGGCACAAAGACGGCAGCGATCAACGCGTGAAATTAGTGTTGGCGGAATTACAAAAACGAGCAACGTTTCTGAAAGTTTTGGGATCGTATCCAAAATCGGCTTTTTAAAATTTTTAAAAATTTTAGGATTTTATTTTTTCTAAAACTTCCCAGCGTTCCAACAATTCTAAAAGTTGAGTTTCTATTTCTGCCAAGCGTTGCGTAAGTTGGTGAGATTTTTCGTAATCTTCAAAAGTTGATGGATCTGCCAATTGATTTTCTATTTTTTGCTGCTCGGTTTCCAAATTTTGAATTTGCTCGGGAATTGCTTTTAATTCTTGCTGTTCTTTGAAAGATAATTTGCGTTTTGCATTTTTTTCCACGAGATTTTGATTATTTTTTTTGCTATTTTTTTCGGAAATTTTTTCTAATTTCTCGTGGAAATTTGTATTTTTTGTATTTTTTGTATTTTTTGTATTTTTTTTATAATTTTCTACAAACTTCAAACTATCTGAATATCCACCGACATTTTCTTGCCAAACGCCGTTGCCTAAATGCGTGAGCGTTTGCGTGACCACGTTATCTAAAAAAGTGCGATCGTGACTAACTAATAAAACGGTGCCGGAATAATCTTGCAACAGAGTTTCCAACAATTCCAGCGTTTCTATGTCCAAATCGTTAGTCGGTTCGTCCAAAACTAAAACGTTGGCGGTTTTAGCGAACAACCGAGCGAGTAATAAGCGATTTTTTTCGCCTCCGGAAAGTGATTTCACTTGACTTCTGGCACGTTGCGGAGAAAATAAAAAATCACCCAAATAACCGATTACGTGCTGACGTTTTTCGCCGATTTGCACGAAATCGGAGCCGGGCGAAATCACCTCCATTAGCGTTGCGTCTGGATTTAATTGTTCGCGGAACTGGTCAAAATAAGCGATTTGTAATTTGGTGCCTAATTTTACGTTGCCGGAATCTGGCGATAATTCTCCCAAGATAATTTTTAGCAACGTAGTTTTTCCGGCACCATTTTCGGCGATAATGCCGATTTTATCGCCACGCATAATTTTGCAGGAAAGATTTTCCACGAGAAATTGTGAATTTTTTTCAGAATTTTCAGAATCTGCAAAAACTTTTTTGGAGATATTTTTCAAAACCGCCACGATTTTTCCGCTTTTTTCACCGGCATCAATTTGCAAATTGACGTTGCCTAAACGTTGGCGACGTTCGGCACGTTGTTGGCGTAATTTTTCTAATCTTTGCACGCGGAAAACTGCCCGAGTTCGCCGGGCTTCTACGCCTTTGCGAATCCAAATTTCTTCTTCTTTGAGTTTTTTATCTAAACGCTCGTTGGCTTTGGTTTCTTCATTGAGTTGATATTCTTTAGTTTGTTGATATTTAGCGAAATTTCCCGGATAAAAATTCAATTTACCGCGATCTAATTCAGCGATATCCGTGGCGATTTTGTCGGCAAAACTGCGGTCGTGCGTGATAAAAATCAGCGATAAATTTTTTTCGTTTAGCAGAAAATTTTCTAACCATTGAATGCTATTGATATCCAAATGATTTGTCGGCTCGTCTAATAACAAAACTTGCGGTGATGTAATCATCGCCCGAGCCAAAGCCAGACGCTTTTTTTGTCCGCCGGATAATTCGGCAACTTTGTTATTTTTGATTTCGTCCAACGCAAAACGAGTCAAAAATTCATCAATCTTATAAACATAATTCCACGAGTTTTCGTCAAAATTTTCTGAAAGTGTAGTTTTTAAATGTTGATGTAGATTTTCATAAGCCGACAAATTTTCATTAAAAACAGGCTCTTGCTCAACATAAGAAAGCGATAAATTTGGCGACCACCAAACGATTCCGTCGTCCAAAATTTTTTCATTATGTTTAGAAATTGCATATAACAAAGAAGATTTTCCTTGACCATTACGACCGATCAAGGCAATTTTTTGCGAAGGTTCTAAAAGCAAATCCACATTGTCTAAAAGTTTGACATCGCCAAAAGCCAACTGGGCGGAAGATACTTGAATTAAAGGCATTGTTATTTTTGGAATTTTTAGATTTTTAGATTTTTAAATTTTCAAAAATTTTTCCACGAGAATTCTAAAAAATTTTTGGGAAAATATTTTCAAAATCTCGTGGAAAAGTTGTATTTTTAATTATTAATTACAACGCAAATGTTGCATACATTTTTCTGGATTTGTTTCTAACTGCAAAGTTGAGTGCGATATATGAAAATTCTCCCATAATTTATTCCGTATTTGTTGCAAATAATCATCGTTATTATTGATGTTAGTAAATGTATTTTTTTCGCAAACTAAATGGACTATCAATGCAAAATTTGACGTTCCTATTGCCCAAATATGTAAATCGTGCAAATCTTTTATATGTGCTTGTGATAACAAGAAATTTTTTACTTCTTCTATATTTATTGCTTGCGGAACTCCGTTCAAAGAAAGTCGTAAAGATTGTATTAATAAATTCCAGCTACTAAACGCAATTATTGCAGTTATTCCTAAACTTATTATCGGGTCAAGTAAAGTGTAATTTGTGTAGTAAATCAATATTCCAGTAATAACCACTCCGAGCGAAATTAAAGTATCAGCAAACAAATGTAAAAACGCTCCACGTATGTTTAAATCATCTTGGGAATCTTTAATAAATAACCACGCAGAAAAGCCGTTTATAACAATTCCTATGGCAGCAACTATAATAATTGTTTGACTATGAACTTCACTTGCTAATGCATTGAAATTATAGATTTTATATATACTTTCATAAGCAATAAAACTACAAGCAACTAACAACAAAATTGAATTCAGTAATGCCGATAAAATAGTAATATTTTTGAAACCATATGTATAATTGTTTGAGTTTATTTTGCGTTTAGATAAGTATATAGCAAACCAAGCAAATATCAAACCTAAAACATCAGACAAATTATGACTTGCATCAGCCATTAACGAAGTAGAATTTGAAAAAAATCCCCATAAGTATTCAATAATAACGAACACAATATTTAATGTAGTAGCAACAAAAAATGCTTTACTGAATTTCGTTTTATCATTGAAATGATTATGGTGATGGTGATGGTGATGGTGATGGTGATGATTAGACATAATTTTATTCCTTTCAATAGTTTTACATCTAATATATTATATTTTTATTTGACTATAAAAAATGTAAATTCCACGAGAAATCTCAAAAAATTTTTGGGAAATCTCGTGGAAAATATTTTTTTATTTAAACTTCATTCAAACTATTCAAACGGATGCCGTTTTACGATAGTTTCTTCTCTTTCCGGACCTGTTGAAACAATTGCTATCGGCACTTCGCATAACATTTCTAACATTGTTAAATACGCTTTGGCATTGTTAGGCAAATCTTGCCAAGATTTCACGCCGAACGTGCTTTCTTTCCAGCCCGGAACAGTTTCGTAAATCGGCTTGCAACGTGCAACTTCGTCCGCTCCGATGGGCAATAAATCTATGGGTTTGCCATCCAAAATATAACCGGTGCAGATTTTTAATTCTTCTATGCCGTCTAAAACATCTAATTTGGTGATACAAAGTCCGGATAATCCGTTGATTTTTGCTGAACGTCGTAAAGCCACGGCATCAAACCAACCGCAACGACGTTGGCGTCCGGTGACCGTGCCGAATTCACAACCTTTCACGGACATTTGATTTCCGGCAGTTCCGGGCTTGTCTATATCTAATTCTGACGGAAAAGGCCCTGCACCGACTCGCGTGGTGTATGCTTTGGTAATTCCCAAAATATAATTCAGCATATGCGGTCCGATTCCGGTTCCTGCGGCAGCTTGTCCGGCGACGCAATTTGACGAAGTAACAAACGGATAAGTTCCGTGATCAATGTCTAACAACGTGCCCTGAGCACCTTCAAATAAAATATTGCCGTCGTTGGCGTTGATGTTATACAAATCGGCGGAAACGTCGGATAACATAGGGCGAATTTTTTCGGCTAGTTGCATCGTGGTTGCATAAATATCCTCCACGTTTAATAAATTTTCTTTGCCAACTTGATAATAATTTTGTAAGGCAAAATTGTGATATTCCAAAATTTCCGTCAAACGATTTTTGAAATGTTTGCCATTGTCTATAAACAATTCATATAAACGTATGCCACGCCGTGCGACTTTATCTTCATAAGCTGGGCCGATGCCTTTGCCGGTGGTACCGATTTTTTTGTCGGTGGAACGTTTGGCTTCACGGGCGTTATCCAAAGCCACGTGATATGGCAAAATCAAAGGGCAACCGGGACTGATATGCAAACGTTGCGTAATATTTTGGATTTCTCCAGAACTTTGTAATTTGTTGATTTCATCAAACAAATGCTGCATATTCAAAACTACGCCGTTGCCGATGTAACATTGCACATTTGGATGAACTATGCCGGATGGAACTAAACTTAATTTGTAAGTATTTTTGCCGATTACCAACGTATGTCCGGCGTTATGTCCGCCTTGAAATCTGGCAACTGCTTTGGCTTGACAGCTAAGCCAATCAACGATTTTTCCTTTACCTTCGTCGCCCCATTGCGTGCCGATAACTACTACATTTTTTGCCATAATGATAAAAATTAATGATAAAAATAAAAATTTGTGTTTATATTTTTGTTTATATTGTTTTGTTTATATTGTTTTGTTTATTTTCTTATTTGTGTATTTGCGTTTGCAATATTTAATATTTTAAATTTTAAATTGCGGTTGCGAATTTTAAATATAAATTTACTGCTTTTACTGCAAATTTTCCACGAGAATTCTATAAAAATTTTTAAAATCTCGTGGAAAA
>SFHR01000053.1 GCA_004555545.1 Dechloromonas aromatica (nom. nud.)
TTAAAAATCTCGTGGAAAATCTTACAAAACATAGCCACTTTGACCGATGATAATTCTTTGGCGATTTTGGCTTGTCAAAATTTGCTAAAACTTGATCCGTTTGATGAATCCGCTTATGTTAATTGCGGTGAGCGTTTGCGACGTTCTCGGCAAATTGCCAACGCCATAGAAATCAGCAAAAAAGGACTGGAATTTTTCCCGGAATCGGCAAATTTATGGACGAATTTGGGAACGCTTATGCAAGAAAATCATAACGACGAAGCCGCCAAAAAATGCTATGAAACCGCTTTGAGTTTTAATGCAAATATTCCACAAGTTTTGAATAATTTATCACAACTTTATCAAAACGCTCACGACAACGTCAAAGCACGAGATACTTTACGAAAATCTTACGATTTGATGATTGCCAAAAATATTCCGGATAAAAATGCTTTTACAGAAATAACTTTGAATTTGGCAAAATTAGAAAGCACTTTACAAAATTATGAGCAAGCAGTTAATTTAATAGAAAAATTGTTGCAGTTGCCCAATATTTCGCAAAAGCAAGAATTATCAGCAAAAAGGCAATTATTTGATGCTTTAAAATCTTTGCAAGAATCAGAAAACGAAAATTTTCCACGAGAAAAACAAATTTTTTTACAGAATTTAAAACAAGAAATTCAGCAGAATATTTTGTTAGAAGTAAAAAAACAAAATGAAAATATAAATTTAAATTCACATAATTTTCCGGAAAATATTCAAACTGTTTTGCAAAAATTACAAAATAATATTACTGCTTTGATTTCGCTTAGACGAGTTGGAAGTATTTTCTTACATAGTTTGATAGATTTTCATCCGCAAATTTCTACGCTGCCGAGCGTGTATTTCAAAGGATTTTTTGCCGCCGATTTATGGGCAAGATTGTATCCACCAGCCGAAAATCAACAATGTATAAATAATAATTGGCGTGAGCATTTTATTTGGCAGTTTTGCCAGATGTATGCCGTATTTTTTGACGCCCGAAATCCGCAAGAAGTCCCCGGTGCACCAATGCATAGAGGCGGAAATCTCGGCGAAAAATCCGGAACTGCAAAAATGGGCGAAAATCGCAACGAATTTTTAAGCGTTGATAAAAATTTGTTTTGTCAAAATCTGCTGAATTTGTTTAATTATTGCCAAAGTTTATCGCCAAAATTAGCGTTTTTGTTAATTCATATTGCTTTTGAACAAACGCTGGGCAGAAATATAGAAAATTTACAAGCCATTTTTTATCATATTCATAATCCAAACGCCACTGAAAAAATTAGATTCAAAATTATCAGGAGCATTTCCACAAGTGAAAAAACAAAGCGGAGAAATTTTAAATTTGAAAGGTTTTGACGTCTTGCAAGATATGCAAAATGCAAATATTCCACGAGAAACTTTTTTAAATTTTTGTCAAAAACTTTATAAAGATTTTGCTTCGGAAATTATTGCAGCAATGGAAAACGCCACAAACTCAATTTTATTCCGCGAAAAATTTTTGCACGAAACTCTCGCTTTGGTTTGTTTAGAAAATGTCAAACAAACGCCAAAATTAACTATGGCAAAAATCGCTGAGTTAATCGGCGTAGATGACGTAGAAAATGAAAATCTTTTGAAATCAACTTTTCAAGGCAAATTATTTCATTCGCCGAGTTCGTCGGTTTCGCCGACAATCAGCGGCTTTGATCAAAGTAATTTACAACGCAAAAATTTAGTAATCACCGACGAAAACGATATTAAATTTTTTAATAATATTTTCTATCCGTTACGCAAATTCTGCGGCTATATAAAAAATGCAAATGATGAAATCGGCTCCGCAAAATTAACAGATTTGTTAGAAAATAATTTGCAATGGTTAGCAAAAAATGAATTGTTCGGCTTTGAAAAACGCTTGGCAGATTTCATCGGAGAAAATCAAAGATTACAGGATTTTGCAGAATTTGATTTGATCCGCAAATCTATTAAAACAACAATAAAACGCTTACAAAAATATTTGCAAAATCCAAGCGAAGTAGAAATAACAAAAATTTAAAAAATTAAAAACATTTTCCACGAGAAATCTAAAAAAATTTTTGGGAATCTCGTGGAAAATGTTTTTTTTTATGCTTTTTATTTTGCTTTATTTCGCACGGCTGCGATATTCATCTGTGCGAGTATCAATTTCAATTTTGTCACCGATTTCTACGAACGCCGGAACTTGAATTTCAAATTTGATATTTTCTAATTCAGTTTTGACAACCGCAGATTTCATAACTTTGCCAGAAGTATCGCCTTTGACCGCCGGTTCAGTATAAATAATTTCGCGAACCAAAGTAGTTGGCAATTCCACAGAAATGGCACGACCTTCATAAAACACGACTTCGCAAGGCATTTCGTTTTCCAAATATTTCAGCACGTCGGTCATATTGTCGGCTTCGACTTCATATTGATTATATTCCTCGTCCATAAAAACATACATAGGATCGGCAAAATAAGAATATTTGACTTCTTTTTTTTCCGGCACTACGACATCAAATTTATCATCGGCTTTATAGACGGCTTCAGAAGGTGCACCGGTTAATAAATTTTTGAATTTCATTTTGACAACAGCGGCATTACGACCAGATTTGTTGTATTCGGTTTTTTGCACGACTAATGGTTGATTATTGACGATGATAACATTGCCGGAGCGGAGTTCTTGAGCGGTTTTCATAAATTTTTGCGTAAGAGTAATAATAAAAATGAATAAAAAAAATGAATAAAAAAATGAATAAAAAAAATCTCCTTATTTTGAGAAAAATAAAGAGAAAAACAATGATTTAATAAAAGAATTTGGGGCGGCGTACCAGGATCGAACTGGTGACACCCGGAATCACAATCCGGTACTCTACCGACTGAGCTAACGCCGCCGTTGAGATTTTTTCTCAAAAAAGAAGTTGGTAATTATAAACATAGCAAAAACAAATGTCAAATAAAAAAATATTTTCCACGAGAAATCTCAAAAAACTTTTGGGAAATCTCGTGGAAAATTTATGTTTGTTTATTTTTTTGCGGTATCTGCAAATTTTAACGCCGACCGATTAACACGCCGACCACTAATCCGACCAACGCTCCGATGCCGACGGCTTTCCAAGGATTGTCATTGACAAAATCATCTGTTGCTCTGGCACACGCTTTGGAGCGTTCTTTGATGGAGGCTTCGGCATCTTGCAAACGTTCTTTGGCGTCGCGTAATTTCAAGGAAATGCTTTCGCGTAAGGCGACGATTTTTTCGCTGGTAGCGTCTTTGGTTGAATTCAAAATTTCTTGAGCGTCGCTGACTACGCCTTTGAGCGTGGTTAAAACTTTGCTTTCGTTGATGGTTTGAATTGCGTCTGTCATAGAAAATTCCTTTCAAAGATAAAAATAATTGTTGATTTTTTTGCTTTTTTGCTTTTTTGCTTTTTTAATTTTACGCTTTGAATTTTATAAAATTTTATAAATTTTCAAATTACAAATTATCCAAGTATTTTTCCGCATCCAAAGCCGCCATACAACCAGAAGCCGCCGAAGTGCAAGCTTGTTGATAATTGCTATCTTGAACATCACCGGCAGCAAAAACTCCGACCACGCTGGTTTGAGTGGCATTTCCGTTACGTCCGCCTTGCGTGATGATATAACCGGAATCATCCAAATTTAATTGTCCTTTGAAAATATTAGTATTTGGCTTGTGTCCGATAGCAATGAAAATTCCAAAAATATCAATATTTTCCGTTTGATTGCTTTCCTTGTTGAGAATTCTTACGCCAGTTACGCCAGAATTGTCGCCCAAAATTTCATCAACTTGTGAATTTAATTTCAGAACAATTTTGCCTTCTGCGACTTTTTGCATCAATTTATCAACCATAATTTTTTCTGCACGGAATTTATCTCTGCGGTGAATTAGCGTTACTTGTTTAGCGATATTTGCCAAATATAACGCCTCTTCTATGGCAGTATTTCCGCCACCAACAACGGCAACGTTTCTATTTTTGTAGAAAAAACCATCGCAAGTAGCACAAGCCGAAACGCCTTGCCCTAAAAATTTTTGCTCGGAAGGCAATCCCAAATATTGTGCTGACGCTCCGGTGCAGATAATCAAAGCGTCGCAAGTATAAGTAGTTTTATCGCTTTTCAGCACAAACGGACGCTGCTGCAAATCGGTTTGCGTGATTTCGTCCAAGATAATTTGCGTATTAAAGCGTTTGGCGTGCGATTCAAAGCGTTGCATCAAATCGGGGCCTAAAACGCCTTCATCATCGCCGGGCCAATTATCAACTTCGGTAGTGGTCATAAGTTGTCCGCCTTTGGAAAGTCCGGTAATCAAAACCGGCGATAAATTTGCCCGAGCCGCATAAATAGCCGCCGTATAACCAGCCGGGCCGGAACCCAAAATAATAAGTTTGTGATGATTTTCAGCCATTATTATTCCTTTCTTATGAAATTTTGAGAAAATTTTCCACGAGATTTCTAAAAAATTTTTTGGATTTCTCGTGGAAAAATTTATGTTTTATGATTCGCTATTTTAGTAATTCGTTCAATATATTTTCTATATTTGTTTGCGATTTTGGTTGCGTCAAACGATTTCCGATTTCGGTGCCATTTTTATAAAAAATCATCGTAGGAATTTGGCGGACATTTAATGTTGTTAGCAAATCTCCGGCGTCGTCAAAATTTATTCCAAAGAATTTGATTTTCTCGCTGAATTTTGGGGCGATTTCTTCCAAAATCGGGCGTAAAATTTGGCAGCCATTACACCAAGTCGCACCGATAGTAACTACGCAAAAACCTTCGGCGATATTTTCAGCAAAATTTGTTTGATTTAAGTGCTTCATCATAGGTTTTAAAAATTTCCTTTTTGTATTTTTAATATTTTTGATATTTTTAATATTTTTAATATAAGCAAGAATTTATAAGGTTTTTGCTAATTTGAAAGTGACAAAATCACAATTTCCACGAGAAATCTCAAAATTTTTTTGAAAATTTTTTGAAAGATCTCGTGGAAATTTGTTTATTTTTTATTTTTGTATTTTTTAACCTTGCAATTTCAAAGCACCGATTTCCTCGGCTTCGGCATTCCAAATTCCTTGTAATTTCCAAGTTTTTTGATTGTCTTCTAACAAAATTTTCCATTGTTTTTGACTTGCCAAATTGATGCTCTGCAATTTGCCGAGATACAAGCCGGTTGCCGAATCCAACGCCAACGCAACGATTTGATCTTTGCCTTTTCTGGTTGGATGAACTACGGACAATTTCAAATCCTTGGGAGCCGTATAATCTGGCGAACTTTGGAAAAATACACGGATTTCGCCATTGTTATGAGAAATCATCACATTAGCCGAAAGTTGTAATTGTTTGGCTTTTTCGGATCTTTCCAAAATTGCATTGATTTCTAAACCTTCTTTGTAATAATCGTCAGTTACTAGTCCGTCGTCGCTTTTTACGGCTAAATAAACTGTAATCATAGCGGCAATAATAACAATAATCGGACCAGCCATAAGTCCCCAAACCCAAGGTTCTTTATACCAAATTGAAGATTTTTTTTGCATATTTTTTTATGTTTATTTCTGAAATTATTTTTAAATTATTTTTAAATTATTTTTAAATTATTTTTGAAATTTTTCCACGAGATTTCCCAAAAATTTTTTGAGATTTCTCGTGGAAATTTGTTTTTTGTTTATTTATATTTTTTTTATTTATACCGAAAACGATGAACCGCAGCCGCAAGTTGTAGTGGCGTTTGGATTTCTGATTACAAATTGAGATCCTTCCAAACCTTCGGTGTAATCAATTTCAGCACCGACTAAATACTGCAAACTCATAGAATCAATTAGCAGCGTCACGCCGCCTTTTTGCATTTGAGTATCGTCGTCATTGATTTCTTCTTCAAAAGTAAAACCGTATTGAAAACCAGAACAACCGCCTCCGGTTACAAAAACACGCAACTTCAAATTTGGATTGCCTTCCTCTTCAATGAGTTCGCGAACTTTGGCAACGGCGTTATCGGAAAAAATTAGTGGTTGATTTTGAGAATCGCTCATATTAAATTGCTCCATTTTTATAGTTTTATAAATTTGTAATATTTTCCACGAGATTTTTCAAAAAATTTTTGAGATTTCTCGTGGAAAATATTTTTTTATATATTTTTATTTTTTTATTTTTTTATTTATCGCTAAATTTTTTGCTATGAATAAATAATTTTTTTAAATAATTTTTTAGACAAGCAAAAAATAAAAAATTCGCAAAATTTTAACGTTTGGAGAATTGTTTGCGGCGACGAGCTTTGTGCAAACCAACTTTTTTACGTTCAACTTCACGAGCATCGCGAGTAATAAATCCGGCTTTGGATAACGTTGGTTTTAATTCGCTGTCGTAATTCACCAAAGCACGAGCAATTCCGTGACGAACTGCTCCGGCTTGACCGGATTCTCCGCCACCGATTACATTAACTTTAATATCAAAACTTTCAAGATGTTCAACCAATTCCAAAGGTTGGCGGACGATCATGCGTCCGGTTTCGCGGGAGAAAAATTCGTCCAAAGCTTTGCCATTGACGATGATTTTTCCGCTACCACGTTTCATAAAAACCCGAGCGATCGCACTTTTACGACGACCGGTGCCATAAAAATAAGGAGTGTTATTCATAAGTTATAAGTTATTAAATTATTATTGTTGTTATTATTTTTATAGTTTGTTTTTTGTAATTTTTGTAATTTTTTATTTGCTGATTTTGCTGATTATTTTGTCAAAACCAAAGTTTTCGGCTGTTGAGCGGCGTGTGGATGATTTTCGCCAACATAACATTTGAGTTTTTTCAACATTGCATAACCGAGCGGACCTTTTGGAAGCATACCTTTAACGGCGATTTCTAAAACTTTGCCGGGTTTTTTTTCTTGCATTTGACGCAAAGAAGTTTCGTAAATTCCGCCTGGATATCCAGAGTGACGGAAATATTTTTTATCTTTGAGTTTAGTTCCAGTGACCACTAATTTTTCAACGTTGGTGACGACAATAAAATCGCCGGTATCAACGTGCGGAGTGTAAATTGCTTTATGTTTGCCACGTAAACGTGCGGCGATTTGAGAAGCCAAACGGCCGAGAACTTGATTAGTTGCATCAACAACGAACCAATCGCGTTTTACTTCGTTAGGTTTTGCAGAAAAAGTTTTCATAATATTTTTTATGTTTTTATGTTTTTATGTGAATAGTTTTTTAATTAAAAGTTAAATGAAATTGTTAGCGACAAAATAAAAATTGCCGATTATACAAAATTTCCACGAGATTTTCAAAAATTTTTTTGGATTTCTCGTGGAAGTTTTATTTTGCTATTGCTTTGACTTGCTGACTAACCACATCGCCGACAATTTGTCCATCAAAAAATCTAACTTGACGTTTTGCATAAGTTGCTATATCGGGCTCGTGCGTAACCAAAACAATCGTTATATTTTGCGTGTCGTTGAGTTCTTGAAATAATTGCATAATTTCCACGCTGGTATGACTATCTAAATTTCCGGTTGGCTCATCCGCCAAAATTAGTTTTGGTTGCACTGCCAAAGCTCTGGCGATTGCTACGCGTTGTTGCTGTCCGCCGGAAATCTGACTTGGCAAATGATGCCAATGTTTTTCCAAACCAACTTTTTTTAGCAATTTCATAGCACGTTCTTGACGCATTTTTTTATCAATTCCGGCGTAAATCAACGGCAAAGCGACATTGTCTAATAGCGACATTTTTGGCAATAAATTGAATCCCTGAAAAACAAATCCCAAAGTTTGATTGCGAAAAATCGCTAATTCATCTTTTGGCATATTTGCAACATTTTTCCCTGACAAAAAATAATTTCCCGAAGTTGGGGTATCTAAACATCCCAGCAAATTCATAAAAGTTGATTTGCCAGAACCGGACGGCCCCATAATGGCAATGAATTCGCCTTTGCAAACGGTCAGCGAGGCACTTTTTAAAGCAATAAAAACACCGGCTTCAGTTTTATAACTACGTGATAAATTTTCCACGCGAATTACTTCATTAGTTTGCATATTATTTTTGTATTTTTGTATTTTTGTATTTTTGAAATTTTCCACGAGATTTCTTAAAAATTTTTATAAAAATCTCGTGGAAAATTTGTTTTTATTTTTATTTTTATTTTTATTTTTATTTTTCTGCACGTTCTTGCAGAATTTGAATTGCCGGTAAAATTTTGCCTTCCAAAAATTCCAAAAACGCTCCGCCGCCTGTGGAAATATAGCCGATGTCGTTGGCAATATTAAATTTGGCGATCGCCGCCAAAGTATCTCCGCCACCAGCAATGGTAAATGCTTGAGAATGTGCGATCGCTGATGCTAACATTTTAGTTCCTCCGGCAAACTGCGGCAGTTCAAACATTCCAACCGGGCCGTTCCAAATGATAGTTCCGGCATTAGCGATAATTTGTGCTAATTTGGCGGCACTTTTTGGGCCAATATCTAAAATGCGGTCATACTTGCCAACTTTATCCACCGAGATTTTGTTAGCACGAGCCAAAGTAGAAACTTCATCAGCAACCACGACATCTTCTGGCAACGGAACTTCAGCACCGCGATCGTGCATTTTGTCCATAATTGTATGGGCTTCACGCGTTAAAAATGGCTCGGCGAGAGATTCGCCGATGCGTTTTCCGGCAGCTAATAAAAACGTATTTGCAATTCCGCCGCCGACAATTAACTGATCAACTTTATCTGCCAACTGATTGAGAATTGTCAATTTTGATGAAACTTTTGCTCCGCCAACAATGGCGACTAACGGGCGTTTTGGATTATTAGAAACTTTGGTTAAAGCATCTATTTCTGCAGCCATCAATAAACCGGCACAAGCGACTTTGGCAAATTTGGCGATTCCGAAAGTTGTGGCTTCGGCTCGGTGAGCGGTTCCAAAAGCGTCATTGACGTAAATGTCACAAAGATTTGCCATTTTTTTGGCTAAATTTTCGTCGTTCTTTTTTTCGCCGACATTGCAGCGACAATTTTCCAATAACACGACTTCGCCAAAATTTACGCTGAAATTTCCATCAACCCAGTCGCGGATAAGTTTTACCGGTTTATGCAATAATTCTCCCAGACGCACGGCAACCGGCATCAAAGTATCGTCGTCTTCAATTTGCCCTTCGGTTGGGCGTCCCAAATGCGAGGTAACCATCACAGCGGCTCCGGCGTTCAGGCAATGTTTGATAGTTGCCAAAGACGCACGAATACGAGTATCTTCAGTGATATTCCCTGCTTCATCTTGTGGAACGTTTAAGTCAGCACGGATAAAAACTTTTTTATTTGTTAAATCTAAATCTGTGAGTTTTAAGATTTTCATAATTTTTATATTTATCTAAATTTTTAAATTTTTTGAATTTTTTAAATTTTTTAAATTTTTTCCACGAGATTTTTATAAAAATTTTTCAAAAATTTTTTGAGATTTCTCGTGGAAAATTTGTTTTATTTTTGTTTTATTTTTGTTTTATTTATTTGCGGCTTTGATACTTTCGCCTAATTGAAACACGCTCATTGCGTAAAAATACGAGCGATTATAACGCGTGATGGTGTAGAAATTTCGCAAACCAACCCAATACTCATCTGCGGAATTGCCTTTGCTATCAAAATCTACCAAATCAACCAACGCAACAACGGAATCGTCCGGAGCCAAAGTTTGCATTCCCAACTGCTTTAAATCATTGACGTTGATTTTTGGTTCCACGCCGTAATCAAGCCAAGATTGCGGCAAATGTCCGTTTAAATTTATCGGAAAAGCAACCGGCTGTCCGTTTTGCCAACCGTGTTTATTCAAAAAACTCGCCACGCTACCGATTGCGTCTGCTTGGCTGTTGATTAAGTCAATTTTGCCGTCTTTATCAAAATCTACGGCATATTTGTGGATGCTGGACGGCATAAATTGTCCGATTCCGATTGCTCCGGCGTAAGAACCTTTTTGCGAGAGCAAATCCAAATTATTTTCTTGGCAGAGCAAAATGAATGCTTCTAATTCTTTTTTAAAGAATTCTGCACGACGCGGCGAATAAAACGCCAAACTTGCCAAACTTTCAAAGATGGAGAAATTTCCCATAACTGTGCCGTAACGCGTTTCTACGCCGATAATTCCGAGAATTATTTCTGCCGGAACGCCATAAGTTTGCTCAGCAAGATCAAACCAAGATTTATTTTTCCGCCAAAATTTAAGTCCGTTTTGAATATTTTGCGAATTGATAAAACGTTTTCTATATTTTTTCCAAGAACGCGACGCCACAATTTTTGATTGTTTCGGCGGATTTACGTAGCGAATAACTTTGTTATTTTTGGTGATTTTGGAAAAAGCGTTCAGCAAAGAATTTTTATTTAATCTGTTGCTATTTTCTGCGGATTCTTGAAATAATTGCGGATATTTTTCCACGAGTTCATCAACAAAATTTATGACACTTTCATTGGTAGAAAAGCTTTGATAATCAATGTTATCTTGGGCTTGAGTGGTAAAAATTGTAAAAATGAAAGTCAATAATAAATATTTCAAATATTTCAATTTATTTTTATTTTTAAAATACTGCATTATTTTTTCCTGCGATTGTTGGAAGCATTTTTTAAAAAGTGAATGCAATATTATAATTTTTATAAATATTTATAAATATTTATAAATATTTATAAATTTTCAAAATTTCAACGATTTTCCACGAGAATTGAATTATTTTTTATGAATTTGCTTAATTTGCTTAATTTGCTTAATTTTCTTAATTTGCTTAATTTTTTTAAATTTTTTAAATTTTTTAAATTTTTTGTTTATTTCATAATTTTTTTATCTTTAAATTTTCCGCTAAATTCATCTTATGTTTATGCGGAAAATTTTAAATTTTCTAAAATGCCAACTATCGGATTAGTTCTCGGCGGCGGCTTAAATTTTCTAAAATGCCAACTATCGGATTAGTTCTCGGCGGCGGCGGTGCCAGAGGTTTATCGCATATTGGTTTGTTGCAATATATTGAAGAAAATCAAATTCCTATCAGTTGCATAACCGGAACAAGTATGGGTGCTTTGATCGCCGGAACTTGGGTTTCGGGAATGTCGCCGCAAAGAATGCTCGTGGAAATAAATAGCGTTGATTGGCAGCAAATGTTTAATGATACGCCAGAAAACCCAGCTCGTCCGATTCATCGTCGGCGTTTGGAAGATAAATTTTTGCCGTTATTAGAATTCGGCGTCAATGAAAAACAACAAACTATAACCCCACAAAGCGGCACCATCGCCGGACAAAAAATCAAATTGTTTTTTAATCATTTAGTCGGCACGGCAACTAAAAACGATACGCAAAAATTATTGTTAGAAAACTCGCCGATTCCGATTGCTCTGATTGCCACTGATATCGGCAGCGGTCAAAAAGTAGTGATGAAATCCGGCTATATTTCTGAAGCTATGCGTGCATCTATGTCAGTTCCTGGTTTATTGAGTCCAGCGAAATATCACGGAAAGCAGCTGGTGGATGGCGGTTTGGTTGATAATTTGCCGGTTGATGAACTTATCAAAGTTTGTCCGCAAAAGGTGGATGTAATTATTGCTGCAAATGTAGGAACTCAACTAATCAAAGCCGATGAAGTGAAATCGTTTGTTGATGTTGCCGCTCAAATGGTGAATATTTTGACCGAGCAAAATGTGCAGACATCAAAAGAATTATTGAAAAGTTTGCCGAATTCAATTTATTTGCAGCCGCCGTTAGATGAGGCTCAAATTAGTTCTTTGAATTTTTCTAAAAGCCAACAGGCGTATAAAATCGGTTATGAATACGCACAACAAAATTTGCAAGATTTGGTAAAAAGCATAGCTAAATTTAAAGATGTAAAAACTGCAAAAAATACAAAGAATTCTCAAAAATATTTTTATCTTTCTCGTGGAAAAGATGATTTTGATAATTTGAATAATGCAACTAAATTGACGCAAACCGATTTTGAAAGTTCAAACGATAATTTTTTTGATGAAATTCAAGTGGCAAATAATAATTTGCAGCACGTAAATCCAAAAGTTGTCAGCCAACATTTTCCGACAGATAACGAAAAGCCAAGCCAAAAAATCAATTTGAGCGAACGCAATTTAAACGCTGATATTCAAAAATCTTACGCCGAAGGTTATTTTCAAAATATTGATTATCAAGTTTTGCAACAGCATAACAAGCGAATTCTCAAAATTTTGCCGATAGAAAAACAATGGGGACCAGATTATTTGCGGTTTGCCATAAATTTACAAGCCAACAGTGCACAAGGTTCATTTTTTAATATCAAATCTGCGTATCACAAAACTTGGTTAAACGAGTTGGGCGGCGAATTATTGACCGAATTGGAATTTGGTAATTTAGTGCGATTTAGCACGGAATATTATCAGCCGTTTTATTTGACAAAATCAGCATCACAAAATGAATTTCCAGCTACATTTTGGCAGAACAAATTTGAAATCAAACGCGAAACCATTCCTTTATATTGGAATAAAGACAAAATCGCCGAATTTTCGCATAATGAAGTTTCATTGACTTCGGCGATAGGCAAAAATTTTTCTACGTTTGGCGATGCTTTGATTGGCGTAAATTGGCGTTCCGGCAGATTCTCTGAAAAAGTTGGCGGCAATGGGATATTTTATGACCTGAAAGCCGACGGAATCAAAACAAGTTACACGTCTTACGGCTTGTTTGCGGAATTAGATTTTGACAATATGGATAGTTTGTATTTTCCAAAACGCGGCTGGGCGGCGAATTTACGTTATTTCAATTCGCTGAAAAATAATGATGAACTTGGCAAACATTATTCGCGGTTGGATGCGACGGTAAAATTTGCTCAACCGCTCACCAGAGATGAAAATTATATTTTAAATACGCAATTTTCTTATTATGGTTCGTTATCCGGCGATTTGTCGAATTATGACGCAGTTTATTTGGGTGGCTTTAAAAATATGTCGGCATTTTCAAATAAAGAAATTCGCGGAGATCAAATTTTTTACGCCGGAATTGGCGTAGAAAAAGTGCAAGGAAAATTGCCGATTATGTTTAAAGGCGATTATCGCATAGGATTTTTTGCGGAATACGCCAAAAAAGGCAAACCATATTTGCAGGGAGAATCAAAATTTTTAGATTCATATTCAGTATATTTTGGCGGCAATTTACCGCTTGGGCCATCATTTATCGGCGTTGGATATTCGCCAAAAGTTAAAGCATTTAATGCATTTTTGTTTATGGGTTTGCCATAAAAAAGCATAAATAACAACTTTTCCACGAGAAATCTCAAAAAATTTTTGGAAATTTTTATGAAAATCTCGTGGAATTTTTGTATTTTTATATTTTTATTTTTTTATTCTGCTTTTATTGTCCGCATCAATAATTTTTTGGCGATATCTTTTATGTTATTTGCGTCTCCGGATTTTTCAAACGCCGCCATCACGCTTTGACAAATCGGCACTTCAACGTTGTATTTTTGCGACAAATTAAACATTTCTTTTGCCGTGAAAACTCCTTCCGCCACGTGACCTAAATCTTGCAAGATTTTACTCAAAGTTTTGCCTTGTGCTAATTGCAAGCCAACTTGCCGATTTCTTGATAAATCGCCGGTGCAAGTTAGCAAAATATCGCCGATTCCAGACAATCCTAAAAATGTTTGATGTTTGCCACCCATTGTCACTCCAAGCCGAGCGATTTCTGCCAAGCCACGAGTTATCAAAGCCGCCCGAGTATTAAATTTGAAATTCAGACCATCACAAATTCCGGTGGCGATCGCTAATACATTTTTACACGCTCCGCCGACTTCTACGCCAATTAAATCATCGTTAGAATAAATACGGAAATTTTCGCTATGCAAAGCGTTTGCTAAATTTTGAGCCAAATTGATATCGTTCGCAGCCAAAGAAACCGCCGTCGGTTGAGATTGTGCGACTTCTTGAGCAAAACTCGGCCCTGATAAAACCGCCATTGGATAATTTGGATTATCAAAAATTTCGCTGACGATTTGATGCGGCAATAGACTGCTCTGAGTTTCAAAACCTTTACAAGCCCATAAAATCGGAATTTGCGTGGTAATTTTGCTTTTTATCAATTCCAAATTACTACGCAAAGCGGCGGTTGGAGTGGCTATCAAAATTAAATCGGCAAAATTATCAACAAAAAGATCGTCAAAATTTGCCGTGACCGCAATATTTTTCGGCAAGATGAAATCCGGCAACAATTTATTATTTATGCGTTGATTTTGCATTTGTTGGGCTAATTGTTGATTTCTGCACCACAATTTCACGCTATGTCCGCTGTTAGCAAATAAAATCGCCAAAGCAGTTCCCCACGCTCCGGCTCCGAGCAAACTAATTTTCATAAGCACAAATTTCCACGAGTTTTTAAAAATATTTTTTGATATTTTTTGATATTTTTTGATATTTTTTGATATTTTTTATTTTTTAAAATATTTTTTATAAAAAATTTACAAAATTTACAAAAATAATTTAAAGGATCAATTTATGAATATTTTAATCGTTCATGCACATCCGGAAGCCAAATCTTTTTGTGCCGCTTTGAAAAATACCGCCGTCAGCGAATTAACTGCTCAAGGACACAATGTTGAAGTTTCTGATTTATATGCTCTGAATTTCAATCCGGTCGCCGATAAAAATGATTTTATCGCTTTAGAAAATCCAGATTATTTCAATTACGCTTTGGAACAGCGTCACGCCGTAGAAAATAATTTGCTCTCGCCGCAAATCCAAACAGAATTAGAAAAATTGCAGCGTTGTGATTTATTGTTGTTGAATTTTCCGCTTTACTGGTTTTCGGTTCCGGCGATTCTCAAAGGTTGGATTGATAAAGTTTTTGTCTCGGGCAAAATTTACGGCGGTCGCAGAATTTATAACAAAGCCGGTTTAGTCGGCAAAAAAGCGGCAATCTGTTTGACTTTGGGCGGACAAGAGCAAATGTTTAACGCAAATGACGGAATTCACGGCGATATAAATATTTTGTTAAAGCCGTTAATTCAAGGAGCGTTGGGTTATGTCGGCTTTGATGTGTTAAAGCCATTTATTGCTTGGCACGTGCCGTATATTAGCGATGAACAACGTCAGAAAATTCTGGAAGTTTGGAAAAATCGTCTGAAAAATATCACCACAGAAAATAAGCTTTATACTTTTCCAAATTTAGATAACTACGATAAATCGTTACGGAAAATCAAAAAAGAAAATAAATAACAATAACTTTTCCACGAGATTTTAAAAATTTTTTCTAAAAAATTTTTTGATTTTCTCGTGGAAAATTTATTATCTGTTTATTTGCTTTTTTATTTACAAATCTTTTTCGTAGATTTCTAAACTCGGCAAATTATTTATTATGTTTACGCTTTCCAAACTTATATAAATCACATTTATTATTAGTTGATAAATATATTTTGGATTGCCGATTTCTTTGCAGTAATCATTAAAATTATTTACTATTTGACTATCTTTATCTTGTTTTACGCAACAGCGTTCTACAATCCAATCCAACGCCGATTTTTTATTTACTATATATTCTTGAACTGCTGCTGGAATATTTTCTATGCGTATGAAATTGTTATAAATTATTTTGCTTTTATCCAAGTTTGCGTTGCCTTTTTTGCCTTCGGATTTATCAAATTTTGCATATTCTATTTTGCTTACTTCATAATTTTCGGCGTCTTTATGAATTGTCAAATATTTTTCATAATTTGGGATTTTTAAATCATTAAAGTCATCAAAATGCAAATGCAAATGTGCCAATTTTTCTCCGGCTGTTTTGAATTTATTAAATACATCAAACGTTTTCATACGCGGAATTCTGGGTAATTGTTTCATTAAATTATTTGCGTATTTGGTTCTATATTCTTTGGAATGCAACAAACCATAAATATAATAGAAAATATCAATTTTGTTTATTGTTTCCACAAACGGCTCTTGAAAATGTTCTAACGCTTCATTAGTTATTGCGTCTATTTTTTCAAAAGTTATTGTTGAGTTTAATATAGTTTTTTCTGCATATAAATGCAAAGGGAAACATTGAGAACTTGAATTTAGTAAATGTAAATCTGGAATTTGATTTACTATAAAACAATCAAATTCATTAGCACCAACACCAGAAACACAAATACATAAATTTTCTGAGTTTTCTCGTGGAAAAATTTTCGGCATTTGATAAATACAATTATTCCAAAAACTATCAAAATATAAAAATTGTTTAAAAAATGGACGATATAAAGAAGTATAAATATTTTTAGTATTTTTTGATTTTACATTTTTAATTACATTTCTTTTTTGAGGTCTGTCCCATACAATAAAATTAGAATTAAAATTTATTTCATAATTATTTTTTTCTATATTTGCTCGTTCCACTTCACTATTATAAAAATCTATACTTCTTTGCATATTTTGCAATAATTGTTCTTTTGATGAATTATAAGCCCAAGCGTCACGACCTGTTGCAACTCCACGAGAATAATTTTTAAAAATATAAATTTCATTTTCATTTGCTTTTTTACTATCACAACGAATAAATTTATTAAAACTATCGTCACGTTGATTTAACCAATCATTATGTTCGTTTGGAATAATTTTTTGTAATTCTAAATTTAAAATAGTTTTATTTTTTTCAATTAAATTTAATTTTTCGTCACGACTTAAATAATCATCAACTTCGCCATAAAAAATTTCTGCTTTCTCGTGGAAATCTTTCTTTTTAATTAAAAAAACTATACAAATTGGCAACATAGATCCAGAACCAAAAACATTGCCACCTTCTTTATTGTCAAATTTACGAATATTGCCTTTTAAATGATAAATATAAATTTTGGCAAATTCTTTTTCTAAACAATATCGCATTCCGTCCGCCGCAGATGAATCTAACCAACCGGCATTACAAACAAAACCTATAATTCCATTGTTTTCTATTCTATCAGTTGCCCAACGAAAAGCCCTTATATAACTATCAAATAAACTATTTTTATTAGTTGATTTTGTATGTTTTACATAAGTATCTTGTAAGCGTTTATCAAGTATTTCATACTTATCATTTTGATTATTATCATTTTGCGATTTTTGCCCAGCCGAATACGGCGGATTGCCAATAATAATGCAAATATCACTATCATTTTGCTTTTGCAAATGTAGATTATTTTCTTGCAAATCAACATTATCAAAAAGCGTGATTTGTTTGCTTTGTTGTTGTTGCTGTTGCAGAATAAATTTATCATTAGCAAAAGTATCAGTCCAAGTCAAAATTTGATTTGGTTCATAAGTAGCATCGGGCAAAATTTCGTGGAAAACGGTTTCAAAATTGATTCCGGCAACATAATACGAAAGCGGCATAATTTCATTAGCGTGTAAATCATTTTTGAATTTATATTCCAACTTATCTTTTGGAATAATAATGTCATTTTGCATCAAGCGAGTTAAAAAAGAACCAGTGCCGGTAAAAGGATCCAAAATATGCACATTTTGATCACTAATTTGTTGATTAAATTCTTGTTGTAATAAATCATTAACGGAATGATTGATGAAATCAACAATTTCTAATGGAGTATAAACAATACCTAATTTTTCTTGTTGTTTAGGAAAAGCGATTTTGAAAAATTTATCAAACAACTGCCGAATAATGTTTTGTTTTTGGGCGGCAGAAATAACATTATAATCATTATGTTTAGTATATTGAATTTTGCGATGTAAATCGCCCCGAAAACGCGAAAGATTGTTTTTAAGAGTTTGCAAACTATCGGCATCTAATTGGTAAAAAATATTATTCATAGCTTTGGCGATGGGGTTTTGTTCGGCATAATTATAAATAACATTTTCCACGAGATTTTGCGAATTATTTTGGGAATTATTTTGGGAATTATTTTGGGAATTATTTTGGGAATTATTACTATCAAAAAGTTCAGCAGTTTTGGCATTAGTCAAATCTTTGCTAACATTTTTGCGGACAGTAAATAACTCTTCCATAATCGGTTGCATAACCAAATGTTGAGCCAATAATTCACAAACGCCGTCATCGGACAAATTGCCGTTTAAAGTATTATTGATTTCTTGAACAAACTTATCAAAAATTTGTTTTTTGACATCGCTATTATTGTTAATAATGCGTTTAATATTAGCGATTTGTTTATCACATAAACCGCCGACTTCTTCAGCCCAATCTTCCCAAGTTCGGCGATTACCGACGCGTTTAACAATTCTGGCTTTAATCAAACGAGTTAATGCATGATTATCCAAATACATAAATTGTAATTGCTCTTGAATTTGCTGTTGTTCTTTTTTTAGTTGTTCGGCTTTATTTTTTTGACTAACCTCATCAAGAGCATAATTTTCATCATTACTATTTTGATTACTATTTTGATTACTATTTTGATTACTATTTTTTAAACTATCGGCATTATTTGAATATTTTTTAATTTCACTTACGGTGCTAATAACTTCAATTCTGCGAGAATCTAAATTGCCTTTTTCTATATCGGCAGACAAAGAAAAATTCGGATCAATAGAACGCATAGCACAAAGAATTTTCCAAACGGTTCCAAATTCCTCACTATTGTCAAGAAAATCTTTGGCGACAGCTTGTTCTGGCAATAAAATGGGAATAATAACATAGCCGCGTTTTTTCTTTTTTTCTTTATCAACCCGCATAACGCGTCCGACGGTTTGGACGATTTCAACTTCGGATTTACGCGGCGATAAAAAGATAACAGCGTCCAAAGATGGCACGTCAATTCCTTCGGAAAGACAACGCACATTAAATAAAATCTTACAATGATTTTCAGCGGGTTCTGCACGTAACCAATCAAGAATTTGATTTTTTTCAACGGCGGACATACTTCCATCTATATGTTTAGTTTCGCAATCTAAATCTAAACCAAAATTTTTTAGCGAAATCTCGTGGAAAAACTTATTTTCTGCTTGTAGTTTTATAATTTCATTAGTTTTATAAGATTCTACAATACTACTAAAATAATCAGCAAAAAATTTAGACGCTAATTTAGTTTTTTTACTTTTCTTACTTTTGAAATTTTCATTACTAATGTTGCTACTAACATTATTTTTTTCGTGTTCATAATCAATAACTTGAGCAAAACCAATAGCACGTTTCATTGCTTGAAAATCATCTTTTAAATCATTTTCTAAACCATATTTTTGCAGAGCTTTATAGCAACCGACAATTTTGCCAAAATAGTCAAGATGGATATCAAAATCAAAACTAATATTTTGATTTTTTTCATATATTTTTTTCAAATAACTTTCGCGTAAATCTAAAATTTCGTGTTCAGGCAAAGTCAAAATAATAACTTTAAAATCAACCAACCGTCCGAGCTGAATTGCTTCATCAAAATTTATAGTGTATAAAGTTTGTCCGTAAATTTTTTCGTCGTCCATAGAATATAAAACCACATCGCCTTCGTTTTGTTGCTTTTTAGCGTTTTTGCCGTAAATTTTTGGCGTTGCAGTCATATATAAACGTTTATCGGCTTTAATATTTTTATCTTTATGCACATAAGAAAAATTAGTTTCGCCATTATTTTTGTCGCTTTTGAATTTTCCGGTAGCTGTGCGGTGAGCTTCATCACAAATCATTAAATCAATATCCGGAAAACCATATTTCTGCTGTGCTTCACCAATAATAACCGACGATTGATAAGTAGCAAAAATAACGGTCATTTTTGGATTACTATTTTGCTGACTATTTTCATTACTAAGATCATTTTCCACGAGATTTAAAGTATTTTTTTTGAAATATTTATAATATTGCTCTGCTAAATTTTTGGCGTTAGTAGTTGCTGGATAAGCCAAATCAGAAATATCCATAAAATTTTCATTTTCGCCGTTAGTATCTTTGTTTTTATTGATACCAATACTTTCATCACTACAAACAGCAAAGGCGAGAATATTTTCATTTTGTTGTTTCCAATCGCGTAAAGTTTGCGATAACAAAGCCAACGAAGGAACTAAAAATAAAACAATACCATTTGGAGCGAGTTGTTCGGCGATTTTCAGGGAAGTAAAAGTTTTGCCGGTGCCACAAGCCATAATTAGTTTGCCGCGTGTGATATTATCATTTTGGAATTTAGAAACGACTTCACTAACGGCATTTTTTTGAAAATCAAATAACTCGCGTTTTTTGAGTTGTCGCATAGAATTTTTATGCAAAAAATATTCCCAATCAACCGTAGAATTTGCCAGATCAGAATATTTAATCCAAATAATATCTTTGGAGGAGGTTTTACAAGTTTCTTTAAAATTTTCGCTTAATTTTTGATTACTACTAACCAAAATTCTTGTAGTAAAACAAGTATTTTCGGAAGCAGTAAAAAACGAATTCATTTCTTCTTTGGTAATAGTATTATCTTCGGAATAAAATTTACATTGAATAGCCGTGAAAGTGTTTGTATTATCGGCATTTTGAGCGACTAAATCAATACCAATATCATTATGATTTTTAAAGCCAAATTGACCGCCGAATTCATCAACCCAAGCGGAGTAAGTAAGCACTTTGAGATAATTATCTTTATAAGTAGGTTCAGCCATTAACCATTGCTGAATTAAGTTTTCAAAGCATTTGCCTTGTTGCGTAGTATTTTCAGATTCTTTGCGAATATCATCAAAAATTTGTTTTAAATAGTCAATATTGTCCATACTAAAAAAGCCCTGTTTGTTAATTAAGATTAAGATTAAGATTAAGATTAAGATTAAGATTAAAATTAAAATTAAAATTAAAATTAAAAAAATAAAAATGAAATCTCGTGGAAAAAATGTTTATTTACTTATATGCTTTTTTTATATTTTTTATACATATTTTTTAATGTAAAATTCGTTGGACTTCTGCAAAATTTCCTTGCAAAAATAACTCCCAATTTTTGATAATTCTATCCATACAATTTTGGATTTCTATTT
>SFHR01000054.1 GCA_004555545.1 Dechloromonas aromatica (nom. nud.)
GAAGAAATCTTCAAAGAAAAACTTGACGCAAATCATACTATTAAATTTTTTGGTTGCGATTTAAGTCCGGCACCAGAAAATACAAAATATATGGAATATAAACAACAATATTTTGAACCAGAAAAACATATTTCCGAATATAATGCAGATATTATTATTTTGGAACAAGTTATAGGATATTTTGAAAATTTGCCAGATTTTTTAGACAATTTGGCATTAAATGTTGCTATTAGTCAAAAAAATAGTCAAAAAAATAGTCAAAAAATTAGTCCAAAATATTTATTTGTTAGTGAAGCACGTTTTGATGAGTTAATAAATACGCATCGTTACAGTGAATTATATTACACAAGAAAAATAAGTTTAAGCAAAGCCGCTTTTGAATATTTAATGTTCAGAACCGGCAAAGTTATTGATATAAATCATGACCTTTTAAATGGCGAAAGTTCTATCGCTTTGGTAGAATTAACCGAAGAATTTAATAGTAATAGTGCCGCTGACAAACTAAATAATTTGCCAAAAATTTATCAAAATTTACAAAAAGCAAATGATTTTTATAATATAAGTTTGAGCAGCATTGCAAACATAAAAAAACAAATTTTAGACCTTTATAAAAATAAACAAGCAAATCAGCAAATCGCCATATGGGGTGCAGCTGCACGCGGTGCAAATTTTATGAATTTGTTTGAAATGGACTATCAAAAATTTCCCTTAGTTGTTGATTCTGATAGAAGTAAAAGTGGATTTTATGTTCCCGGAACCGGTCAGCAAATTCAACATTATGATTGCTTAAAAAATTATAGCGATACAATAATCATAATCGCCACGCAATGGAGAGCCAAAGAAATTTATGCAACTATCAAAGAAAATAATATAAATTATTCGGCGGTTTATGTATTAGAAAACGGAAATTTAGTTAAATTAAATTAAACATAAACATAAACATAAACATAAACATAAATTTCCACGAGATTTCCCAAAAATTTTTTGAGATTTCTCGTGGAAAATTGTTAAATTAAAAATTAACCTGCGACAACTAATTTTATATTGAGTGCTTGTAAAATTTTATAAACATTTTCAAAGCGTGATTTTGCGTTTTCGGTGAATATTTTGTAAAAATTTTCGCAATCTAAATCTGCTTTTTGAGCAACTTTTTCTACACCTTCGGCTTTGGCAACATAAAATAAAGCCCGTTGAATTTCGTCAATATCGCCGTCCGCCAAAACTTGCGATAAATATTCCTTGCGGATTTCTGGCGTATTAAGATTTTCAATGATGTTCCATTGTTTAAATTTCATTTTCTATGTCCTTCAAAATTTGTTTAGCTTTGTTTATATCACGTTCTTGATTTGATTTATCTCCAGCACAAAGTAGTAAAACCACATTTTTTCCATCATAAGTGTTAATAACAGATTTTAAAAGTTAAGAAAAAAAAGAAAAAATTTTTTACTTTTATAAAATTATGTGCTATAATATTTCAAAAATATTAAAATAAAATTATAAAAAAGTAGCGTGGAATGAAGATTTATTTTCTGACTGCGTAGAGGTTTCTTGCAGTAAACCAACTATTTGTCGTTTATCTTTTAGATAAATGGCATATAGAAAAAAATAAAATTATAAAAAAATATTCTCAATTCATATAACTTTCCAGAGATATTTTTGTGATCTCCAAAATGCTTATTTGTAGCAATTTTATCTAATCTTCTATTGATAGCGACAATCAATTTATTATCTTTTAAATTTTCAAACCATTTATCAAAAGTTGGAGTGCTAAATATTTTTATGATTTGTTTAGGTTCTGAAAATTGATTCATAACATATTCGTTTTTGATATTTTTCCACGAGATTTCCCAAAAATTTTTTGAGATTTCTCGTGGAAAATCTTTAATTTATTTTTATTTATTTCCTATTCTTCGTCCTCCCAATCCAAGCTGGAATTGCTTTTATATTCTACCACGCGAGTTTCAAAGAAATTCTTTTCCTTGCGTAAATTTGTTTGCTCGTCCAACCAAGGCACCGCATTTACAGCGTTCGGATAAGGAACTTTTGTCAAACCGATTTGTTTGGCACGGCGATTTACGATATATTCGTATTGTTGCAAATGAATTTCTGCGTTATAGCCCAAAATTGGTTCGCGTAAAATATAGTTTGCGTATGCTTTTTCGGCGGCGTGGCATTCTTCAAACATCTCATCCCAATATTCTTGTTTTGGAGCAAAGTTTTCTTCACTCATCAATTGCCGTAAAACCTTGATTCCAAAATTTGCGTGCAAAGTTTCATCACGCATAATATATTGAAATTGTTCGCCGGTACCTTTCATTAAGCCACGTCTTTGCAAAGCAAAAATCGGCGTAAAACCATTATAAAACCACGCTCCTTCAAAAATTGTAGCAAAAAATCCATACGACAAAATAAAATCTTGCACGTTTTCTTGTTTGCTTAAATCTAAATCCGAACGCAAAATTTTATTCAAACGTTGATTAGAAATTTTGATTTTGCCAAAAATTTCCGGCACCGTCCGGTAGCGATTATATATTTCTCGCTGATCTAAATTCAAACTTTCTATGCAATGCTGATAAGTCCAAGTATGCAAACTTTCTTCATAAACTTGCCGAGCTTGATATATTTGTAATTCCGGAGCCGACATTTTTTCCATCACCGCCAAACCAATATTTCGCATTGCCAAAATATCGGCGGTTGTCAAATAAGCCAAGACATTTTCAAACATATGAATTTCTGCGGGAGACAATTTATATTTGTAATCAAGGACATCGCCGCTCATATTGATTTCTAACGGCGTCCAATGATTGTTGTTGGCTTTTAAAAAATATTCCCAAGCCCAAGGATATTTGAAAGGTGCAAGTTGGTTGATATCGGCTTTGCCGTTGATGACGCGTTTGTCGTTTACGTCAATAGGGTCTAAAGTATTAAATTCGGATACGTTTTGCATAAAAAAAATAAGAATGAAAAAAATTTAAAAATTTAAAAAATTTAAAAAATTTAAAAAATTTAAAATTTTGGAATTTTTAAAAAATTAAAAAATTAAGAAATTAAAAAATTTTGTATAAAAATTATTTTCCACGAGATTTTCAAAAAAATTTTTAGATTTCTCGTGGAAATGTGGCGGATTAGTGCTAATATAAGAAAAATAACATAAAATTAGCAAATTTATAGATTTGCATTTATTTTATTCTATTTTTGACAAAAATTGCTATGAATATTTTAGATTTTCTTTCTCAAAAGACCAAACGCGACAAGACCGAACTGATTTTGATTATCGGTGTGTCGGGCTTGTTGTTGCTGATTGTTATCGGTCTTGTGATTTCGCATTTTTTCGGCGATGGTGCAAATGATTATGATGTTGTTTCGGTGCAATATGGTGCGTCGCAGACGGAGCATACACAGGCACAACATAGCGTGGAAACTCAAATGTTGTATTCTAACAACGAAGGAAATAATAATGATAAAAGCAATGATAATCAAGATAGCAATCAAAATAGTCAGCAAAATAGCAACCAAAATAGTCAGCAAAATAGTCAAGCAAATGCAAATGGTAATCATCAACAAGCTGAAACGTTAGAAGAACATAGCAATAATAATATTGATAATGCTGAAAATCATAGAGAAAATAATACCGCAAATAATGCAGAAAATAATCTGGAAAAAGTTAATATTGCAGAAGAAATTTTGCCGGAAAATAATGTAGCAAATAATGCCGCAAATAATGCAGAAAATACTAATATTCAAATAGCACAACAAAAAGAAGATATTGAGCAACTTCAACAGAAATTACAACAATTACAACAACAACTGCAACAACAAAAACAACAGCAAAATGATATTATCAACAACATAAATAATAACAACAACAATAATAATCAATTTCAGGAAAGTTTTGCCACAGAAAATGTTACGGAAAACGCTGATACAAATACAAATATTGCCTCAGTAAATTACACAAATAACAATGAAAATAACAACAATAATAACAATAATAACAATAATAACAATAATTTCATAAAAGAAAATAACGAAACTGACGGCAAAGATAATACGCAAAATAACCAACAAAATAACAACAATATAAATGTTGCAGAATTAGATACTTTGAATGTTAGTAGCGGTCAGTTTGATAATGTAGAAACATTATCGCAAAGTATTTCTCAACAATTAAATATGTTGGAAAATGAGAAAAGAATTGTAAGAGAACAACGCAGTAAAAATGCCAAAGAAGATAGTAAATATGGCGGCAGAAGAGTATTGAAAAATTTTATAAATTTCAATGATTTTTTGATTGCAACAAAACACTATGAATATTATGTTAGTTTCAGTTTGAAAGTTATTTTGACCAGCCCAAATTATAAAAAGCGTTTTACGGATACTAATAAAGATATGTTGCATAATTCAATAATGAAAATTATGGAGCAACAAGATATAAAAACTTTCAAAAATGATAAAGAAATGTTGGCACAACAAGTAAAAGATTTGATAAATGGATTTTTCCATCAACCAAATTTAGTCAAAGAAGTAGAATTCAAAAACTTTTTAATTCAAGAATCCAGAAAATAAATATAAATATAAATATAAAAAATAAAATTCAATGAGAAAATTTGTTGCTTCATTTACTTTTTTTATAAGTTTTATAATTTTTATAAGTAGTGTTTTGTTTTTATCAGCTTGTGGTCATCCAAATGCTTTGAAAAATCAGGCATATGTTTTTGGCACGTTGGTTGAAGTTATTATCACCGAAAACAACGAACAGAATGCTCAACAAGCAATGAATTTAGTTCTTGAAGAATTTGATAAATTAAATGATCAATTTCACGCTTGGAATGGTACTTCAGAATTGAGTTTGGTTAATAAATTTATCAGCAAAAATTCCGGCGATACTAATAAAAAAATAGCAATTTCAAAGCAATTAGCAGAAATCATTTTACAAAGCCAACAAATTAGCCAACAAAATGATTATATTTTTGATGCAGGAATTGGCAAACTTATTGAATTATGGGGATTTCAACAAGATGATTTTGAAAATAACAAAGTTCCAACAAAACAACAAATTCAGAAATTTTTAGACGCAAAACCGAGTATAAAAAATATAATTATCAGTCAAGACAACAACGATAAAAATAATTATTATTTAACTTCAAATAATGCAGAAGTTGCTTTAGATTTTGGTGGATATTTAAAAGGTTTAGCGTTAGATAATGCTGCTAAAATTTTGCAACAAAATAATATAAAAAATGCTTTGATAAATATTGGCGGCAATGTTTATGCTCTTGGCAATAAATTCGGGAACACTTGGAAAATTGGCATCAGACATCCGCGTGAATCTGGACCGATTGCTTTATTGGAATTAAATGATAATGAAGCGTTGGGAACTTCTGGCGACTATCAACGTTTTTTTGAAGAAAATAATATTCGTTATTCGCATTTACTAAATCCAAAAACAGGTTATCCGGCAAATCAAACACAATCGCTGACTATTTTGACAAATCAGCAAACTTTAAATAGTGAAATAAATAAAAATTTATCTATCGGTTTGCTTTCTGATGTTTATAGCAAACCATTATTTATTGCCGGAGATAACTGGATTTCTATCGCCAAAAAATTAAATTTGAAATATGTTTTACGCGTGAATAGTAATGGTGAAATTGAAATAACTGAAGATTTTTATAAACGTATAAAATTTGTTGATGAAAATAAGTTAAAAATCAAAATTATTAAACTGAATTAAATTAAATTAAATATTTAATTCTTTGATTTTATTTTCATTGATATTTATGCTTACTTCTTGGTGTGATGTTAGTATTACCATTCCGTTATTTTTGTTGATATGTTCGGCGATTAAATTGCTTAATTTTTCCACCGCCAAAGTATCTAACGCCACAAAAGGTTCGTCCAAAATCCAAATAGGTCTATTTTCTAAAACTAAACGCGATAACGCAACTCTACGCTTTTGTCCTTGTGATAAATATTTGCAAGGAATATTATGTTTTTTTTCAATACTAAACGCTTTTAGTGCGTCCAAAATAATATCTTTATTTTTATTATTTTCGCTATTATTTTCGTTATCAGTATTGTCGTTAAAATTCCAAAAAAAATTTAGATTTTCTCGTGGAGAAAATTCTTCCTTTATTCCATTTTGATGTCCCAAATAAAACATAAATTCACCAATAGATAAATTATTTATGTTTTCTTTATTCCACAAAATTTGTCCTTCGTCCGGCGTAATCAAACCTAATAAAGTGCGTAATAAAGTGCTTTTGCCAGAACCATTTTTGCCTTTTACAAATAACAATTCTCCTGCATTTATTTCAAAAGAAAGATTTTTAAAAAGCAATAAATCTCCGCGTATAATAGATAATTTTTGGACGGCAAAGCAATTCATTTTTTTGATATTTTTTATATTATTTATATATTATTTATATATTATTTTTTGTGATTACTAAAAAAATTACTAATTTAATTACTTATCAGATTTTTTATTACTGCAACAACTATGATTTTCTTCGTTAGTCGTATGCAAATCTTCCCATAAACAATTATATTCCAAATGCTTTGGAAATAATGCCAATTTGCTTTGATCTTTAACCAAACAAGTGCCTTGCTGATCTGCATTTATAATTACTAATTTCAAATCTTCATCAACTTTACGTTCGCCGTCCCAATAACTACAAGTTGCACAAACTTCGGTTTCGGCTGGTAAAAATACGACATCTTTATTTTTGGTTTTTGTATTATTTGTATTATTTGTATTATTTGTATTATTCATATTTACAATCAAATTATTTTTTACAATGTATTTATTTTCAAAATTTTTAAACAATGAGATTTTAGACAATAAAATATATAAATGCTCACAAAAATTTAATTTTATAACTAACAACTAACAACCAACAACCTACAATTATTATGATTAACAACATAAAAGATTATATGCAAACGCTGGGCAAAAATGCTCGTGAAGCGTCTTTTTTAATGGCCAAAGCCACTACGCAACAAAAAAATAACGCCTTATTAACTTTGGCAGATTTGATTTTAAGTAGTCAAAACGAAATATTAAGCAATAATAATAAAGATGTAGAAAATGCCAAAGTCAAAAATATTTCCGCTGCGATGTTAGATCGTCTGACTTTGACCCCAAAAATTATCGCCACAATGGCAGAAGGCGTCAGACAAATCGCCACTTTGCCAGATCCAATCGGCGAAATGAGCGATTTCAAAATGCAACCTTCCGGAATCAATGTCGGCAAAATGCGAGTTCCCTTAGGCGTTATCGGAATTATTTACGAAGCTCGTCCAAATGTAACTATTGATGCGGCGGCTTTATGTTTGAAATCCGGCAACGCCACGATTTTACGCGGTGGCAGCGAGGCATTTTTTAGCAATCAATTTTTAGCAAATTTAATTCAACAAGCTCTCCAAAAAGCAAATTTACCCGAAAACGCCGTGCAATTTATACAAACGCCGGATCGTCAAGCGGTTTCGGAATTGATAACGATGCGAGATTTTGTGGATGTAATTGTCCCGCGAGGTGGCAAAGGTTTAATCGCCAAATTACTGCAAGAATGCCGTGTGCCTATGATTCAACATTTAGACGGAAATTGCCACGTTTATATAGAAAAAACCGCAGATTTTAATAAAGCCATCAAAATTTTAGAAAACGCCAAAACTCAACGTTACGGAACTTGTAATACCGCCGAAAATGTATTGATTGATAGCGAAATTGCCGAAAAATTTTTACCAAATCTCGTGGAAATTTTGTGCGTAAAACATAACGTGGAATTGCGTTGCTGCCAAAATTCTTATGATTGTTTGTTACAAAATACAACTAACGAAATAGCAAAAAATTACATCAAATTGGCTACTGAAAATGATTTTTACGAAGAATTTTTGGCTCCGATTATTGCTGTCAAAATTATCAAAAACGGCGTTAATGAAGCCATTTGCCATATCAACAAATATTCATCAAAGCATAGCGAGGCGATTGTCAGTGAAAACTTTACGGCGATCCAAAAATTTTTACGCGAGATTGATTCAAGTTCGGTTATGGTCAATGCTTCCACGCGTTTTGCCGATGGTTTTGAATATGGTCTCGGTGCAGAAATTGGCATTTCTACTGACAAAATTCACGCTCGTGGGCCAGTTGGATTGCTCGGTTTGACCAGCCAAAAATGGATTGTCTTTGGCGACGAAAACGGCAGCATCAGAAATTAAAGTTTTCCACGAGATTTCCGTAAATATTTTTGGAATTCTCGTGGAAAAAACATAAAACATAAAAAACATAAAAATATAAAAATAAATACTAATAAAATTTCGGAGACTAATTATGGCACTAACTGCAAATACTATTTCAAATAATATGAATGCTGCAAATACATTAAATCAAAAAATAAGCGATTTAATGAATAAAAATTCTAAAACTACAAATCTAAATGATTTGACAAAAAATTTGCAAGATTTAGGCAAAAATTTGCTTGATGGTAATTCACTATTAGATAAATATTTAAATAATTTTAGTAAACAAACTAATAACAAAACGGACGGTATTACAACTATTTCTCAAGCGATTTCTCAAAGTGCAAATATCAGCATTTTACAAGCATCTGCAAATGTATCTTTAAATAGCGGAAATAGTAGTCAAGCGTTGTTTTATCAAAGCGTTTCAGCCCGTATTGAAGAAAGTTTGACTTACAGTTTTGGGCTTGATGATAAAGGTAATGAAATATTCACATTTAATTATACGCAAAATATAGAATTTGAATATTTACAAGTTGCCGCTACAAGTAGTAATAATATCGGCAATGTAAGTGCAAATAATATACTTGCAAATCTAAATAAAAATGCAGAAACTACTGCAAATAATTTACTAAAACTTACGACAAGTATTTTGGATAAATTCAAAGAAAAAAATGTATCAAACTTCAATCAAAATATCAACGAAAATACACAAAAATTTATTGAAAGTGTTCGCGAAGGAATTAACAAAGGTTTTGCCGAAACAAAAGGTATTTTGGAAAGCTTGAAAGCTTATAACGAAAACATAGAAACTAATTTATTAAAAACTATGAGTTTGTTAGAAGATGGTTTGAATAAATTATCAACATCAACAAAAAAATAAAAAATTTTAAAAATTTAAAAAAACAACTTTTCCACGAGAAATCCCAAAAATTTTTTGGAAAATCTCGTGGAATTTTGTTTATTTTTTATTTTTTTATTTACATTTATATTGTTGTTTTATCCAATTTTGATAATCGCCAGAAATTACATTTTCTAACCAAGTTTTATTTTGCTCGTCCAAATACCAAAGGATAGTTTTTTCTATGCCGCTTTCAAAGGTTTCGCTGGGCTTCCACTGTAATTCTCGCTGTAATTTTGTCGCATTGATTGCATAACGTCTATCGTGGCCGGGACGATCTTTGACGAACTTTATTTGCGTTTTATAAGATTTTCCGTCGGCTCGTGGCTTGATTTGGTCTAACTTTTCGCAAATTGTATTTACCACTTGCAAATTAGTTTTTTCCGAATTGCCGCCAATGTTATAAACTTCGCCGACTTTGCCTTTTTCCAAAATCAAACGTAACGCCGAACAATGATCTTTGACAAACAACCAATCGCGAATTTGTTGCCCGTCGCCGTAAATGGGCAAATCTTTGAGCCGTAAAGCATTATGAATTATCAACGGAATCAATTTTTCTGGGAACTGCAAACCGCCATAATTGTTAGAACAATTACTCGTCAAGCACGGAATCCCGTAAGTATGATACCAAGCACGAACTAAATGATCCGAAGCGGCTTTGGAAGCGGAATACGGGCTGTTTGGTTGATATTGATGAGTTTCGGCAAACGGCGGATCGTTCGGCGACAAACTGCCATAAACTTCATCCGTAGAAACGTGTAAAAATCTAAAACTTTGAGTTTCCTCGCCGGGAATCATACTATTGAAATACGTGCGGACAGCTTCCAAAAGCGTGAACGTGCCGACGATATTTGTGTTAATGAAATCTCCGGCACCGGCGATGCTTCTATCTACGTGGGATTCGGCGGCAAAATTTATCACCCATTTTGGACGATATTTATACAAGGTTTTTGCTAACAAATCGCGGTCGGCGATGCTGCCGTGAATAAAAACGAAATTTGGTTCTTTGCAAACTGCGTTGAGATTTTGCAGATTTCCAGCGTAAGTCAAAGCGTCATAGACGATGATTTGCTGATTATGAAAATTTGGGTTGAGATTTTTATCAAACCAATCTAAAACAAAATGGCTACCGATAAAACCGGCACCGCCTGTAACTAAAATCATAATTTGAATATTTTGAATATTTGAATATTTGAATATTTGAATATTTTTGATATTTTTCCACGAGAAATCCCAAAAAATTTTTGAGAAATCTCGTGGAAATTTTGCTTTATAAATAAAACTTTAAAAACTTTAAAAACTTTAAAAACTTTAAAAATTTTAAAAATTTTAAAACGGCATAATTGCCATAAAAAATCTTGCTAACCAACCCATAACCGTTGCATCTGCTGATTGTCCGCTGCCTTTATATTCAATTCTGGCATCGGCGACTTTGGTGGATTCTATAGAATTATCTAACGATAAAAATGTTGGATTAACCACACCAGAAACCCGCACGTATTGCGTTTCATTGCCGACTGCTACTTGTTTTTCGCCAGATACTAATAAATTGCCGTTCGGATAAACATCAATCACGGTCACGGTTATACTGCCATTGAAATTATTGTTATTTGAAGCCGAACCATTGCCGGAAAAGGCCAAAGAATTTTCATATTCAGCGTCAAACATTCGCAATACAGATTTTGGGACTTTACCAAGAGTTGTCAAACTGTTGCTAACCGAACTATTTCTATTGACCGTTGCATTTGTATTCGTGTTAGCGGTTGTAGTTTCTCGCAACAAAATCGTCAGCGTATCGCCAAGATTTCTGGCTCGGCGATCTTCAAATAATGGCTTTGTTGTGGCGGCGTGATAAATTGAGCCGTTCGCCATATTTGGCATCGTAGCAAGTGGCGGACGCATAGACATCGGCTGATGCACATTAGTCGGCGGAACAGAATTACAAGCAACTAAAACTAACGTGCAATTTAGCAACAATGCAAATAATAAAATTAAATTTTTATTAAAAAGTTTTTTCATAAAAAATAACAAATTACAACTGCGTCAAACGACCGAGCATATTGTCAGAAGTAGTAATTGCTTTGGCATTGATTTCGTAAGCCCGTTGAGTAATAATCATTGCTACCATTTCTTCGGCAACATTTACGTTAGAGTTTTCTACGAAACCTTGTTCCAAAGTTCCGGTTCCGTTCAATCCCGGAGTGTTCGGAGTTGGAACGCCAGATGCAGCCGTTTCCATAAATAAATTCTTACCGATACTTGCTAAACCGCTTGGATTGATAAAAGTAACTAATTGAATATCGCCGAGATTTGTGATTTCGGTAGTTCCGGCAGTAGTAACGCTAACATTTCCAGCCGCTCCGATGGTCAAACTTGTGGCGTCTTGCGGAATGGTAATGTTTGGAATTAAATAGTAGCCATCTTGGGTTACAACTTGTCCGTTGTTATCTTTGGTGAATTCGCCGTTACGAGTGTAAGCAGTTGTTCCGTCCGGCATTTGGATTTGGAAAAATCCATCGCCGTTGATTGCGATATCTAATGAATTTTCAGTTTGAGTTAAAGGTCCTTGCGTAAAAATTTTTGGATTGGCAACGGTTTTAACCCCAGCTCCCATTTGCAAACCCGTAGGAATTTGAGTTTGTTGAGAAGATTGTCCGCCAGGCTGACGAATTGTTTGATAAACCAAATCTTGGAATTCGGCTCTGGCACGTTTGAAACCTGTTGTGGTGACGTTAGCCAAGTTATTAGAAATAACGTCTAAATTTGTTTGTTGAGCATCTAAACCTGTTCTGGCGACATATAATGAACGAACCATAATAAAAATCTGCTTTCTGTGTTAATTTTTATATCTTTTGTATTTTGTATTTTGTATCTTTATTTTATATTTTACATATTTTTTTATTATCTATTAAATTTAAGCATCAGCAAAAAATACGCCAAAAATAAAAAATATAAAAATTTTTTTATTTAAATTTTATTTTGACGCATAACAATATAAAAAATATAAACAAATATAAACAAATTGCAAAAAAATAAAAATTTAACTTGCATAAAAAAATTTTAGTGATTATAATTGCGACTTATTTTTACGAAAGCAGTAAAAATAAAGCGTTGCCCCGGTGGTGAAATCGGTAGACGCAGCGGATTCAAAATCCGCCGCCGCAAGGCGTGCCAGTTCAAGTCTGGCTCGGGGCACCAAGATTCTTTTTCATTTTATCCTCCTTTTCAACATTTTAAAAAACCTTTAAATTATCTTTTTTAAGTTATAAATAAATAAATTTCCACGAGAAATCTAAAAAATTTTTTGGATTTCTCGTGGAAAATTTTTTATTCCCTTTTTATTCCTAATTGCAATAATAACTGTTGTTGCTGCTTATTTTTTTCCTTGTTATTGTTTTCCGCTGAAACGCTCACCAAATGCGACGCCCGAATTCCTAACAACCTTATGGGCAACTTTTTAGGTAATTTATCTAAACAATAACGGGCTAAATTTAATATTTCTAAATGATTGGAAACATAACTATCCGAAAAGCTTATAGTTTTATCTTTGGTAGCACGTTGAAAATTGCTATATCTGATTTTGGTGGAAATAGTTTTGGCTCCAAAATTATGCTTTTTCAAATCATCTGAAAGTTGTATTGCTAACTGTTCTAAATAATTATCAATAATAGTTTTATCTGCGTATAAATTTAGATCTAAATCTCGTGGAAAAGTTAATTCTCGGCTGAGCGATTTATGTTCAGATTGAGTTATCAATGGAGAAAAATATTCTCCGCGTGACGCCAAATATAGCCAATTTGAATAACTTTTGCCAAAGTTGTTTTGTAGCAAATCCAGCGGAGTTGCTGCCAATTCTCCGATTGTGAAAATGTTTAATTTGTGTAATTTTTCTGCAGATTTTTTGCCAATGCCGTTTAATTTTTCTATGGGTAAAATCCAAATTTTTTCATATAAATCTCGTGGAAAATCTAACGAAAGGTTTTTGCATATCTGAAGCCATTTTTGCCATCAGTTTAGAAGTCGCCAAGCCAATAGAACAAGTCAAATCTAATTCTTTTTTGATAGTTTGTTGTATTTTTTGGCAATATAAAATAATACTTTCGATGGATAAATTACGTAAGTCAAAATAAATTTCATCAATTCCAACGTTTTCTATGTCAGTATTTTCGGGCAAAATATTTTTGACGATGTTCTTAAATTTTTTGGAAAATTCTTTGTATAACTCAAAATCGGTAGGCAATAAAATTACTTCGCTGCGTTGTCTGTTAGCGAGCTCAGCGGCTTTTACCAAACTCATTCCGGAGTGCAAACCCAACTTTCTGGCGATGTAATTTGCGGTGGAAATCACGCTCCTGCCGTTGTAAGAATTCAACAAAGCACAATCATAGGAATTATTTTTGGCTACATATTTTGGAGTATAAATTGCTTTATTAACGCCGCCGATTACCACCGGAAAATTTGTCAAAAATGGATATTTAAGCAAAGAAACGGAGGCAAAAAATGCGTCCATATCTAAATGAGCAATATACATTTTTTATTTAATTACTAAATTTTTTACTAATTTTCTAACTAAAATTTTTACTAAATTTATTACTAATTTTTTTACTTCTAAATAAAATTATGTAATTTTTTATAAATTTTTATAATTACTTATTCAAATTTTTAGTATTTTTTATATCATTAAAATAAGGTGCAAAAGGTATAATATTTGCAGAATTTGGCATCGCTACAAAAGCATTTTTAAAATTAAAAAATTTAGATAGCAATCGTTTTTCTTCGTTAAATAATTCCACAATTATCGGTAAATCTTGACTCAAAAAATCGCTATACGGAGCCACTTCTAATGGATTTGCATAAAAACAAAAATACTCTTGGTCTATGGGAAAAAATGGAAATTTCGCCGTGAAAATTTTCTTAATACTATCGGTATAAGTTCGCGGATTATGCAAAAAAAATAACAAAGTATTTGTTGCAGCATCAAAAGCAATTTTAAAATTGTTATCTAAAATCATTGCTAACTCACAAAAATTGCTTTCCATAGAGTTAAAATAACCTTGAATTTCTATTATATCAGTCACCGAAATCTTCAAAAACATAATTTTTCCTTACACAAAATTATTTTGCCGCCACGCTTCATAAACGCAAATTGCCACCGAATTGGATAAATTCAAACTCCGCTGACCATCTTTCATAGGCAAACGCAAACGCTGATTCATCGGGAATTTTTGTAAAACCTCCGGCGGCAAACCACGCGTTTCTGGGCCAAAAATAAAAGTATCACCAGCCAAAAATTTTTCGTCAAAAACGCTGTTGGACGCTTTGGTCGTCATCGCAAAACAACGCTCAAAATTGCCGTTTTTATCAACAAAGTCGGCAAAATTTTTATAAATTTGAATATTCGCAAACTCGTGATAATCAAGTCCGGCACGGCGTAATTGCTTGTCATCCAAACGGAATCCGAGCGGTTCAATCAAATGCAAACTCGCTCCGGAATTAGCACACAAGCGAATTATATTTCCCGTATTCGGCGGGATTTCCGGCTCAAATAAAACAACATTAAACATAAAAATTTTTCCCAAAATAAAAATATTTTCCACGAGAATTCTAAAAAATTTTTTGGAAAAATATTTTAAAAATCTCGTGGAAAATTTGTTTTTATTTACTTTTGTTTTTTATGCTTTTAAATACTTTTCATATAACTTTGCATTCCCACCGCGATAATCGCTGAACGAGAAAGTCCGAGCTTTGCTGCAAATTTATCAATTTCTTCCATAATATTTGTTTTCATTGTGATTGCATAATTTTTGCTCGGATAATTTTCATTTGGTTCGCGGATGTGATCGCCGTGTTTCAAACTGACTTCCACAAAACTTTTGAAAGCATCTTTTAAGTCATTGATTGCCTCAATTTCATTATTTCCGGTTCCCAAAATTCGCGGAAATTCTTTATAACTTGCGACAAAATAATCATTTTCTTTTTTGATAGAAATTTCATAATTCAGCGACAAATAATAATTCAAATCTTTATTTTTCGGATTATTAGAGATTTTTTCAATTAGTTTTTCAAATTTGCTCATAAAAAAATTATACAAAAATATATATTTAATATACATATTGAATATATATTGAATATATAAAATAAATATTTTCCACGAGAATTCTAAAAAATTTTTTGGAAAAATATTTTAAAAATCTCGTGGAAAATTTGTT
>SFHR01000055.1 GCA_004555545.1 Dechloromonas aromatica (nom. nud.)
ATTATTTTCCTCCATTATATTTTTCATAGTATTTATTAACTTTTTATTTTTATTACTACGAGAACCATATAATTTTGCTGAAAATACAGTAATAATTTCTAAAACATCATTTACTAATTCTTGTTCAAAAGTTAAATCTTTTCCTTGATTGATAATTACAATATCAATATTTCTTTCATTGCATAATGTAAAAATTAACTCTGCACCAAATCTTAATAATCTATCTTTATGAGTTAAAACTAATCGTTCTATTTCATTATTTAAAATTAAATTTAATAATAATTTTAAGCCCTTTTTCTTATAATTAATACCAGAACCTAAATCACTAATAATTTCGTAATTCCAACCATTTTTAGCACAAAATAATTCTAAAATTTCTATTTGTCTATGTAAATCTGATTTTTGGTCATTACTTGAAACTCTTGCATAAGCAATAGTTTTTTTATTATTAAATTTTTGTAAATCTTTTTTTAATAATGTTTGATTATTAAGATTATTTGAGTTTAATTTATTAATATCATAGCGACGATGACCTTTAGGAGTTCTTTCAGCTACTAAAAGTCCTGATTTATCCCAACGCCGTAAAGTAGAAAGCGAAACGCCTAATTTTTTTGCTGCTTCATTGATACTAATAAATTTATTCATAATGCATAATTATACACAAAAATAAATAATTCTCAAGTAGCAGTTATAACCCCATCGCTTTTATATTTTTGAATTTATAGATTTTTATGATTTGTTAATTAACAAAATTTATAAAATTTATGAAATTTATAAAATTTATGAAATTTATGAAATTTATGAAATTTATAAAACTAACAAAACATAAATCTATCTAATTTAAGAATTCATTTCGTATCTTTTTTTATTAAATAATTATTTTTCTTATGAGTTTAAAATTACCTATTTATTTAGATTATTCTGCAACAACACCGGTAGATCCACGAGTTACGGAAAAAATGATCCCATATTTAACCGAAATTTTTGGTAATCCGGCTTCTCGTTCGCATTCTTTCGGTTGGACTGCCGAAGCCGCCGTAGAAGAAGCTCGTCGTGAAGTCGCCGCCTTGATTAACGCTGATCCGCGTGAAATCGTATGGACTTCCGGTGCAACAGAATCTGACAATTTGGCAATCAAAGGAGCCGCAAATTTTTACGCCGAATCCAAAGGCAAACATTTAATCACCGTGAAAACTGAACACAAAGCCGTTTTAGATACAATGCGAGAGTTGGAACGTCAAGGGTTTTCCGTGACTTATTTGGATGTGCAAGAAAATGGTTTGATAGATTTGGAAACTTTAAAAGCCGCCATAACGCCACAAACTTCGCTGATTTCCGTGATGTTTGTCAATAATGAAATCGGCGTGATTCAGCCCATCGCAGAAATCGGCGAAATCTGCCGCGAAAAAGGCATTATTTTTCACGTGGATGCCGCTCAAGCCGCCGGAAAATTGCCGATAAATCTGAACGAATTAAAAATTGATTTGATGAGTTTGTCGGCTCACAAAGTTTATGGCCCAAAAGGCATCGGTGCCTTATATGTGCGTAGAAAGCCGCGTGTGCGTTTAGAGGCTCAAATGCACGGTGGCGGTCACGAGCGTGGTATGCGTTCCGGAACGCTTCCGGTGCATCAAATTGTCGGAATGGGCGAGGCTTTCAAAATTTCTCGTTTGGAAATGTCCGAAGAAATTCAAAGAGTTACCGCCTTGAGAAATCGCTTGTTAAACGGCATCACCGCCGATATGGAAGAAGTTTATGTAAATGGTGATTTACAAAATCGCGTTGCCGGAAATCTTAACATCAGTTTCAATTTTGTAGAAGGCGAATCTATGTTAATGGCTTTGAAAGAAATCGCCGTTTCTTCGGGTTCTGCTTGCACTTCTGCCAGTTTGGAGCCGTCGTATGTTTTACGGGCTTTGGGACGTAATGACGAACTCGCTCATAGTTCAATTCGCTTTACGCTGGGACGTTTTACCACCGAAGAGGAAGTAGATTTCACGCTGAAATTATTGCACGAAAAAATCGGCAAATTGCGTGATTTATCGCCGTTATGGGAAATGTTCAAAGACGGCATTGATTTAAACTCAATTCAATGGTCAGCACATTAAGCACATTAAGCACATTAAAAATTATAAAAATCACAAACAAAATCAAAAAAGGAAACTATTATGAGTTATAGCGACAAAGTTATTGATCACTACGAAAACCCACGCAACGTCGGCAGTTTGGATAAAGATGACAAAGAAGTCGGCACCGGAATGGTAGGAGCTCCGGCTTGTGGCGATGTTATGCGTTTGCAAATCAAGGTCGGCAAAGATGGCGTAATTGAAGACGCAAAATTCAAAACCTACGGCTGTGGTTCCGCAATCGCCTCATCTTCGTTGGTAACAGAATGGGTCAAAGGCAAAACCATAGACCAAGCGTTGGAAATCAAAAACACCCAAATCGCCGAAGAGTTAGCGTTGCCGCCGGTGAAAGTGCATTGCTCAATTTTGGCAGAAGATGCAATTAAAGCGGCGGTCGCAGATTACAAAAATAAGCATAAAGATTAAAAAAATAAACAGCATAAAAAAAACGCAAAATTTCCACGAGAAGTCTCAAAAAATTTTTGGGAAATCTCGTGGAAAATTTATTTTTTATTTTTTATTTTTTATTTTTTATTTTTTATTTTTTCTTTTATGTTTTTATATTTTTATTACGAATTCTCGTAAAAATTTGTTAATTCTACCAAAGCGTGAGTATCTAAAATCATTGCTACTTGCCCATCTCCGAGAATCGTAGCTCCGGAAATTCCTCTGACTGCGTGATAATTTGCCTCCAAACTTTTGATTACTACCTGATGCTGTCCGAGCAAAGCATCAACATAAAGGGCAATTTTTTTGTGACCGGAACCCAAAACCACCATAATTCCGTTTTCTAAATTTTCCAAACTTGGAATCTGATTTTGTTGATTTTGTTGATTTTGTAGATTTTGATTTTCGTTGAAAATTTGTGATAAATGCAATAAGGGCAAATATTCATTGCGGACTTTTACCAAAATATTTTCTTGAGAAACTGTTTTGATATTTTTTTTGGAAATCTGCAAAGATTCTAACACCGACGATAGCGGAACGATATAAATTTCGTTGCCGATTTGTACCGACATTCCGTCCAAAATCGCCAACGTGAGCGGCAGAAAAAGCGTCATTGTGGTGCCTTTATCTTTGGCTGAATCTATATCAAGGCGTCCGCCGAGCAGTTGTAAATTTTTCAAAACCACGTCCATTCCGACGCCTCGTCCGGAGACGTCGCTGACTTTTTCAGCCGTAGAAAATCCGGCTTCACAAATCAAAGCAAAAACTTCTTTATCAGAGGCGTCTTCGGAGATTTTGATATTTTTTTCTTTGGCTTTTTTCAGAATCTTATCGCGATTTAAACCGCCGCCGTCGTCGGAAACTTCAATCATAATATCGCCGCCTTGGTGCGAGGCTTTCAAAATTATAGTTCCGGTTTCGGGCTTATTTTTGGCGATGCGTTCGGCTGGAGTTTCAATTCCGTGATCCAAACTATTGCGAATTAAATGAGTTAGTGGATCGGAAAGTTTTTCAATCATTCCTTTATCAATTTCGGTGTTTTCGCCGAAAATTTTGAGTTCTACTTTTTTGCCTAACTTTGAAGAAGTATCGTGAACTAAACGTGGAAAGCGAGAAAATACGAAGGAAACCGGCAACATACGAATTGACATTACGGCTTCTTGCAAATCACGGCTATTGCGTTCCAACTGCGATAAACCGGCGATTAAGTCGTCGTTATTGATTATTCCGTGCTCATCTTTGTTATTGACGATTTGCAGCAACATAGATTGCGTAATAACCAACTCGCTGACCAAATTTATGAGTTGATCAACTTTGTTAGTGCTAACACGAATTGACGAATCTGCCGGTTGAGCATTAGTTTTTGGTGCTATTTTTTTGGGAGTTGGCGGTTTTGGTTTAGAAATCGGTTCAAAAAATCCGAACGCTCCGTCTGGATCATCATCACTATTTTTTTGATTTTCCACGAGATTTTGATTATTTTTTTTGGGTTTAGTTTTCTCGTAGTTGATAAAAAATCCAAAAGCACCATCAGGATCATCATCTAAATTTTTTGGAGATTTTTCAGCGTTTTCAGCGTTTTCAGCAGCATCATCTGTAAAAAATCCGAACGCTCCGTCTGGATCGTCATCTAAATTTTGATTTTGATTTTGATTTTGATTTTGATTTTGTTGTGAAATTTCATTGATTTTCAGCGTATTTTCTTTGGCGATAAATTCAATCCAGTCGGAAAAATCTTGCGGAGATTTTTCGGTTTTCAAAATAAAACTGACATTGCTGTGATTTTCGGCAATGTTGATATTTTCAAGAATCCCGCCGAATTCTTGCAAATCAGCAAACAAATTTTCTACGACATTATTTTTGACGGCGTCGTCAGTTGGAGCAAAACTGATTTCAAAAATTTTTTGCGATTTCTCGTGGAAATTATTTTGATTTTGATTTTGATTTTGATTTTGATTTTGATTTATTGTAGTTTTATTTTCCGCATTATTTTCTGCATTATTTTCTGCGTTATTTTTGTTTTCGTTTATATCTTTCAGCCGCTGACAAACATCATTTATCACAGATTCATCAACTTCTTCATCGCCGTTTTGATAATAATTCAACAACGCTTGTAAAACGTCTCGGCACTCCAAAAATAAATTTATCATTTCCGGAGTTGGATTCAGCGTGTGTTGGCGAATTCTATCCAAGACATTTTCCAAAGTGTGAGCCGTTTTCGACAAATCCATAAAACCAAAAGTCGCAGCCGAACCTTTGATAGAATGTACGGCTCGGAAAATGGCGTTTAAAATATTGTCATCGTTGTTATCATTTTCAATATCAAAATTTAATAACAACGACTCCAAAGTTGCTAAATGCTCGGCGGTTTCTTCAAAAAATACTTGATGAAATTGAGATAAATCTATATCGCCCATTTTGTATTTTGTTAGCAGTTATCAGATTTAAGATTACAAATTTACAAATTTTGTAATTTTGCGGTTTAGTTTTATGTTTTTTAACCCAAAACTTTGTTGGCTACTTCAATAAGTTTTTTAGGATCAAAAGGTTTAACCAACCAGCCAGTTGCACCAGCGGCTTTTCCTTGTGATTTCATTTCTGCTGAAGATTCTGTGGTGAGCATCAAAATTGGAGTTTTGGCGTAATTATCTAATTGACGGGTTTCTTTGATTAACGTTAAACCGTCCATTCTTGGCATATTTTGGTCAGTGATGATTAAATCAATGGAATTGGCTTTAATTTTTTCTAAACCTTCTTGACCATCAACGGCTTCAATTACTGTATATCCGGCACTTTTAAGCGTAAAGGATAACATTTGGCGAATTGATGGAGAATCATCTACTGCGAGAATTGTTTTTGACATAATTAAAAATTGTTGATTATTGAATTATTAAATATTAAATAGTTTTAAATAGGTAAATAAAAAAATAAAAATAATTATAAAAAATTATATTTCTATAAGAAATATAAAAAAATATGAAAAAATATGAAAAAATATAAAAAGTATGAAAAATATGAAAAATATGAAAAATAAAAAAATTCCCACGAGAAATCTAAAAAATTTTTTAGATTTCTCGTGGATATATTTTTAAATTTTATTTTTATGAAAGGAATTATTATGTTTAATATTTATTTCTTTTTTATAAGAAAATGAAAAATGAAAAATGAAAGATTTGAAATTTGGTCGGAGTAACAGGATTCGAACCTACGACCCCTGCGTCCCGAACGCAGTGCTCTACCGGGCTGAGCTATACTCCGACTGTTATTTTTTGGCAAAAGCAAAAAAATAAGTTGCGTATTGTAATACAAAAAAATAAGTTTTTTAGAAAAATTTTTTATAAAAATGATTTCTCAAGCAGATATAAATTTTATGCAAATTGCCTTGAATTTGGCAAAACGTGGCATTTATTCAACTTCGCCAAATCCGCGAGTTGGTTGCGTTTTGGTGAATTCTCAACAGCAAATTTTAGCCCAAGCTTGGCATCATTTTGCCGGACAACTTCACGCAGAAGCCAACGCTTTGGCAGATTTACAACAAAAAAATATTTCTCCAGAAACTCAAAATATCACCGCTTATATCACGCTGGAACCTTGTTCGCATTACGGCAAAACTCCGCCTTGTGCTGATGCTTTGATCGCCGCAAAAATTAAACGTGCTGTGATTGCCATTGTTGATAATAATCCAAATGTCGCCGGAAAAGGAATCGCAAAATTAAAAGCCGCAAACATAGAAGTTGATATTTTTCCGCAAAATTTTGACGACCAAATTTATCAACAAGCATACGAATTAAATCGTGGTTTTTTTCAACGTATGCAAAAAAATATGGCGTTTATTCGTAGCAAAATTGCCGCTTCTTTGGACGGCAGAACGGCGTTACAAAACGGCGAAAGCAAATGGATTAGCAATGAAAAATCTCGTTTGGACGTGCAAAAAATCCGAGCCGAATCTTGTGCAATTTTGACCGGAATCGGAACAATTTTGGCGGATAATCCAACGATGAACGTCAGAAATATTGAGCAAAATTTTAATACTTTGGAAGTAAAACAACCATTGCAAATTATTTTTGATAGCAATTTCAGAATTCCGCTGAATTCAAATATTTTGCAGAAAAATCAAAAAGTAATAATTGTTGGCAATGAAATTTCTCAAAATTCTCAAAATTCGCAAAATTCCAAAAATAAAAATATTGAAGCGTTACAAAATCTGCAAAATGTAGATTTGATTTTCAAAAAAAATAATCAAAATCTCGTGGAAATTTTGCAAATTTTGACCGAAAAATATCAGTTAAATAATATTTTGTTAGAAGCCGGACAAACGCTCAACGGCAGTTTTTTACAGCAAAATCTCATAGACGAAATGATTATTTATTTTGCAGCAAAATTTTTGGGAAATAATTCTCGCGGAATGTTTTCGCAAAATACTTTTTTATCGCCGTCTTTGCAACAAGAAAATTTTTATTTTCATAGTAGCGAATTGTTAGATAACAATTTAAAAATCGTTTTGCGTAAAAAGTAAAACAAAAATTTCCACGAGAAATCTAAAAAATTTTTTGAAAATCTCGTGGAAAATTGTGTAAAATTTTCAAATCTTTTTCAAACCTACTTTTTTATTTTTTTACTTTCTCAAATAATTACACATAAACATAAACATAAACATAAGGAAATCATACTTTTATGGAAAACATCGTAGCACGTGTTAAAAAAATTGTTGCCGAACAATTAGGCGTAAATGAAGCCGATATCAAAGACAATTCTTCTTTCGTAGAAGATTTGGGAGCCGATTCTTTGGATACCGTTGAGTTGGTTATGGCTTTGGAAGAAGAATTCGGTTGCGAAATCCCAGACGAAGACGCTGAAAAAATTACTACCGTTCAACAAGCCGTTGATTATATCAACGCTCACCAAAAATAAAAAAATATCACAAGCAACATTGCATAATGCCGAATTCGTTATGTTTTATAACGAAGTCGGCTTTTTAAAAATAAACTTTTCAAAAATCAACAAAATTAACAAATTAACAAAATCAAAAAATAAGCGAAAAAAATTATGAGCAAAAAAAGAGTTGTTATTACCGGTTTGGGTGCAATTTCGCCTATCGGCAACACAGTTGAAGAAACTTGGCAAAATGCCCTTAAAGGTGTCAGTGGAATTGATTTAATCACAAAATTTGATACTACAAATTTTTCCGTAAAATTTGCCGCCGAAGTCAAAAATTTTAAAGTCGCTGATTATATTTCAGCCAAAGATGCTCGGCGGATGGACGTTTTTATTCATTACGGAATGGCGGCGTCAATTCAGGCAATTCGTGATGCCGGTTTGGAAAATAACGAAAATATCAACAAACAACGCGTCGGCGTGGCAGTTGGATCTGGAATCGGCGGATTGCCAAACATAGAAAATACGCAAACTGAATATTTGAAAACCGGCACCAAACGGATTTCGCCGTTTTTTATTCCGGGAACTATTATCAATATGATTTCCGGAAATATTTCCGTTATGTATGGTTATCAAGGCCCGAATTTGGCGATTGTGACGGCTTGTTCAACCGGAACGCATTCCATCGGCGAGGCAGCTCGTTTAATTCAATACGGCGACGCAGACATTATGATTGCTGGAGGTTCGGAGGCTGTAGTTTGTCCATTGGCTATCGGCGGATTTGCAGCGGCTCGTGCGTTATCAACCCGCAACGATGATCCAAAAACATCATCACGTCCATTTGATAAAGACCGCGATGGCTTTGTTTTAGGCGAAGGTGCCGGAGTTTTAGTTTTGGAAGAATATGAACACGCCAAAGCACGTGGAGCCAAAATTTACGCAGAAATTGCCGGATTTGGAATGACCGCAGACGCTCACCATATGACCGCTCCTTTGGAAGACGGCAGCGGAGCGGCTCGTTGTATGAGTTTGGCTTTACAAAACGCAGATTTGTCGCCGAACGACGTGGATTATATCAACGCACACGGAACCTCAACGCCGTTGGGTGACGTGGCAGAAACTACGGCGATTAAAGCGGCTTTTGGAACGACTGCAAAAAATTTGGTAGTGAATTCAACAAAATCTATGACCGGACATTTGCTCGGTGCGGCTGGTGGCATTGAAGCGGTATTTACGGCGTTGGCGATTAAAAATCAGATTTCGCCACCGACGATAAACATTTTCAATCAAGACGAACGCTGCGATTTGGATTATTGTGCAAATCAGGCTCGGCAGATGGAAATCCGGGCGGCGTTATCAAATTCGTTCGGATTTGGCGGAACTAATGGTACATTGGCGTTTAAGCGTGTTTAAAAAAATTTTTTGATTTCTCGTGAAAAATTTACAAAAAATAACCAAAAACAAAAAAATTAAAGAAATCAAAATTTTTATAAACGCACAAAAAACCGGAAAAATCTTGCTAACAATTTTGGCGTTAGTGGCGATTTTTTCGGTTATTTGGTTGGCGTTTTACAATCAAAATTTTTACTATCTGTTGCTGATATTTCTAATACTTTTTTACTATTTTTGGGTAATTCGTAGAAATAAAAATAAGCAAAATGAAGTAAAAACGTTATTTTTCCACGAGAATTCGGAAATATTTTTTGAAAAAAATCGCATAAAAATTTTGGCAAATGAAACTTTTGTGCATAGATTTTTGTTATGTTTTACGGCGTTGGATCAAGGAAATCAGCAAAAACATAGATTTGTTTTATTCGCAGATAATTTTGTGAAAGCAGATGATTTTCGCTGGTTGAAAATGCAATTAAAATTAAAACCTTGAAAAATATATAAAAATTTATATTTTTTGAAATTTTTATAAAAAAATGTTTGACAATATTTTTTTTGTGAGTATAATGCCGAGTTTTCG
>SFHR01000005.1 GCA_004555545.1 Dechloromonas aromatica (nom. nud.)
AACCTCTACGCAGTCAGAAAATAAATTTTCATTCCACGCTACTTTTTTATAATTTTATTTTAATATTTTTGAAATATTATAGCACATAATTTTATAAAAGTAAAAAATTTTTTCTTTTTTTCTTAACTTTTAAAATCTGTTATTAACACTATCACGAGAAATTCCTACGATTTCTACGCCGTTTTGCAAAAAATCTGCGTATAAAGCGGCGAAACTTTGGACTTCGGTGATACAACATTTGCTCTGATCTTTTGGGTAGAAAAATAGCACAAAACCTTTGAAATCGGCGTTTTGCGATTGTTGTTGTCGCAAAAATTCGTATAAGGAAAATTCAGAAATTTCTTGTTGTTTGACGCTCGGCAAAGTGAAATCGTCTAATTTTTGGTTGATTTGAATAGACATTTTTTTACGCTCATAAAAATATTAAAACAGAATTTCCACGAGATTTTGCCAAAATTTTTTAGTAATTTTTTATAAAATTTTGCGTTTTTAGAAAATTTCAAAAAATTTAATTTTCAATTATTTCAATTATTTCAATTATTTCAATTATTTCAATTATTTCAATTATTTCAATTATTTATACACAAAAATTATGGCAAATAAAAAATTAGTTGGCTTTGTTGGTTGGCGTGGAATGGTCGGTTCCGTGCTGATGCAAAGAATGTTAGAAGAACAAGATTTTTCCAAAGATTATCAAGGCGATAATTTTGATGCAGTATTTTTTTCTACATCTGCCGCCGGAAAAACTGCTCCAAATGGCGAAACTTTACAAAACGCTTTTGACTTTGATGCTCTGAAAAAATGCGATATCATTGTGACTTGTCAAGGCGGTGATTATACTAAAGAAGTATTTGAAAAACTCCGTAAAGATCACGCTTGGCAAGGTCATTGGGTTGATGCCGCTTCCACGTTGCGTATGAAAGACGATTCTATTATCGTTTTGGATCCGGTAAATTTGAACGTAATCAAAAACGGCTTGACTGCCGGAAATAAAAACTGGATTGGCGGAAATTGCACAGTTTCTTTGATGTTAATGGGTTTAGGCGGTTTGTTCCAAAATGATTTGATTGAATGGGCAACTTCTATGACTTATCAAGCCGCATCTGGTGCCGGAGCGAATAATATGCGTGAATTGATTTCACAAATGGGATTTATTTACGATAGCGTCAAAGATTTGTTAGCCGATCCGGCTTCGGCAATTTTAGAAATAGATCGCAAAGTCGCTGCAGCAATTCGTAGCGATGAATTTCCGAAGAAAAATTTTAGAAATACCGCACTCGCTGGATCTTTAATTCCGTGGATTGACGTTCCGGTTGAACACGGTCAGAGCAAAGAAGAATGGAAAGGCGGCTCGGAATGCAACAAAATTTTAGGCAAACCAGCTTTCCGCACTCCGGGCAGCATTCCAATTGATGGCTTGTGTGTGAGAATCGGTTCTATGCGTTGCCATAGCCAAGCATTGACAATCAAGCTCAAGAAAAACGTGCCGTTAGATGAAATCGCAGATATGTTGAAATCAGCAAATCAATGGGCAAAAGTAGTTCCTAACGAACGCGAGATTTCTGAAGCCGAATTGACTCCGGCTGCGGTGACCGGAACTTTAAATGTGCCGGTTGGACGTTTGCATAAAATGGCAATGGGCGACGATTATTTGGCTGCATTTACTTGCGGAGATCAGTTGCTTTGGGGTGCCGCAGAGCCATTGCGTAGAATGTTAAAAATTTTGGTGAATAACTAAAAAATAATAAAAAATAAACGCAAAAAAACAAAATTCCACGAGGAATCTCAAAAATTTTTTGGGAAATCTCGTGGATTTTTTTATTTATTTTTTTACTTGTTTCTCATTTATGTTTTTTGTTTTGCGTTTTTTATGTTGTTATCTTTCTTAAACTTGCATACTCATTACATCTTGATAAGCCGTGACTAATTTATTTCTCACTTGCACCATTTCTTGGAAAGAAACACTTGCGGTTTGCAAAGCAATCATTACTTCGTGCAAATTCTGTGTAGTATCACCGGCGGCAAATGCGGTTTGCATTTGATCGGCTGTTTGTTGCTTTTGATTAACTTTATCAATAGAATTTTTCAATACTTCTGCAAAATCAGTTAATGAATTTTCGCCATCGGTTTTAGCTTTTTTTGGTTCAAGTGCTTTGCCGACTTTGTTTGCAGTGTTAATCAACGTCATCATTTTTTCTATACCTTGCATATCCATAACTCTGTCCTCGTGTCTAAAAATAAATTAAAAAGTATAATTTGAACGTTCAAAATTTTTATAAATTTATAAATTTTTTTAGGTTTCTTTATATAAATATTTTATGAATTCTTGTAATTTTTAAAAGCAAATTATGTGCCTGAAATAAAAATTTCCACGAGAAATTCAAAAAAATTTTTAGAAATCTCGTGGAAAAGTTGTTTTTTATATTTTTATATTTTTATATTTTTTAATTAAAGAAAATCATTTTTAACAAAATTCCTAACATTGTGGCAAAAATTCCGCCGCCGAAGTTTTTATTAAAAGTTACAAGCGAGAAATTTCAAATTTTATGGCTGAAATGTCTTCTTTGATTTTTGAAATATCGCTTCCGATTCCTTCGTCAATGATTTCTTTTTGCATTTGAGTTTTGGTTTTTATTACGATTTTTTGATAATTATAAAACTTAAAACAAAAAAATAAAAATCTGCAAAAATAAAATTTCCACGAGAAATCGCAAAAAATTTTTGGGAAATTTCGTGGAAAATCTTGTTACATTTACTTTTTTACATTTTTATTATTTTTTCATTATTTTTTCATTATTTTTTCATTATTTTTTCATTATTTTTAATTCTCAAAAACTATGCGAAAAATTTATCAATTTGATGACCCTGTCCGTATGGTTGAAGCCAAATACGGAAATATGCTCTACAATCAATATTGCCACTGGGTCGGCAAAGCTCTTGAATTGTATGGCGAATATTGCGAACACGAAATGGATTTGTTCCGCCAAATTCTCAAACCAACTGATAACGTCTGGGAAATCGGTGCCAACACCGGTTCGCAGTCCGTCGGATTAGCCAAAATGATCCCAAATGGAGAATTTGTCGGCTTTGAACCGCAAATTGAAATCTACAAAATCTTTTGTAGCAATTTGACGCTGAATAATTGTGAAAATGCCAGAGCTATGAACATTGCTTTGGGAGATTCTGAAACTACTACTAACGGAGTAGAAAATAATAATACTTTCGGGGGGGGGGGGCAGTTTATAAAAACTATTTTGCTCCCCAAAATGAATTATCACGCACCAAATAATTTCGGCGGCGTGAGTTTATTAACTGATGAAAAAGTTTCTACTTCCAGCGGTCAGCAATCCAACATTGCCGTAGAAATTCATAGCGTTGATTCTTTGCATTATCTTCCGTCGCCAAACTTTATCAAAATGGATGTTGAAGGTATGGAAGCAATGGTTCTCAACGGAGCCAGAAAGACATTAGCCAAAACTGCTCCCATAATGTATATTGAAAATGATCGCATTGATAAATCCAAAAATTTAATTGAACTGCTTTGGGAGTTGGAATATGATTGTTATTGGCACATAACGCCGTATTACAATCCAAAAAATTACTTCCAAAATAAACATAATATTTATGGCAATACAGCCTCGTTTAATATGCTTTGTATTCCGCGTAGTAAAGGCAATATAAATATTCAAGGAATGCCAAAAATCACAGACGCAAATTATCATCCTTTGCGTAGGTAGTAAAAGCAAATTTTCCACGAGATTTTTATAAAAATTTTCAAAATTTCAAAAATTTTTTGAGATTTCTCGTGGAAAAATACGTTAAAAATACGTTAAAAATACCTTTAAAAATACTCAAAAAATTAAATTACTAACGGATAAAAAAATAAAATGGATAACAATATTATTCAGCATTTTGCTAATCAGTTTCAAGTAATGCAAAATAACATTAAAAGACAATCAGGTTATTTAGCACGTCAAGAAATCAATACTTTATTAAATGATATCAAAAAAGACGCTACACGCTTGGAACCTTTTGGCTTCAAAGTGTATTCTCAAAACGATGAAGATGGCATTATTGAAGAAATTTTCAAACGCTTAAATTCACCAAATTTTGCTAATACTTCAACATTAAATAATCAAAATCTAAACTTTGTAGAAATCGGCGTAGAAAACGGTCTGGAATGTAATTCCTTATACTTACTGCACAAAGGTTGGAAAGGTTTATGGTTAGAAGGAAATACTCGCCAACAAAAGCCAATTGAGCAAAAATTTAATTCATTACTTCGGAGCCAAAAATTAAAATTAGGCATCGGAATTATTACCCCAAATAATATAAATCAAGTGCTACAACAAGCAGCCATAAATACCCAAAATTTAGATTTTCTATCCATAGACATAGACGGAAATGATATTTACTTATTGGATGCCATAGAGTTTTCTCCAAAAGTAATTTGCATAGAATATAACGCAAAATTTCCGTCACTACTAAACAAAAAACCGGTATTTAATCCACAAAATTTTTGGAAAGGAACTGATTTTATGGGCTCAAGTTTATTAGCAATAAGTGAAGTTGCTAAACAAAAAAATTATGTTTTAGTCGCAACAAATATCACCGGTGCTAATGCGTTTTATGTTCGTAAAGATTTGATAAATCAAAATTTTTATAAGCCAGATGATGACTTTTATCAAAGAATCAAAACACTATATAATCCGCCCAGATATTGGCTAACTTTTGACCATTTTAATAACATAGGTCACCCAGCAGATTTTGGAGATTACGCAGATTTGCAAAATTAGTAAATAAAAAGCAAATTTTCCACGAGATTTTTATAAAAATTTTCAAAATTTCAAAAATTTTTTGAGATTTCTCGTGGAATTTTTGTTTTTTATATGTTTTTTATATATTTATATTCATTTAAAATAATTCATTGTGAGTAAGTATGAAAAAATTATTCAAAATCTTAAAAATAATCCAAAAAATATAAGTTTTGAAACAATAAAATCTTTATTATAAAAATTTGGTTATCGTGTTTATAATAATGGTTCTTCACACTGGCAATTCCGTAAGGAAAATAAACCAACAATAACTATTCCTTATAAAAGACCTATCAAAGCAATTTATGTAAAAATGGTATTAAAATTATTAGAATTATAATTATTTGTGAAGTATAAAAAATGAAAGAAATCATAACTAACAAAACCGAAAATTTATTAAAAAATAAAGTAAATTTTTATTTGCAGTTGCCTTATAAAATCAAGGTTCAAGCGTTGTCTGATAAAGATGGTGGCGGTTTCTTTGCTAATTACGAAGATTTCCCTTTTATAATCGGTGATGGCGAAACAGAATTAGATGCAATTAACGATGTAAAAAAAGCATTTGCTTTTGTCATTGAGCAAGATTTAAAAGAAGGTAAATTTATTAAATTACCAAGCCAAAAAAATTATGATTTAAACGATGATAAAAAAGTAAATATAAGTATTAGTATTTCTCAAAAATTTTTAGATTTAATAGACAAAATTACTAATAACCGCTCTGAATTTTTTGAAAATGCTGCAAACATAATTTATAGTTTTAATAATTTGAATCCATCAAAAATAAAATAAAAAACGCATAAAAAACAAATTTTCCACGAGATTTTTATAAAAATTTTCAAAATTTCAAAAATTTTTTGAGATTTCTCGTGGAAAATCTTTAACAAAATAAAAAAACATACCAAAAAATATAAAAATGACTATTCAAACTCAAACTCAAACTATCAAATTTTTAGATTTACAAAAGATCAATCAACAATATAAAACTGAATTGCTAAACGCTTGTGAGCAAGTTATCAACAGCGGTTGGTATATTCGCGGAGAGCAAAATAAAAATCTTGAGAAAAATTTCGCCGATTATCTCGGCTGTCAATTTTGCGTCGGCGTGAGCAACGGTTTAGATGCTTTGCGTTTGATTTTTCGTGCCTATAAAGAACTCGGCAAATTGCGTGACGGCGATGCGGTGATTGTTCCAGCAAATACTTATATTGCCTCGGTGTTGGCGATTTCTGATAATAATTTGCAGCCGATTTTTGTGGAACCGAATTATCAAACGATGCTTTTGGACGAAAATTGTGTGGAGCAAGAAATTGCCAAAAACCGCAATATCAAAGCGATTTTGGCGGTGCATTTATACGGACAAGTTTGCGAAATGCAAAGTTTGAACGAGATTGCTAAAAAAAATAATTTAATTCTCGTGGAAGATGCGGCTCAAGCTCACGGTGCGAAGTTGGCGAGTTTGCAAAATAAAATGGCTGGAAATCTCGGCGATGCGGCGGGTTTTAGTTTTTATCCGGGCAAAAATCTCGGAGCATTGGGCGATGCCGGTGCGATTACAACTAATTATAAAGAATTAGCCGAAGTAATTCAAATTTTGAGCAATTATGGTTCGCAGCAAAAATACGTCAATAAATATCAAGGTTTTAATAATCGTTTGGATGAAATTCAGGCGGCGATGTTGGCGGTCAAATTAAAGTATTTGGATCAAGAAATTTCCGCCAGACAACGAGTAGCAAAATATTATTTAGAAAATATCAAAAATGAAGCGACTATTTTGCCGACTTTGCATAATAAAAATGCGTTTTTAAATAATCATAGTTTTCATTTATTTGTGTTAAAAATTAAGCATAATCGGAGGGAAGAATTTCAAAAATATTTATTAGAAAATGAAATAGCAAAAGTTGAAACTTTGATACATTATCCGATTGCACCACATAATCAACAAGCGTATAAAAACTATAATAATTTGAGTTTGAATTTGCCGATTACGGAGCAATTACAAAACGAAGTAGTAAGTTTGCCGATGAGTTCAGTAATGAGCGAAGAAGAAGTTAAAAAAGTTGTTGAAGTAGTAAATAGTTTTAAATAATTTTAAATAGTTTTAAATAGTTTTTAAATAAAAAATTTCCACGAGAAATCTAAAAAATTTTTTAGAAATCTCGTGGAAAATATTTTTATTTTTATTTTTATTTTTATTTTTATTTTTATTTTTATTTTTATTTTTATATTTATATTTATATTTATGCTTATGTTTTTATTTATTCTACTATTTTTCTTACTCCACGTTTATTTGGCGGAGTTAAAATATTTTGCTTTTCCATTGCGTCCAAAAATTTCATAGATTTTTGATAATCAATTCCTAATTTTTTTTGTAAAAATGTAGCCGAAGTTTTTTGCGTTTCTAATACTATTTTTACTGCTTCGTTATACAATTCTAAATCAGCATCTGATAACAAAATATCTCCGCCTTTAAATGATTGGATGCGATTTAAACCGTTCAAATTTTCTTCATAACTATTTCCGTTACTATTATCATTTTGCAATAAATCTAACAAAGTTTTATCGTAGTAATTTTCCAAATTATTACTATATATAAAATTGCTTTTCAAATAGTTAGTCAAGTTTTGCATTTCGTTATCAGAAACATATGCCCCGTGAATTCTCAAAGCGTTAGAATTCCCAGCAGTTATATATAACATATCGCCATTTCCGAGCAAATTTTCCGCTCCACTTTGGTCAATTATCGCCCGAGAATCGGCTTTGCTTGATACCTGAAAAGCAATTCTACTTGGAATATTTGACTTAATCAAAGTAGTAATAATTTCCGCAGTCGGGCGTTGGGTTGCTAAAATTAAATGTATTCCAGCAGCACGTGCTTTTTGTGCTAAACGAGCAATTAAGTTTTCCGCTTTTTTGCCGAGCGACATCATTAAGTCCGCAAGTTCATCAATCACAATTACTATATACGGCAATTTGTGATTACTACTATTATAATTTTGGATATTTCTGACACCGGCACCCGCCATTATTCTATAACGATTTTCCATTTCTTCAACGCACCAAGATAGTATTTTTATTGCGTCATTTGCGTCGCTAATAACAGGCGAAAGTAAATGCGGAATATTGTTATAAATAGACATTTCTAACATTTTTGGATCTATTAAAATCAAACGCAAATCGTCCGGAGATAACTTGAATAGTAATGAAAAAATGATACTATGAATTCCGATTGATTTTCCAGAACCAGTGGTTCCTGCGACCAATAAATGCGGCATTTTAGATAAATTTGTAACCACTACTTGTCCCAAAATATTTTTGCCGAGTGCTATGTTTAAATCTTTATCTAATTGTGTGAAATTATTATGTTGTAATAATTCTTTGATTTGCACTAATTGCCGTTGAGGATTTGGTAATTCTAAAGCCATACAAGATTTGCCCGGAACGGTTTCTAAAACACGCACTGATTGCACTGCTAACGCACGAGCTAAATCTTTTTCTAAATTTACTATTTGCGAACCTTTTACGCCCATTGCCGGAGTTATTTCATAACTCATAATAACTGGCCCAGCGAACGCATAATCAACATTTACTGATATTCCAAAATTTGCTAATGCTTGGATAATTTTTTGAGCCATTTCGCCGAGTTGTTCAGAGGTTATATTGTTGGCTTTAATAGCAATTTCGTCCAAGATTTCTAACGGAACATTATAATTAGAAAAATCTATATTTTTGGCAATACTATTTTTATTACTAATTTCATTACTATTTTGCTGACTATTTTGCTGACTAATTTGATTACTAATTTGATTACTAATTTGATTATTTTGTTGAATTGCTTGTTGCATAGCGGCGGCAAAACGACTTGCTTCTCCGCAATTTTGCAAATTCAAATCATCATTTGAAATATTCGTAATATTTGGAATATTTGCAACATTTTCCACGAGATTTTTATTTATTTTTTTGAATTGTGCAAAATTCGGTGGCGATTCATTATTTTTTTTATTTTCATTGTTTTCATTGTTTTCATTGTTTTCATTGTTTTCATTGTTTTCATTTTCCAAAAAATTTTCATTATTTCTCGTGGAAATTATTTCATTTTCATTGATATTTAATGTTGGTTCAATTTTTTCATTGCTTTCATTATTTTTATTATTTTCATTATTTTCATTACTTTCAATTTCATTTATTTCATTATTTTTATTGTTTTCTGTTTCAATATTTGCGTTAATAATTTCCATATTTTCTGCATTACTATTATCATTATCATTATTATTGCTATCTTTAAATAAATATTTATCAACAGCACCGCCTATTTTTTCAAATAATGATAACCAAGACATTCCAGAAAATAATTGCCAAGCAATAAATATTATTACTAATGATAATAATGTTGATAATGTATAAGATAAATGGAATTTGTGGAGCAATAATTTTGCCATTTCATTACCCAACAAACCGCCAGAAGTAAATGGCAAATTTGCCGCTTTGCTATGAAATTGTAACGCTTCCAAAGTGCAAGAAGCAACCAAAATAAGTATAAATCCGCCAAACAAATATAAACGACTTGTCCAGCGACTATTTTCTATTTCTGTTGATGTATTTACTGATAAAAAAGCATAATTTTTTAAGTTTTCAAAATACTTTAAATTGAATTTTTCACTCAAAAAAGCATAAAATCCAAAACCATCATTTTCTCTCCAAAAATGCCAAAAGTTCTGCCAAACTAAAACTAATAACAAACCTACAAACCACCAAGCAGAATTACCAAAAAAATATAACAATATATCCGAAATCCAAGCACCCAAAACACCAGCAGAATTTTGTATTTGGCTATTTTCTTGCGAAGTAGAAACCGACCACGCTGCATCGTTTAAATTATGTGTGCTCAAAGCCAAAATCAAAAATAAACCAAAAGCACCTATAAAAAGCCAACGTAATTCGTTGAGCAGACCGATCATTTTTTGCGATAATTTTGTCCCAAAATGATATGTTTGATTATGTTTTCCCATTTTTTTTATGTTTTTATTTATTATTTATTATTTATTATTGAATTTTTATTGAATTATTTAATTTGATTAAAATCTAAAAATAAATAAATAGATAGATTTTTAAATTTTAAAAAATTTTTGAATTTTAGCATTATGTCCTTATTACCAATTTTGCAATACCCAGACGAAAGATTACGCACCGTCGCCAAAGAAATTGATTTAGACAATTTTGACAAAAATTATTTCCAAAATCTCGCGGAAAATATGTTGGAAACAATGTATCACTCCAAAGGAGTTGGTTTAGCAGCTACACAAATCAACGTGCATCAACGCATAATCGTCATTGATGTCAGCGAAAACGCCAACGAACCTATGATTTTGATAAATCCAAAAATTTTGGAAGCGTCCGCCGAACAATGTAAAGAAGCCGAAGGTTGCTTGTCCGTGCCGGGAATTTATGAAAATGTAGAACGTAGCAGCAAAATCACTTTTGAATATTACGACATCAACAAAAATGAAATTGTTCAAAAAAACGCCGACGGCTTGTTAGCAAAATGCGTCCAACACGAAATTGATCATTTAAACGGCAAAGTTTTCGTAGATTATTTGTCTCAATTAAAACAAGGACGCATCAAAAGCAAATTACAAAAAGAACAACGTTTAGCAGAAAAACATAACAAGAAATAACAAAAAATAATAAAAAATAATAAAAAATAATAAAAAATAACATTATGAATTACTCAACTTATTTAATCACTATTGCGATAATTTTTGCGTTAGTGTTATTTGGAATCGGCATAGAAAAAGTATATAAAAAGTTTGCCAAAAAGCATCCGGAACTTGGGCCTTTCAGAAAGTTTGATGGCTGCGGATGTTGTTCTGGCAAATGTTCTTCGGAAGGCAAATCGCACTGCGGATAAAATAGAAATAAAACAAAATTTCCACGAGAAATCTAAAAAATTTTTTAGAAATCTCGTGGAATTTTTTTATTTGCTAATTTTATTACTAATTTTATTACTAATTTTATTACTAAAATTTTTACTAAATTATTTTTTAATTATATCTAATCATAACATTATCGCTGCCAAATTTATCTTTTAGATTTGCAAAAATATTATCAAAATTATTTGCTTGGATATCAATTTTATAATTATCGCCTAACCTCAATTTATATTCACGAACGGCATCATTTTTGCAATATTTATAATGCACGGAAATCGGCAATAATTTATTATTGTTGTTGTTATTGTTATTGTTATTGTTATTGTTATTGTTATGATTATTTTGTGCTTTAAATTTTTCCAAAGCATCTTTGAATAACAAAGCATCTTTTTTATATTTTTGTTCGCTGAAAACAAAGTGCAAACGCTTTCCGAACTGCTTTCTGACTTCATCAACGGTATAAATTTTTGTTATATTTTTTAGCGAATTTGCTTTGTTATAAAAATCATAATAAATCTCGCCAGAAATCATAACAATTTGCTCTTTTTCTAACTTGCTATCGTTATTATCTTGCTCCAAAATATCACTGAAAAAAGATATATTTAATTTATCATTGCTTTCATCTTCTAATGTGACGATTTTCATTTTTTTACCGGCTTTAGTTTTCACGCTTTTAACATTAGAAATCATACCGATTAAATACACCAAATTTTGATTTGCTTCTGCTGATTTTTCTTTTTTATACTTGCCATTTTTATAATTTTTATCAGCAAAATCAGCATTTACTACTTTGCTAATATCAACAATTTTTAATTGCTGCTTCAAAGTAAAAAATTCATTTTTATAATGCGTAAAAGGATGACCACTAATAAAAAAACCTAATGCTAATTTTTCTTCATTTAAAGCTTCTAAAACGCTCCATTTTTCGGCGTCTATATAATCTATTTTTTGCAAATTTTTATCATTATTACTATCGCCGTTATCAACAAACAAACCCAAACCACTTTGTTTATGAGAATTTGCATTTTGACATTGTTCCGCATAATCTAAACCACGCTGGACGTTTTCTAACAATTTATGGCGATTTTTTTCTAATTCATCAAAAGCACCGGCACGGATTAAACCTTCCAAAACTCGCTTATTGACGTGCGATTTATCACAACGCGAACAGAATTCAAAAAAATCGCTAAATTTGCCATTTTTATTACGTTCAGCAACGATAGCCTCCACCGCAGATTCACCAATTCCTTTGATTGCTCCCAAACCATAACGAATTGTTTTTTTGTCGGTTGGCACAAATTTATAAGCCGATTCATTAACGCTGGGTGGCAAAATAGTCAAACCATTATTTTTTATGCAGTCATCATAAAAATTCTTAATCGTATCGGTGTTATCCAAATCCGATGACATTGTCGCCGCCATAAATTCCGCCGGATAATGGGCTTTCAACCACGCCGTCTGATAAGTAACCACCGCATAAGCGGCTGTGTGAGATTTGTTAAAACCATATTCCGCAAATTTTGCCATTAAATCAAACAAATGTTCGGCAAGTTCTGGTTTATAACCTTTTTTCTTTGCTCCTTCGGCGATAGTCGTGCGATGCTTTGCCATTTCTTCGGGTTTCTTTTTACCCATAGCACGCCGCAACATATCGGCTCCGCCAAGCGTATAACCGCCGATAATTTGCGAAATCTGCATAACTTGCTCTTGATAAATAATCACGCCGTAAGTGCTTTCCAAACATTGCTTCAAATCCGGATGGAAATAATCAATTTCCTGATTGCCTTTTTTACGTTCTATGAAATCATCAACCATACCGCTTCCTAACGGGCCGGGACGATATAAAGCCAAAACAGCGATGATATCTTCAAAGCGATCTGGTTGAAGGCGTTTTAGCAATTTTTTCATACCATCAGATTCCAACTGGAATACCGCCGTCGTATTCGCATTTTTCAAAATATCATACGCTTTTTGGTCAGCAAAACCTAACTCCATCAAATTTATTTTTTTGGCAGAGTTAGTTAATTTTTGAATATATTCCAACGCTAATTCAATGATTGTTAAATTTCGTAAGCCCAAAAAGTCAAATTTAACTAAACCGATTTTTTCCACATCATCTTTATCAAATTGAGAAATCGTGGAAGTTTCGGCTCCGACAGCTTTATACATCGGGCAATAATCGCTAATTTTTCCCGGAGCAATTAAAACTCCACCAGCGTGCATTCCGACGTTTCGTGTCAAATCTTCTAATTTTTGAGATAACTCAAACAAGCGTTTTTTATTTTCTACTTCGTCCGACGTTCCTTCGTTCAGCAAATCATTTAATTTTGGTTCTTCTTGCAATGCTTTTTCCAAAGATAGCGGTTTATTTGCCACTACCGGAATCAGTTTGGAAATCTTATCGCACAAAGAATAAGGCAAATCTAAAACTCTGCCGACATCACGAATCACCGCTTTTGATGATAGCGTTCCAAAAGTAGCAATCTGCGAAACCGCTTCTGAACCATAATGTTCGCGGACATATTCAATAACTCTGCCACGATTATCTTGACAAAAATCCACGTCAAAGTCGGGCATAGAAACACGTTCCGGATTTAAAAAACGCTCAAACAGCAAAGCATATGGCAAAGGATCAATATCAGTAATTCTCAACGAAAACGCCACCAACGAACCAGCTCCAGAACCGCGTCCGGGGCCAACCGGAACTCCGTGATTTTTCCCCCAGTTAATAAAATCTGCCACAATCAAAAAATAACCCGGAAAGCCCATTTTTATTATAGTTTGACATTCCATTTGCAGACGTTCATCGTATTTTTGGCGTTGTTGTTGGCGGATATTTTCGTCCGGAAATAATTCTATCAAGCGTTCTTCCAAGCCACTTTTAGCTCGGCTAACTAAATAATCGTCCAAACTTTCGCCGTTTGGCGTCGGAAAAATCGGCAGAAAATTCTTGCCTAAAACTAATTCCACATTACACCGTTTAGCGATTTCCACTGAATTTTGTAACACCGATTCCGGCAAATCGGCAAATAAATCACACATTTGCTCGGCGGTTTTGAAATATTGAGTTGCTTCAAAACGGCGAATCCGCTTTGCATTATGCAAAGTATCACCTTCGGAAATACAAACGCGAACCTCGTGAGCTTCAAAATCTTGCGGCTGCATAAATTGAATAGCTTGCGTTGCCACTACGCCGACATTTAATTCATCTGCGAGTTTCAAACTATCAAAAATCAGCTGTTCTTGTTGTTGATATTTACTTGCAAAATTATCAATTTGAATTTGATTGTCCTGCAAAATTTGTAAATCTTGCGTGTTATAAATTCTTTGAATTTCTATGAAAAAATTAGTTTCGCCGAAAATTTTTTGAAAAAATCTCGTGGAATTTTGTGCTTCTTGGAATTGTTGCTTGCTCAAAAAATTGCCGATTTCGCTGTTATTTCCAAAACCAGACAAAGCAATCAAATTTGGATTTTGCAAATCTTGGAGCCATTTACGTTTTATCACCGCCTGACCGAGTAACGGAGAATTATTGATTTCCAAATATGCTTTGGTCATCAGTTCGCACAAAGTTTTATAGCCATCATTATTTTTGACTAAAACTAATAACGGAAAAGCGTTGGGCGTTTTATTATTATTATTTTTTGGGTTATTTTTGTTTGAATTATTTGCATTTTGTGATATTTCCGTTTCTACAAGAATTTCGGCACCCAAAATTGGCTTGATTTGATTATCTCGTGCGGTGCGATAAAATTTCAGCAGAGCAAAAACGTTATTCAAATCGGTCAAGGCAATGCTGGGCATAGAATTTTCGGCGGTTTTTTTGACGATATCTTTGATGCGTAAAATGCTATCACTGATAGAAAATTCCGAATGGCAACGCAGATGCACAAATTTTGTAGATGAATTCATAATAACAATAAAAAAATAAAAAATAAAAAATAAAAATTTGTTTTTGATGGTTTTGATAATTTTCCACGAGAATTCAAAAATTATTTTTAAAATCTCGTGGAAAAAATTTTGGAAATTTGTAAATACAAAAATACAAAAATGCAAAAATTATATGTAAATAAATTTTAATTTTTAACTATGTCAAACAAAAAAATTTGTGTCTTGCCCGGCGATGGAATCGGCAAGGAAATCACCGAACAAACTGTGCGTTTGTTAAAAGAATTAAAACTCCCCTTAGAATTTGAATTCGCAGATTTGGGCGGAAAAGCCGTAGATTTATACGACACGCCATATCCGGAAACTACGCAGAAATTAGCAAATCAAGCCGACGCAGTTTTGCTCGGAGCGGTCGGTGGCCCAAAATGGGATAACTTGCCACGCAACAAACGTCCGGAAAAAGGTCTGTTAGCAATTCGTCAAGATTTGCAATTATTCGCAAATTTGCGTCCGGCAATTTTGTATAAAGAACTTGCCAACGCATCAACGTTAAAACCAGAAGTGGTCGCCGGTTTAGATATTTTGATCGTGCGTGAATTAACCGGCGATATTTATTTTGGTCAGCCGCGCGGAATTCATACGGACGCTAAAACCGGCGATAAAGTCGGCGTAAATACAATGATTTATTCGGAAAGCGAAATCCGCCGCATTGCCAAAGTGGCTTTTGAAGCCGCTATGAAGCGTAACAAAAAAGTTTGTTCCATAGACAAAATGAACGTCTTGGAAACCACGCAACTTTGGCGAGATGTCGTCACCGAAGAAGCCAAAAAATATCCGGAAGTTGAATTGTCGCATATGCTGGTGGATAACGCCGCAATGCAGTTGGTGAGAAATCCAAAGCAATTTGATGTAATGCTCACCGGAAATATTTTTGGCGATATTTTGTCCGATGAAGCATCAATGCTTACCGGTAGCATAGGAATGTTGCCCTCGGCGTCTTTGAATGAAACTAATAAAGGTTTGTTTGAGCCATCACACGGCTCGGCTCCGGATATCGCCGGAAAAAATTTAGCGAATCCGTTGGCAACAATTTTATCGGCAGCGATGATGTTGCGTTATTCTTTGGGTTACGAAGCGGAAGCGTTGCTGATAGAAAACGCCGTGAAATTAACGTTAGAAAAAGGATTCCGCACGGCAGATATTTTTGAAGCCGGAACTATCAAAGTTGGCACCGTAGAAATGACGGACGCCGTGATTAAATCGCTGGATCAAAAATAACAGCACATAAAAAATAAAAAATAAAAACAAATTTCCACGAGAAATCTCAAAAAATTTTTGGGAAATCTCGTGGAATTTTTGCTTTTTTATTTTTTGCGTTATTTTTTACGCATAAAAAAAAACCGAGTAAAAACTCGGTTTAACTGAATTTGGTAAGAAGGTTTCAGTTATGACCTCCGCAGCAAACCGGTGTTTAGGCGGCTACTGCATAACGCTCATCATTTGCGTTTATATTGTTTGCTCGGATTACGTCCGTCGCCTTTCGGGTTGCCTGCTCAACTTTCACGCCCTGTCGAAGCCAGTACACCCCCGCTGTGGTGGAGGTGAGGGGAATTGAACCCCTGTCCAAAACGCTTCCGAATCACCGGAATTACAACCATAAAATCAATTCTATTTTAGTTTTGTGTAGAAATCAAGTTTTCTTATAGATTAAAACGAATTTTCCACGAGATTTTTCAAATATTTTTCAAATATTTTGCAAATATTTTTCAAAAAAATTTTTGAGATTTCTCGTGGAAAATTTGCGTTTTTATTTTTATGTTTATTTTTTTCGTTATGTTTTAGAAATAAAAACCCGGAGCATTTGTTGTCATACTGCGATAACGATTTTCATCTTCTTTTCTTCGGGCAGTATTGTTGGCATAAGAACTGGCAACAAATGTAGAATTTTCTACCCAATTTTTAATGGAATTCGCATCAGCAGCACGCATTGCTGTGGTGTTGGAATCTAACAAAACGATAATAAATGGTTCATTTGCCAAAGCGGCTTGCATAACCAAGCAACGACCGGCTTCAGAAATATAACCGGTTTTGGAAACGCCAATATCCCAATCGCCACCACGCACCAAAGAATTACTATTGCGATATTCTTTGAGTTGTCCGTTTAAATCCAAAGTTGCTTCGGCAGTTGTAGTAAATTGACGAATTTTCGGATATTTTGTAGCGGCGGCTACCATTTTTGCCAAATCTTGAGCTGTTGAAACATTTTGGTTAGAAAGTCCGGTTGGCTCTACAAAACGCGTGTTATACATTCCCAACGATTTTGCTTTTTTATTCATATCTCTGACAAATGCTGACAATCCGCCCGGATAATGTCTGCCAAGCGTATTTGCGGCACGATTTTCCGAAGACATCAACGCCAATAACATTGCGGTTTCGCGAGTCATTCTGGTGCCAATCGGCAAACGCGACGAAGTTTTTTTACGATGATCTATATCATTTTCATCAATGCTGACCACGCCGTTCATAGGCAATTTTGCGTCCAGGACAACCATTGCGGTCATCAATTTGGAAATTGAAGCGATAGGCACAACCTTGCGAGAATTTTTTTCCATCACGACTTTGCCGTTATTTTGATTTAACACCAAAACGGAATCCGAGCGGAAATTCAAACTGCCATCGGCGGCGTATTGCTTAAACGGCATTTTATTAACTTTGGCAACGTTGGCTCTGCTTTTGATAACAATATTTTTCGTAGTTTTCTTATTTTTTGCGTTTTTAGTAGTTTTTGTATCTTTTCTATTTTTGGCTGTTTTTGCAGATTTTGCAGATTTTGCAGATTTTGCACTTTTTACAGTTTTATCGGTTTTATTTTTTGCTACATTTTTGACGGCGGTTTTGGCTTTATTTTGCGGAGCCGCAACGGAATAATTTTGATTAGAAATAAAAGCAAAAACAAGCAAGAAGCTCAATAAATAACTGAATTTTTTGGATGACATAGTGGTTAATCTAAAATTCAAAATTTAAAAATTAGAAATAAAAATTAAAAATAAAAAAAGATTAAAAAGATATTTTTTAAAAATCTTTGCGATTTTACAATTTTAAAATCGTATGTAAATTGTTTTTTGCAGATTTTTATCGGATTTTTGTTATATTTTCCACGAGATTTCCAAAAAATTTTTTAGAATTCTCGTGGAAAAATTGCAAAAAGATTACAAAAAATCATCTTTATCTTTATCTTTATTATTCAGTTAGAAATTGTTATTTTATGAATACTTCATTTACGGCGAAATTACAACAAATTCAGCAGAAAAATAATAGTTTATTATGCGTTGGTTTGGATCCAAATTTTGAAAAATTGCCAGAAATTTTCCAAAAAGATTTGGAAAACGGCGTGGTTGATTTTTGCTGCAAAATCGTAGATGCAACCGCCGATTTGGTTTGTGCGTATAAACCGCAAATTGCCTATTTCTCGGCGATAGGAGCCGAAACTGCGTTGGAAAAAATTATCGCTTATATACATCAAAAGTATAACGGCAAAATTCCGGTGATTTTGGACGCCAAACGTGGCGATATCGGCAGCACGGCGGAACAATACGCCAAAGAAGCATTTGAACGTTATCAAGCTGACGCTGTCACCGTAAATCCTTATATGGGCACAGATTCGTTAGAAAGTTGGTTCAAATATACTAATAAAGGCGTATTTTTGTTATGCCGAACGTCTAACGTAGGAGGTTCAGATTTGCAGTTTTTAGACATAAAAAATGATAACGGCGAACAACAAAAAATATATCAAAAAGTTGCAGAATTAGCCGCAAGTAAATGGAATCCGAACGAGCAAACAGGTTTAGTAGTCGGAGCAACTTTTCCGCAAGAATTGAAAATAGTAAGAAAAATAGTCGGCGATGAAATGCCGTTATTAGTTCCGGGAATTGGAGCTCAAGGCGGCGATATTTTGCAGACAGTGCAAAGCGGACAGAACTCTAAAAATTTAGGTTTAATTTTAAATTCATCAAGAGCAATTTTGTTTGCTGATAATACTACAAATAATTTTGATAAAGTCGCCAGAAGTGTTGCCGAAAAAACTTTGCAAGAAATAAGATTAGCACAGAAGTAAAATGGAAAATTTGAGTTATAAAGAAATTTTTGATAGTTATTTTGATAATGAAAAATATCAGCATTTTTTTGCAAATTATGCGAATTTAGAAACTATAAAATTGCCAAAAAATATCATTGAACAAATGCAGAATTTAATAACTGCGGTTGAAAAAGTTATAACTATTAGCAATGAAAAAAATAATAATAGTAGTAATAGTATTAATATTAGAAATGATAATTTGAAAGGCATTTTTATGGGTTATGATTTTCATTTGCAAAATAATAATGAAAATAAAAATATAACGCCAAAATTGATAGAAATAAATACAAACGCCGGAGGAGCGTTTTTGAATTTGTGTTTATTAAATGCTATTTATAAAAACGATAAAAATAATGTTGCTGATAAATTAGCAAATGAATTTGTAGCAATGTTTAAAAATGAATTTGCTATTTTTAGTAATAATCAAAAGAATTTGCAAACTATTGCGATAGTTGATGAAAATCCAAGCGAACAATTTTTATATCCTGAATTTGAAATCTGCCAAAAAATTTTAGTAAAAAATAATATTCAAACTATTATTAGTTCGCCGGAAAATCTGAGTATTCAAAATAATAATTTGTATTATAATAACAGCATAAAAATAGATTTTGTTTATAATCGTCTGACTGATTTTTATTTGCATAGTAATGCAAAAAATAATGCTTTATTAACTGCTTATCAAAATGATTTTGCTGCCATTAGTCCAAATCCAAAAATTTATGATTTATATGCAAATAAAAATAATTTGATTAACTTATCAAACGCTGATTTTTTAGATAATTTAAACATTGATAATCAAAGCAAAAATATTTTACTAAAACATATTCCCAAGATTTTAAAAGTAAAAAATAATGATACTGAATACTTATGGAAACAACGCAAAAATTTATTTTTCAAAACTGCCGAAGGTTATGGAAGTAAAGCGGTTTATCGCGGTGATAAATTAACCAAAAAAGTTTTTGCCGAAATCATAGAATCTGACGCTTATTTAGCACAAGAAATTATTCCGCCTTCTGAACATTTATTGAAAAATATAAATGCCGTTATGAAAGCAGATTTTAGATGTTATTGTTATAATGGAAAAATTCAGTTAGTCGCCGCCAGATTATATCAAGGTCAAACTACAAATTTCCGCACCGAAAACGGCGGTTTTATGATTTGCGAAAGTATATAAAAAATGAATAAATTACAAAAAATTTTCCTTGCAACAATTATTTTACTTTTGGCGATTTTTTCGCCGTTATTATTTAATATTTTTAATAATAGCAATGGAAATAATAACGAAAATAATAATAAAAATATTTATTTGCCGTGGAATGTTGAAGTTGTAAATAATACTACGAATGTTTTTGGCGTTAAATTAGGAGAAAGTAATTTAAACGATTTCTTGCAAATTTGGAACGAAAAAGAAATGGAATTAGCAATCATAAAATCTCCCGATGAAGATATAAAAAATGCTAATTTGGAAGCTTATTTTGCTGAATTAAAATTAGGTTTTGTTCTCGCCAAAGTGATTATTACTCTGCAAACAAATCCTGATGAATTAAATACTATGATTGCTCGTGCAAGTGATGTTAGTTTTTTGAGAAATGGCAGTAAGCAAATAACTTTAAATAATGTTGATTATCAACAAGCAAAAAACAAAATTATCAAATCTATAAGTATTATTCCAACAGTAAATTTAAACGAAGATGATTTTATTGCTCGGTTTGGAAATCCTACTCAAAAAATAGTTTTGTCTGATGATATAACGCATTTACTTTATGAAAATAAAAGTTTAGATATTGTAGTTTCTAACAAAGGCAAAGAAGTTTTGCAATATGTTAGTCCGCAAAATTTTGATGCTTTAATTAAACAACCATTAAACAAAAAATAAAAGTATAAAAAATAAAAAAATAAATATTTTCCACGAGAAATCTAAAAAATTTTTTGAAAATCTCGTGGAAAAAATTCATTAGCAAATAAATTAGTAATAAAATTAGTAATAAAATTAGTAATAAAATTAGTAAAGCAAAAAAATATGAACTCAAATGATTTAACTATCAGCAAAATTTTGCAATTAGCAAAGATTATTTTAATCAATAATAACGCAAATACCAACAACAATTTTGATAGTATTAAAATTAACGGAATTGCTTCGTTGTCTGCCGCCAAAAATGATCAAATTACTTTCTGTTTAGATAAAAAATTTCTGCAAGATTTACAAAATTGTCAAGCCGCTGCTATCGTTTTGCCGCCGAATTTAGCTGATTTTTGTCCGCAAAATTCTATCGCTTTGATTGTCAAAAATCCTTACGCCGATTTCGCTAAAATCGCCAACGTTTTCTATCCGCCAAATTATGCACTGAAAAATTCTCCGCAAATCGCCGAAAATGTTAGTATTGGCAAAAATGTTGAAATCGGCGAAAATTCCTACATTTGCAGCGGTTGCGTTTTGCAAGACAACGTCAAAATCGGCAAAAATTGCATTTTATATTCAAATGTCGTGGTTTATCACGGCTGTCAAATCGGCGATAATTGCATAATCCACGCCGGAGCGTGTATCGGAGCCGATGGTTTCGGTTTCGCTCCGGACGGCGATTCTTGGGTGAAAATTCCGCAACTCGGACGGGCAATTCTCGGCAATAATGTTGAATTTGGGGCGAATTCTTGCGTGGATCGCGGCACTTTTGACGACACCATAATTGGCGACGGCTGCAAAATTGACAACCTGATTCATATCGGACACAACTGCAAAATCGGCAAAAATTGCGTGATGGCGGCTTGCACAGGAATTGCCGGAAGTGTGGAAGTTGGCGATCATTGCGTGTTCGGCGGAGCGTCTATGATTTCTGGGCATTTAAAAATCGCAGCAAATACGACGATTTCTGGTGGCACGTTGGTGATGAAATCCATCAAGGAAAGCGACAATCGTTATACAAGCGTTTTTCCCTTAGAAACTCACGAAAAATGGATTCAGAACGCCTCGCACATACGCCGTTTAGACAAAATGGCTAAAAAAATCAATGAGTTAGAAAAATTGGTAGAACAATTACAAAATAAATAGAAAACAAATTTTCCACGAGAAATCTAAAAATTTTTTTGGAAATCTCGTGGAAATTTTTTATCTTGTATCAAACGTATTTTTCATAAACCAGCTGACTTCTTTTGGCGTTAATTCATATGTTTTGCCACGACGCAATAACGGCGGCAAAATCAAATTTCCGTAACGAATGCGGATTAAACGGCTGACCGTGCAATTTACGCTTGCGAATAATTTGCGGACTTCGCGATTTTTACCTTCGCTCAAAGTTACTTTATACCAGCGATTTGCTCCGGTTCCGCCGACTTCTTCCAAACTTTGAAATTGACATAATTCGCCATCAATTTCTACTCCGCTTAATAATTTTTGTTGCGATTCCAAAGTTAATTCGCCGAGAATTCTCACGCTATATTCGCGAATAATTCCCGAAGACGGATGCATCAAACGATTTGCCAACTCGCCGGAAGTAGTGAATAATAATAATCCTGAAGTATTAAAATCTAAACGCCCAACGTTAATCCACTTGGCATTACGCAGACGCGGCAAATGAGCAAAAACCGTCGGACGATTTTTTGGATCTTTAACCGAAACTATTTCGCCTTCTGGCTTGTGATAGAGCAAAATTCTGACTTTATTCAAACTTCCAAGATGTGAAAAACTATGCTTGATATCAACTAATTTTCCGTTGGCACGAATTTTGTCGCTTTGGCTGATAGTTTGTCCCAAAACGGCGGTTTTTCCGTTGATTTGAACTCTTCCTTCGGCGATCCATTGTTCAATTTGCCGACGCGAACCTAACCCCATTTGAGCCAGAACTTTTTGGATTCGTTGTGGCGGCGTGGCGTTATTTTTAGAAAATCTTTGTTTATTTCTATGTCTATTTATATTTCTGTTAGTTTTTGTATTTAACTTTTGCATAAAATTTTTAAATCCTTTTGCGATATTTATTTACATTTTCCCACGAGAAATCTCAAAAAATTTTTGGGAAATCTCGTGGAAATTTTTATTTTTAAAAATATTTTCTTAACGATAAATTCACCGATAAAAACGCTCCGATGCTGCCGAGAAATATCGCCAAACCGAGCATCACCAAAATTATTTGATTGCTCAGCGTTGATAATTCAAACGCTCCGCCGAAGTTCAGCATTTCCGATAATTGCTGGATCGGCTGTTGTAAAAAGGAAATGGCGATTTGTAAAAATATTATTCCCAAAATTGCCCCAAAAACGCTGGACAAAATCCCAAAATAATAAAACGGACGACACACGTAATCTTTGGTTGAACCGATAAATAGCGAGATTTCAATTTCGTCAAAGTTTGCGATAACTTGCGAACGAATGGCGTTGAAAATGATGGCGACCAAACCGATAGCAAAAAAACTACTCAAAACGCTCAACAAAATTTTGCCGACTTTGAGGATTTGTTCTAATTGTTGTTGCCATTGCCCGTCGGACTGCACGAGTTCTATGATTTGGCTGATTTTTTCGTCGCTATGTATGTCGTTGAGAAAATTTTGGAATAAATCAAAATTGCCGTTTTCAATGATAATCTCAAAGCTGTCTGGCAGTGGATTTTCGGGGAATTCAGAAAGCTTTAACATTGGCAAATTTAATTCTTGCTTGACGATTTCAAAGGCTTGATTTTGAGGAATAAATTTCCACGAGATTTGTAAATTTTTTTCTGGATTTTTTGTATCTACTTGGCTTTGATTTTTTAAATATTTTTCGCGTAAATTTTGCAAAAAATCGCTGATAATTTTTTCATTATCATTTGCGTTGCTATTTTTTTTCAAAAAAATATTGATAGTTTGTTGATGCAAATTTTGCTGATGTTGTTGGTTATTAAACAAATTTTCGCCGGAAAGAATTAGCAAAAAAATCAAACCCGGAACGGCAAAAGCCACGCCCATCGCCAACAGCGAAAGTAAGGTGGTTAGCGGATTTTTAAATAATCTTTTGATTGCTAATTTGATGGCTTGAGAGTGCCAGACCAAATATTTGTCCATAAATAATTTGTCAATTTTTGCGTATAAAAATATAAAAATGAAAATAAAAACGAAAATAAAAACGAAATAAAAACGAAAATAAAAAAATTTCCACGAGATTTTGCAAAATTTTTTTAGTAATTTTTAAAAAATATTTGCCATTTCTCGTGGAAATTTTACTTATAAATTTAATTATTCAAATTTTTATTTTTATAGGATTTATAGGAGATTTTGTAATGAGCAACAAAAAAACGAATTTATTTCATTCATTTTTGGAGGCGTGAGCCGGAGTCGAACCGACCTACATGGATTTGCAATCCAGTGCATAACCGCTTTGCTATCACGCCGGAAATGCTGGAGCGGGAAACGAGTCTCGAACTCGCGACCTCAACCTTGGCAAGGTTGCGCTCTACCAACTGAGCTATTCCCGCAGATTTGAAAAAATGTGTATTTTATATAAAAAAATGAATTTGTCAAGAAAAAAATAATAAAAATATTTTCCACGAGAAATCTCAAAAAATTTTTGGAAATTTTTATGAAAATCTCGTGGAAATTTTGTTTTTGTTATATTTTTATTTTGCTTAAATTTTCAAAATACGTTCTGCACGACCGATCCCGCAAATTCCTGTCCGAGCGGTTTCTAAAATCAAACTTTGCGGAATTGCTGCGATAAAGGCATCTAACTTCTGCGGATTTCCGGTAAGTTCCATAATATAACTATTTTCACTGACATCTACAATTTTGCCGCGAAAAATATCGCAAGTGCGTTTTAATTCTTCTCTATCCTTTGCCAACGCCCGAATTTTAATTAACATCAATTCGCGTCCAACGTGAGCGGTATCAGTCAAATTGATAACTTTGACTACATCAACTAACTTGTTTAATTGCTTGGTGATTTGCTCCAAGACAAATTCCGAACAACTCGTCACGATGGTCATCCGTGACAGCGATTCATCTTCGGTTGGAGCGACCGTGAGCGATTCAATGTTATAACCACGAGCCGAGAATAGTCCAGCCACGCGAGATAAAGCTCCGAATTCATTTTCTATCAAAATGGACAAAGTATATTTTTGCTTTTGATTTTGATTTTGATTTTCTTGCATTTTTTTACTTCCTATGTTTTTGCTTGTTTGTAATGTTTATTTTTCTCCCAAAACCATATCGGTCAAACCTTTTCCGGCTGGAATCATTGGATAGACGTTGGCTTCTTTTTTGATTACAAAATCTAAAAATACCAAATCATTTTTGAATTCTCCGAAAAACGCTTTTTCTAACGCTGGAACGACATCAGCTGGATTTTCTATGCGAATTCCTTTGTGACCATACGCTTCGGCTAATTTAACGAAATCTGGCAAGGAAGAAACATAAGAAGCCGAATAACGCCGCGAATAAAACATTTCTTGCCATTGACGCACCATTCCGAGCATTCCGTTATTCAAGTTGATAATTTTTATCGGCAAACCGCATTGTTTGCAGGTAGATAATTCTTGAATATTCATTTGGATAGAACCTTCGCCGGTAATACAAGCAACGGTCGGGAAACTTAAATCGGCGTTTTGATTAGCAAAACATACGCCCATCGCGTAAGGCAAACCAACGCCCATAGTTCCTAAACCACCAGAATTTATCCATTTGCGAGGTTTGTTAAAACGATAATATTGAGCGGCGAACATTTGGTGTTGTCCGACATCCGAAGTAACAAAAACATCGCCTTTGGTGATTTCATACAATTTTTCTACGACAAATTGCGGCAAAATTTCATTTTCCGGGCAAGTTTGATTTTTGCGATAATTTAAAGAATCACGTTCTCGCCAAATTTGAATTTGATTCCACCAAGATTGATAATTTGGCGTTTGTTTGCTACTTTGCAAGATTTCCAAAATATCTTCCAAAACATCTTTGACGTTGCCAACAATCGGAATATCTGCTTTAACGCGTTTAGAAATGCTGGACGGATCAATATCAACGTGAATAATCGTTCTGCCTGAAATATTCATAAAATCTGGAATATTGCCGATAACGCGATCATCAAATCTGGCTCCCAAAGCCAAAATTACGTCTGCGTATTGCATTGCGTTATTTGCTTCATAAGTTCCGTGCATTCCCAACATTCCTAACCATTGCGGTTTATTGGCTGGAAATCCGCCCAATCCCATCAATGTTGAAGTTATCGGCAAATTCAATTTTTCCACGAGATTTGTTAATAAATTTCCGGCGTTGGCTAACACAATTCCGCCGCCAAAGTAAATCAATGGTTGTTTAGCATTTTCTATCAACTGCACGGCTTTACGAATTTGTCCCAAATGTCCTTTATTAACCGGATTATAAGAACGCATTTCCACAGATTTTGGATAATCAGTTGCGGCATCAAAATCCATTTGAGCGGCAGTGACATCTTTGGGAATATCAATCAAAACCGGGCCCGGACGTCCGCTGGTTGCCAAATAAAATGCTTTTTTGACAATTTGCGGAATATCTTTGACATCTTTTATTAAAAAATTATGTTTCACGCACGGACGCGAAATTCCAACTGCATCGCATTCTTGGAAAGCATCTTCACCGATAAAATGCGTTGGCACTTGACCGCTGATAACAATCATTGGAATTGAATCCATATAAGCGGTGGCAATTCCGGTTATGGTGTTAGTCACGCCCGGCCCAGAAGTTACCAAAGTCACGCCAACTTTGTTGGAAGAACGCGAATAAGCGTCGGCAGCGTGAGTGGCGGCTTGTTCGTGACGCACTAAAATGTGTTTGATTTTGTCTTGACGAAATAAAGCGTCATAAATATTTAACGCCTGACCGCCCGGATAGCCAAAAATATATTCTACGTTTTCGGATTGTAAGCATTGAATAAGAATTTCTGCACCAGTTAATTTTTGTTTCATATTGATTATTTTTCTGATTTATTTTTTATTTTATGTTTATGAATAGACAATTTTCCACGAGATTTTAGAAAAAATTTTTAGAATTCTCGTGGAAAATATTTAAAAAATATTTAAAAAATATTTAAAAAATATTTAAAAAATATTTAATGTAAAAACCTAAAAATTTAAAAAATTTAAAAAATTTAAAAACTTGCAAAATGTTAGAAATCCAAAACTTAAAAATAGTTCTACAAAATCAACAAAATAATTTTTTGGTTAATGATATTAGTTTTACGCTACAAAAAGGTCAGACCTTCGCATTAGTGGGCGAATCCGGCTGCGGAAAATCAGTCACGGCAAATTCAATTTTGCAGTTATTGCCAAATAATATAAAAGTTATCGGCGGAAAAATTTTGTTAGATAAACAAAATATTTTGGATTTTGATGCAAATCAATTACAAAAAATCCGTAGCAAAAAAATCGCTATGATTTTTCAAGAACCCGCTACCAGCTTAAATCCGATAATGACTATCGGCGAACAATTAAGCGAAGTTATCAGAACGCATTTGCCGATAAAAAATAGCAATGAAATCCGCCAAAAATGTATAAATTTATTATCACAAGTCAAAATTCCAGATCCGCAACAACGCATCAAAAATTATCCATTTGAACTTTCCGGTGGAATGAAGCAACGCATTATGATCGCTATGGCGTTAGCAGCCGAACCAGATTGGTTAATCGCCGACGAACCAACCACAGCGTTAGATGTGACCGTGCAAATGCAAATTTTAGATTTGCTACAAGATTTGCAGCAACAACGGCAAATGGGAATTTTGTTGATAACTCACGATTTGGGCGTGGTCGCCAAAATGGCTCATCAAGTTGGCGTGATGTATGCCGGAGAATTAGTAGAAATCGCCGAAAAATCCGCTTTTTTTGCTCAACAATTTCATCCGTATAGCCGAGCTTTATTAGCGGCCTTACCTAGCGAAAATCTCCAAAACGCGGACAATAAAATTTTATATAGCATCAAAGGGCAAGTGCCAAAAATAAATGAAATGCCAAACGGTTGCCGATTTTCATCGCGTTGCGAACTTGCCGAAGCAATTTGTTATGAAAAATCGCCAAAATGGCAAAGTAATGGCAAAAGCGAATTTCGCTGTTTTTTCCACGAGAAATCTATAAATTTTTTTGAAAATCTCGTGGAAAATTTTCAAAAACGTCAAAATTCAAATAATTCAAATAATTCAAATAATTCAAATAATTCAAATAATTCAAATAAAAATACGATTTTGCAAGTGAAAAATTTATCGGTGCACTTTCCGCTTTATAAGCCATTTTTGGGAATTTTTAAAAAATCTGACGGCTTTATTTATGCGGCAAACGAGATAAATTTTGAATTACAAAAAGCCCAAACTCTTGCGTTAGTCGGCGAATCCGGTTGCGGCAAAACAACGGTCGGCAAAGCAATTTTGCAGTTATTAGATTCGGCAAATACCAAAATTTCCGGCGAAGTTTTTTTTGACGATAACTCCAAAAAATTAAATCGGCAGAAAATTCAAATGATTTTCCAAGATCCGTTTGCTTCCTTGAATCCAAAATTATCTATCGGAGAAATTCTCAACGAAGGCGTTTTTTCCTTGTTAGGCAAAAAATTAAACAAGCAACAATTATCCGAATTGCTACAAAAAGTAGGTTTGCCCGGCGATGCTTATCAAAAATATCCGCACGAATTTTCCGGCGGACAGCGGCAAAGAATTGCCATAGCCCGAGCGTTGGCGGTGCATCCGCAAATTATCATTTGTGATGAGCCGACGTCGGCGTTGGACGTTTCAGTTCAAGCCCAGATTTTGAATTTGTTGAGCGAATTACAGCAAACTTTGCAGATTTCTTATATTTTTATAACGCATAATTTTGCGGTGGTGAATCATATTGCCGATAAAATTGCGGTGATGTATTTAGGGAAAATCGTGGAAATCGGCGACAAAGCGGCGATTTTGAATTCGCCAAAACATCCTTACACAAACATTTTGTTAGCATCTATTCCAAAAATTTACAGCGAATCAAGCCAAAAATTAGAATTATCTGGCGAAATTCCATCGCCGAAAAATCCGCCGAAAGGTTGTCCATTTCATACGCGTTGTCCGCAAGTTAGAGATATTTGTAAAAAAGAATTTCCTCCGGCAAAAATTTTTAGTAATAAAAATAGTTGCAAAAATAGTTCGGAAAATAGTTCTGAAAATAGTCAAATTGTTTTTTGTTATACAGTATAAATATAAATATAAATATAAATATAAATATAAATATAAATATAAATATAAATATAAATATAAATATAAATATAAATAAAAAAATGCCGTTATTAAAAATACAAAATATAAGTTATTTGCCGATTTTAAAACCATTATCTTTTGAGATAAAATCCGGAGAAATTATGGGAATTATCGGAGCAAATGGTGCCGGAAAAACTACATTATTAAAACGGATTTTGGGATTATTAAAAAGCAAAAATAGCAATGATAACGCAAATAATAACGAGCAAATTTTTATTAAAAATGATAATGCAAAAAATTCTGCAAATTATATAAATTTTGACGATTTATCAGCGATAGAAATTGCCAAAAAAATAAGTTATCTGCCGCAAAAAAATGATTGCTTTTGGAATATTTCTGTTGAAGAAGTCATAAAATTAGGTTTGCTTCCTTATAAAAATTTTTATAGTAATAATTTTTTTACAAATTCCGCTTTTAATAATGATTTTCAGGCAAAATTAAATAGTATTTTAGACGCTACAAATTTAACAAATTTACGCCAAAAATCTATCAATGAACTATCCGGAGGCGAACAAATTCGCGTGCATATTGCCAGAAGTTTAATCGCTGAACCAAATATTTTAATCGCCGATGAACCTTTCGCAAACTTGGATTTATATCAACAGCAACAAGTAATAAAATTATTTAAAAATTATATTCAAAGCCAAAAAAAATATAACAAATCTCGTGGAATTTTGATTAGTATTCACGATTTATTATTAGCGGCTCAATTTTGCGATAAATTATTATTATTAAAAAGTGGCGAGTTAATCAGTTTTGATATTCCAAAAAAAGTATTAACTGCCGAAAATTTACAACTTGCTTTCAATATAAAAGTCAAACAAATTCAGTTAGATAATCCGCCTTTTTATATCTCTTTTAATGATAATTTTGTTGATTAGTAACAGCAAAAAAATCACCAAAATCAACGCATAAAAGATCTTGTCGCCGTATTTTAAATACGGAGTTTCGCCTTGATAAGCAAAAAATCTAACTTTTAAATTTTCCGCCGTAAATCCCGGAAGTTGCCGTAAAACTTCGCCTTTTGGAGAAATCATCGCCGTCACGCCGGTATTTGTGCTACGCAACAACGGACGCGACAACTCCGCCGAACGCATTTGAGCCATCTGTAAATGTTGCCACATTGCCCAAGAATCGCCAAACCACGCCATATTTGAAATATTTATCAACACGCCGACATCATTATTGATTTTGCCAACTTCATAGCCGAACGCATCTTCATAACAAATATTCAAAGCCGCCAAAATCTCGTCGCCACGCCGATTTCGCAAAATAAAAAAATCTTGCTGCTCGTTGCCTTTTGTGAAATCCGAAAGCGGTATTTTTGCCTGTTCTATAAACCAACGAAATCCAAACGGCACATATTCGCCAAACGGCACCAGATGGCGTTTATTGTATTGTTGCACTGCAATATTTTCTGCATTTGCGTTTATGTTTATGTTTATGCTTATGTTTATCGCCGAATTATAAAAATCTTGCTGATTTTCGCCGATTGCACCCATAATGATATTTTGGAATTTGCCTTGATTTGCAAGATTTTTGATGTCGTCTCCAAAAGCGTTGATAATAGTTTGCGGACGGCTCACAATCGTAGTTTCCGGCAAAATTAGCAAATCTGTTGAATTTGCCTCCAACAAATCATAAAACCAAGTAAAAAATCCGTGTTGAAATTTTTCGCTGAATTTATCATCTGGCAAAATATTCATTTGCACCAAATTCGCCGTAAATTCTGATTTTATCGGCTGTGACCAACTCACATTTTTTTCCAAAATATAAGCCGCTCCAAAATTCGCAATTATAAACAATAAACCAAAAATCGCTTTTTTATAGTTTTTATCAATAATGCAATTCTGCAAAACCATCGCCAAAACTTCGCTAAGCAACAAAACCATTAGCGATAAACCAAAAACGCCGATTAACGGTGCAAAAGCATTTAACAGGCTCGGAAAACTTTGCGTATAACCAAGCGTCAAAAACGGAAATCCCGTAAAAAATATATTTCTCAAATAATCAGCGATAGCGAAAATCAACGTGAAAACTAAAAAATTTTGCGAGTTTCTCGTGGAAAATTTGAACAACGCTGCCGCAATCCCGTAATACAAAGCCATCGCCAAACAAAATAAGACAATGGCAGGAATGCTCATAAAATCCGACATCGCTCCGTAAGTGCTTAAACTGTGATAAAGCCAAGCCACGCCAACGCCGAATAATCCAAAGCCAAAAAGTAATCCGCCAAAAAAACTTTGCTTTATATTTTTTGTTTTGGATAGACCAAAATATAAAAACGCCAACGAAGCAAACGGCAGCAAGTAATAATAAAACGGAGCAAAACCTAAAACCATTATCGCTCCGCATAGCAAAAATAAAGCGTAAAAAGCAGTAAAACGAATTAAACGAAAATTTTCCACGAGAAATCTAAAAATTTTTTTGATTTTTTAAATATTTTTTTAAATATTTTTTTAAATATTTTTTAAATATTTTTTAAATTTTTTATTCATCATTTTTCATCAACAACAACGTGTATAAACGCCGATTATCAGCACGTAAAACTTTGAAATTTATATTGTTTTCCGGAAAATTGATAATCTCGCCGGTTTTGGGCACGCGTCCGATTTGACGTAAAATCAAACCGCCGACCGTTTCACAATTTTCGCAATGAAAATTTGTATTAAATTTTTCGTTGAAATCGTCTATGCTGGTTCTGGCTTTAATCCGAAAATGCCCAATCGCATCACAGCGAATATTGTCCTCGTCGTCTTCAATATCGTATTCGTCTTCAATATCGCCGACAATTTGTTCCAACACATCTTCCATAGTCACCAATCCGGAAACGTTGCTATATTCATCAACCACAATCGCCATATGATTTTTGGAATCGCGGAATTCTCGCAATAAAACGTTGAGCCGTTTAGATTCCGGAATAAACACCGCCGGACGAATCCAGTCGCGTATTTTGAATTGTTCGCCAGTATAAATTCGCAATAAATCCTTGGAGAGCAGAATTCCCAAAACATTATTTTTATCTTCGCCCTCAATCACCGGAAAGCGTGAATGTGCGGTATTTATCACAATCGGCAAGATTTCTTCAATACTTGCGTTGATATTTATCATATCCATTTGCACACGCGGCGTCATAATATCTTCCACGCGAGTTTGCGAAGTGGAAATTGCTCCTTCAATGATACTCAAAACATCAGGCGAAATAATACGTTTGGAGGAAATATGCGAAAGAATTTGCTTAAATTCTTCCAAATTTTCCGGATCGCGTAATAACAAAGCGGAAACGCGTTCAAAAAAAGAAGTATTTTTGTTAGATTTTTTATTTTTAATATTTTTAAAATTCGTCGCAGGTTCAGGTTCGGCGGTTGAATTCATAATTTTTTGCTTTAATAATTGTTAGTATTTTTTATTTTTCTATTTTTTAATTTTTTAATTTTTTTACATTTTTCCACGAGAAATCTAAAAAAATTTTTGGAAATTTTTATAAAAATCTCGTGGAAAATATTTTTTTGTAGATTATTTTAATTTGCCACAGCAATGCTTATATTTTTTACCAGAACCGCACGGACAAGGATCGTTACGGCTTGGCGATTTTTTATTTGCTTTTGGCTTGTTGTCGGCTTTATTTTTTGCGGCATTTTCTGCGGATTCAGAATCGGCATCATTTTGACTATGATTATACGAAACATTTATATTTGAATAAGTTTTTGCCGGATTTGTTTCCTCTACATCTTCGGCACGGCGAATTTGCACGGTGAAAGTAATTTTGGTTACTTCATTACGAACGTTTTCTAACAACATTTCAAATAACTCAAAAGCTTCACGTTTATATTCCTGTTTTGGATTTTTTTGAGCATAACCACGCAAATGAATTCCTTGACGCAAATGATCCAAAGCGGCTAAATGTTCTCGCCAGTGGCTGTCTAAACTTTGCAACATAACATTGCGTTCAAACTGCCGAAAAATCTTATCATCGCCCATCAATTTGACTTTTTCATTATACGTTTGATCTGCCAAATCTATGATTTTTTTCAAAATATCTTCATCACTGAACGCCTTGCCTTCTGGAGTTTGTAGCCAAGAATTGACTGGGACTTCAAACAATAATTCGCTTTTGAGAGCAGATTCTAAACTGTTGATTTCCCATTGTTCTTCTACGCTTTCTTCGGGAACATAACGGCGAAAAATGTTTGTGATTACGCTTTCTCGCATTGCGGTGATGGTGTCGGAAATATCATCGCTATCTAAGATTTCATTGCGTTGTTGATAAATTACTTTACGCTGATCGTTGGCGACGTCGTCGTATTCTAAAAGTTGTTTGCGGATATCAAAATTTCTGGCTTCTACTTTGCGTTGTGCTGATTCTAATGAACGCGTAACCAAAGGATGCTCAATGGCTTCACCTTCGGGCATTTTCAGCCGTTCCATTATGCTACGCAAACGCTCGCCGGCAAAAATTCTCAACAAAGGATCGTCCAGCGATAAATAAAAACGCGAACTTCCAACATCACCTTGCCGTCCGGAACGCCCACGTAACTGGTTATCAATCCGCCGAGATTCGTGGCGTTCCGAGCCGATAATATGCAAACCTCCGGCATCCAAAACTTGTTGATGCACTTGTTGCCATTGATCTTTGATTTGTTGAATTTTTTCGGCTTTTTGTTGATCACTTAAAGTTTCATCCTGCTGAATTTTGTTGATATCTTTGTTGATATTGCCGCCCAAAACGATATCAGTTCCGCGTCCAGCCATATTTGTAGCGATAGTAATCATACCGGGTTTTCCGGCATCTGCCACGATTTCGGCTTCGTGAGCGTGTTGTTTAGCATTTAAAACGTGGTGCGGCAATTTTTCTTTATCTAACAAATTTGAGAGCAGTTCAGAATTTTCTATGCTGGTAGTGCCGACTAAAACTGGCTGATTTTTCTGCTGACATTGTTTGATATCCTCAATGATTGCCAAATATTTTTCTTGTGCCGTTTTGAAAACTAAATCATTATAATCTTTACGCTGCATAGGCAAATTCGGCGGAATTACTACGGTTTCCAAGCCGTAAATTTGCTGGAATTCATATGCTTCCGTATCAGCGGTTCCGGTCATTCCGGATAAACGTGCATACATACGGAAATAATTTTGGAATGTTATTGATGCCAAAGTTTGATTTTCGGCTTGAATTTCTACGCCTTCTTTGGCTTCTATGGCTTGATGCAAACCATCTGACCAACGCCGACCGCTCATTAAGCGTCCGGTGAATTCATCAACAATAACGATTTCTCCATTTTGCACTACATAATGTTGATCTTTATGAAATAACGTCAAAGCCCGTAACGCCACGTTCAAATGGTGCATCAACACTATATTTCCGCTATCATATAGCGAGGAACCGGTCTTAATCAAACCGGCTTGGACTAATAATTGTTCGGCGTGTTCATAACCGGCATCTGACAAATGCACTTGATGTCCTTTTTCATCTACCCAAAAATCTCCGCCGTTTTCAAATTTTTCATCCGTAGCACGGGTTAATTTTGGGACTATATCTTTCATTTTGATATACAAATCCGTTTTATCGTCTGCTTGTCCGGAAATAATCAACGGCGTTCTGGCTTCGTCAATCAGAATGGAATCTACTTCATCAACAATTGCAAAATTCAGACCTCGTTGAACTTTGTCGTGATTTTCATAAACCATATTATCGCGTAAATAATCAAAGCCAAATTCGTTATTTGTGCCGTAAGTTATATCACAAGCGTAGGCGGCTTTTTTAGTTTCACTGCCCATTTGAGCCAAATTTACGCCAACTGATAAACCTAAAAATTTGTGAATTTGTCCCATCCATTCGGCGTCGCGTTGAGCCAAATAATCATTGACAGTAATGATATGAACTCCTTTGCCGCTGATAGCGTTTAAATACGCCGGAAGTGTGGAAACTAAGGTTTTGCCTTCACCGGTTCGCATTTCGGCGATTTTGCCGTTATGCAAGACCATTCCGCCGATTAGTTGCACGTCAAAATGACGTAATCCAAGCACGCGTTTTGATGCTTCACGGACGACGGCAAAAGCTTCTGGCAAAATGCTATCTAATGATTCGTTTTGTTGCTGGTGGCGTTTTTTGAATTCTTCTGTTTTATTGCGGAGTTGTTCGTCGGAGAGTTTTTCCAAATCTGCTTCTAAGTTGTTGATTTTTTTGACGACTTCTTTATATTTTTTGAGTAAGCGATCGTTGCGGGAACCAAAGATTTTTTTGAGTAAATTTGTTATAGAAAAAATTGACATAAATATAAAAAAATTATTAAAAATGGTAATAAAAATAAATTTTCCACGAGATTTTAAAATTTATTTTTGAAAATAAATTAAAAAGAATTAAAAAGAATTAAAAAGAATTAAAAAGAATTAAAAAGTCAAAAAATTTTTTTGATTTCTCGTGGAAAAATGTAAAAAGTAAAAAAGCAAAAAGCAAAAAGCAAAAAGCAAAAATATAAATATAACAATGAAGCAATTATTAAAAATTTTTAGAATAATTTTATGCCGAACTTCACATCCGGGAAATATCGGAGCAGTGGCTCGGGCAATGAAAACTATGGATTTTGCCGATTTATATTTGGTGAAGCCGAAATCATTTCCGGACGAAATTGCTACAAAACGTGCGACTAATGCGGTTGATATTTTGGAAAATTGTTGCGTAGTAGAAAATTTAGTCCAAGCAATTCAAGATTGTAATTTTGTGATAGGTTTTTCTGCCAGAGAACGCGATTTAAACGTGCCGCTGATAACTTTGCCAAAGTTGTTAGAAAATATAAAAAATGATTTTACTAATAACTTTACTAATAATTTTACTAATAAAATTGCGTTAGTTTTTGGCAATGAAACTAATGGGCTTTCTAACGAGGAATTAGTGCATTGTCAATGTCAAGTGAAAATTGATACAAGCGATGATTTTGCTTCGTTAAATTTAGGTTCGGCGGTGCAAATTATTACTTATGAATTGCGAGAATTTTATAAAAATTATAAACAAAATTGCATTAGTCAAAAAAATAGTAGCAAAAATAGTAATATAAAAAATGGTGTAAAAAATTATTCGCGTTTAGCAACTATGAAAGAAATGGAAAATTTTTATAATCATTTACAGCAATGTATGCAAGAAGTTGGTTTTTATAACCCAAATCAACCCGGACGTTTGATGCACAGATTACGCAGATTATTTTCGCGGAGTAATTTAGAAAGCACTGAAATAAATATTTTGCGAGGTTTTTTATCGGCAATTCAAAATCCGACAAAATTTGGCAAACAAAATTAGCAATTAGCAAAATAATTAGTAAGTATATAAGTATAAAAAAATGAGTAATATAAATAATATAAATAATATAAATAATATAATGAATAAAAAATTTTCCGCATTAAATGCAATAACTGCACCAACCAGAAAACGTATTTTTGCTTGTATGTTATATGAATTTTTAGTAATCTTTGCCGTGATTTTAATCGGTTGGTTATTACCAGAAATTCTGATTACTGCCGAACTATTTCAATTTTTTCAAATTACTTTATCGGCAAAATGGCAATGGTTACATTTATTTTTATTGTTAATGTTTTATAACTTATTTTTTTGGTTAAAGAGCGGTCAAACGTTGGCTATGAAAACGTGGAAATTAAAATTAGTTGATTCGGCAACAAATGGCAGATTACGTCCTTTACAAGCCGTTTTGAGATACTTTGCAATTTGGTTATCAACCGCTTTATTTTGCATAGGTTTTATATTTCCAGCTTTTGATAAATATCGCCGTAGTTTGCACGATATAATTGCCGGAACAAATATTATTTCTGTTGAATAGTAAATCAATAATAACATAAAGATTTTTCCACGAGAAATCTAAAAAATTTTTTAGAAATCTCGTGGAAATTTGTTTATTTTTGTTTATTTTTGTTTATATTTTGTTTATTTTTTCAAAATTACTTCTAACACAAAATGCGTTCCCAAATACGCCAAAATCAAAAATGTAAAGCCAGTTAATGTTAATTTCATTGCTACTTTTCCTCGCCAACCTTTGATATATCTTCCTAACAACAGAACGCCAAACGTAATCCAAGAAATTATGCCAAAGATCGTTTTATGATTAAAATTCATCGGTTGTCCGAGCAATTCTTCGGAGAAAAATAAACCGGTTATCAAACCAAAACTCAAACAAACAAAACCAATCAAAATAGTATCAAATAATATCTTTTCTAATGTTAGTAATGGCGGTAAATTCTTGAATAATAATGCTTTTAATTGTTGATTTTCAAACGTATTATTATTTAGATTTATTTTCAAATCTGTGCTAATAAAATTCATAAAAACTGCGTGAATTGCCGCCAAAGTCAAAAAACTATACGCCAACATCACCGAAAAAAAGTGTAAATAAAAACCACTATAATTTGTATAAGCAGTAATGATTTTTGTTGAAGTAAAAATTATAGTTGATAAAATACTCAACAAAACTAATGGCAAAATCAAAATCTGCAAACTTTGCAAAGTAGTATATTTCAAATTTTCTACATAATATAACAACATTGCCAACAACATTATTAAAGAAAATGCAATACTCACTGAAAAATGTAATTCGCCTTGAATAAATATCATTTTTTGTAAAGCATAACTATGCAAAATTAAGCACAATAATCCACAAATTTTGATGCTACTAACATAAAAATTTTTTAGTTTTTCTCGTGGAAAATTGTCATTAGTATTTATATTTTTATGCTTTTGTATTTTTGTTGAAATTAAGTATTTATAATATAAAAAAAATAAAAATAAATAACTACAAAAACTCAAAGCGTTTAAGTTAAAATTAGTATTAAAATTAGTAGCCATAAAATAATCCTCAACAAAAACAAATACAAATACAAAATTCAGAATTATCAATAATTGTAATTTTTTTATTCAAACCATTTTATGTTAGAAAATTTAACCCAAAGATTAGCCAAAATCGTCAAAAATATCAAAGGTGAAGCCCGTTTATCCGAAAAAAATATCGCCGACGCTCTCCGTGAAGTGCGTATGGCGTTGTTGGAAGCCGATGTGGCTTTGCCAGTCGTCAAAGATTTTATTAACAAAGTCAAAGAAAAAGCCATCGGTGAGGAAGTCGTCGGCTCGTTAAGCCCAAGCCAAGCGTTAATCGGCGTGGTACATAAAGAATTAACCACCTTGATGGGCGAAGAAAATGTTGGCTTGAATTTCAATACTCAACCACCGGCAATTGTGTTAATGGCTGGTCTGCAAGGTGCCGGAAAAACTACAACCGTCGGCAAATTAGGAAAATTCTTAAAAGAAAATCAAAAGAAAAAAGTTTTAGTCGTCTCTTGTGACGTTTATCGTCCCGCCGCCATTGAACAGCTCAAATCTGTCGCCGAACAAGCGAAAATAGAATTTTTTCCTTCCACGACAACGCAAACGCCAGAAGAAATCGCTCTGGCTGCCGTAGATTTCGCCAAAAAACATTATTTTGACGTGCTGCTCGTTGATACCGCCGGACGTTTAGCCATTGACGAAGCTATGATGAACGAAATCAAGCAACTTCACAAAACGCTAAATCCGATTGAAACGCTGTTCGTAATTGATGCAATGTTGGGGCAAGACGCCGTGAATACAGCCAAAGCGTTCAATGAAGCATTGCCGCTAACCGGCGTGGTTTTGACTAAATGCGATGGTGACGCTCGTGGCGGAGCGGCGTTGTCCGTGAGATTTATCACCGGCAAACCGATTAAATTTATCGGCGTGGCAGAAAAATTGAATGGCTTGGAAGCATTTCATCCGGAACGTATGGCGTCCAGAATTCTCGGAATGGGCGATATTTTATCGTTGGTGGAAGAAGCCAAACGCGGCTTGGATGAACAAAAAGCCGTAGAATTAGCCAAAAAACTCAAATCTGGCAAAGGTTTTGATCTAAACGATTTCAAAGATCAAATCGGTCAAATGCGACGTATGGGTGGAATTTCTGCTTTGGTTGATAAATTGCCTATGCAAGTTGCACAATTAGCCAACAGCATCACCGAAGGATCGCAGGAAAAAATGATTTCACGGGTGGAAGGAATGATAAATTCAATGACTTATGAAGAGCGTTGTAAGCCAGAAATTATCAAAGCCAGTCGCAAACGTAGAATCGCTGCTGGAGCTGGAGTTCAAGTGCAGGACTTGAATCGCTTGTTAAAACAATTTGAGCAAACTCAAAAATTGATGAAACAATTTAGTAAAGGTGGATTCGGCAAGTTAATGCGGTCAATGAAAGGTTTATTTCCCGGATTTGGCTTGGGCGTGAAAAATAACGGAAAGCAATAAAAAATAACAATTTTCCACGAGATTTTCAAAAAATTTTTTAGATTTCTCGTGGAAAAAGTATAAAAATATAAAAATATAAAAATATAAAAATATAAAAACAATAAAAATAATACAAATAATGAGAAAATCGCATAAAAATCAAGGATTTACTTTAATTGAAATTTCTATCGTCTTAGTCATTATCGGTTTATTGCTCGGCGGCGTTTTTAAAGGTCAAGAACTCATCGTGCAAGGCAGAATCAAAAGCATCGCCAACGATTTCAACGGCATTGCCACCGCATTTTATTCTTATCAAGAACGTTATCGTGCTTTGCCCGGCGATGATAAAAATGCAGCGTCGCGTTGGAGCGGTTTGTCGCCCACGCCGGGGAGCGGCAACGGCAACGCAACATTAGATAGCGACAGCGAAAAATCGCAAGTTTGGAGCCATTTACGTGCGGCTGGATTTCTCAGCGGTTCCGGCAGTGAACCGCCTTTGCACGCCGAAAATGCAGCGTTTTCGGTGCTTAATGACGCAGTCGGTTTAAATGGCATTTCTATTTGTGCCAACAAAGTTTCCGGAAAGGTTGCCAACGCCGTTGATAGTCAGTTGGATGACGGATTGGCAAATCAAGGTTCAATTCGTGCTTATAGTGATGACTCCGGTAAAACAGTAGTTTCGGCGTATGTTGAAGATCAGCAAACAAAATATTTATTATGCAGACAATTTTGATTTGCCTGATAATTTTTCCACGAGATTTCCAAAAAATTTTTTAGAATTCTCGTGAAATTTTTTCGGTTTTTAATTTTTTTAATTTTTTTAATTTAATAGGAGTTTAAAAAAAATGGCTATAAATTTACAAAAAGGTCAAAAAATTTCGTTAGCAAAAGAAGCCGGTGGCTCTTTATCATCTGTGATTATGGGCTTGGGTTGGGATATGGCTTCGGCTCCACAATCCGCTGGCTTTTTAGGAAAAATCTTCGGCGGAGGAAATTCGCAAAATCCCATAGATTTGGATGCTTCTTGTTTGATATTTGATGAGAATAAAAATCTCTTGGATGTCGTTTGGTTCGGGCAACTTCAAAGCAAAGACGGCAGCATCAAACACACCGGCGATAATCGCACCGGTGCCGGAGATGGCGACGATGAGCAAATCGCGGTGAATTTAAGCAATGTTCCGGCAAATGTGAAATCGTTGGTTTTCACGGTGAATAGCTTTACTGGGCAGAATTTTTCGCAAGTTGCCAACGCTTTTTGTCGGATTGTCAATGCCTCAAATAATAGCGAAATCGCCAAATATAATTTGAGCGTTCAAGGAAATCATACCGCTCAAATAATGGCAAAAGTTTATCGGCATAACGGCGAGTGGAAAATGCACGCCATCGGCGAAAATAGTAACGGCAGAACATTCCAAGATTTAATTCCGCAGATTTTGCCGCATATTTAAAAACATAAACGTTAAAAACAAAAACAAAAAACCACGAGATTTTTATAAAAATTTTCAAAAAATTTTTCAGATTTCTCGTGGAAAATGTTTTTATGTGTTGTTTATTTTTGATTTGCTTTTATTTATTTGTTGTAAATAATTTTCTTCTTCCTTCTTCCTTCTTCCTTCTTCCTTCTCGTGAAAATTTTGTGCCTTTTTCTTATTTTTTACTCAAAACCTCCTGCAAAAAATCTGCCGTATAACTTTTATTTTTATTTGCATATTTTTTGACTAAAACTTCCGGCGAACCTTCAGCGATAATTTCACCTCCGGAATTTCCTCCTTCTTTGCCTAAATCTACGATGTAATCTGCGGTTTTGATTACGTCCAAATTATGTTCTATAACGACTATGGTATTTCCGGCGTCTCGTAGCGTTTTGAGCACTTCTAACAACATTGCCACGTCGTGAAAATGTAAGCCGGTAGTCGGTTCGTCCAAAATATATAAAGTTTTGCCGGTATCGCGTTTAGACAACTCCAAGGCTAATTTTACTCGTTGAGCCTCGCCGCCGGAAAACGTTGTCGCCGATTGTCCCAACGAAATATACGCCAATCCGACTTGCTGTAAAGTTTGTAATTTGCGTTGCACCGATGGCACGTTGGCAAAAAATTCACTGGCTTCTTCTACGGTCATTGCCAACACATCAGCAATGCTTTTGCCTTTGTATAAAACTTGCAGCGTTTCGGCGTTATAGCGTTTGCCGTTACAAGCATCGCACGGCACAAAAATATCGGGCAAAAAGTGCATTGCTACTTTGATTAAGCCGTCGCCTTGACAAACTTCACAGCGTCCGCCTTTGACGTTGAAGGAAAAACGTCCGACGGAATAACCGCGTTCTTTGGAAAGTGGCATTTGAGCGAACAATTCGCGAATCGGCGTCAATAATTCAACATAAGTTGCCAGATTTGAGCGTGGCGTTCTACCGATAGGCGTTTGGTCTATGTTGATGATTTTGTCAAAGAATTCGGCTCCGCGTAAATCCTTGAATTTGAGTTGCTTGGCGAGATTTTTGTAATTTGCAGAATTTGCAGAATTTGCAGAATTTGAAATAATGGCTTTCATAGCCGGAAATAAAGTGTCGTTAATCAGCGTGGATTTGCCGCTACCGGAAACGCCGGTGATACAAGTAAAAAGTCCAACCGGAATATGCAAATTAACATTTTTCAGATTATTTTGTGACGCTCCAAATAAGGATAAAAATTTATTTTTATCTGGCAGAATGCGTTGATTTTTGCTCGGCGTGGAAATTTTTTTATCGCCGTTTAAATACGCCAAAGTCAGCGATTGTTGTAATTTTTGATTTTGATTTTTTTGATTTTTTTGATTTTTCCAAAAATTTTTGATTAAATCTCGTGGAAAACCTGCGGCGATAACTTCTCCACCGTGAATTCCGGCTCCGACTCCGATATCTACCAAAAAATCAGCGGTGCGGATCATTTCTTCATCGTGTTCTACGACAATCAGCGTATTTCCTAAATTGCGTAAATTCTGTAAAGTTTGGATTAAGCGTTGATTATCGCGTTGATGAAGTCCAATACTTGGCTCGTCCAAAACATACATCACGCCGGTCAAGCCGCTACCGATTTGCGATGCCAAGCGAATTCGTTGAGATTCGCCGCCGGAAAGCGTTTCGGCACTGCGTCCGAGCGTTAAATATTCCAAACCAACGTCTATCAAAAATTTTAGCCGTTGCAAGATTTCCTGCAAGATTTTTTCGGCTATTTGCGATTTATAGCCGGAAAGTTGTAATTTGTTAGCAAAAAAATCATACAAATCTTTCAGAGCTAAATTATTCAGTTCAGGCAAGGAAAATTCGCCGATTTTGACATTTCTGGCAGACAAATTCAAACGTCCGCCGTTACAATGCGGACAAGTTTTTTGGCTGATAAATTTATGCAAATATTCATTTTCTTTTTTGATAATCAAACTTTGGCTTTGGCTATTTTTCACGCTGTTATAACGCTTTTGCAAAATCGCCAAAATTCCCGGAAATGTTTGATTTTTAATTTCTACGGCTTTGCTATTTTTTTTCTCGGCATCTCCGAAAAAACTATTTTCGGCGTGATATTTGAATTTGATAATTTCCTCGCCGGAACCGTGAAATAAAATGTCTTTGATTTTTTGCGGTAAGGAAAAAAATTTATCATTTCTCGTGGAAAAATTGTAATGCCCGGCTAAACTTTCCAACATTTGAAAATAATACGGCGAATTCTTGCTCCAGCCGTAAATTGCTCCGTCATAAAGCGACAAATTTTCGTCAGCGATAATTTTTTCTATATCAAAAAATTCTGAAAAACCTAAACCGTCACAATTTGGACAGGCTCCGAACGGCGAATTAAAGGAAAATAAACGCGGCTCTAATTCTGGCAAAGCAAAATCGCAGCCCGGCGTTGGACACGCTAATTTGGTAGAAAAAAATAACTCCTGATTATTTTCCAAATTCACAATAATAATTTTTCCGTCGGCTTTATTGGCTGCGAGTTCCAAAGATTGAGTCAGACGCTCACAAAAATTTTGGTCATCTTTATTTTTGATTTTCAGCCGATCAATTATCACGTCCAAATCGTGCTTTTTATTTTTGTTGATTTTTAGATCGGCATTGATTTCGCTTAAATCCAAAATTTCATTATCAAAGCGAATGCGTAAAAATCCTTGTTTTAACAAATCTGCAAAAATATTTTGGAATTCGCCTTTTTTGCTACGAATAATCGGTGATAACAATAAAATTTTGGAGTTTTCTGGGATTTTCTGCAAAATTTCCACGAGAATTTGAGAAATATTTTTGCTTTCCAAAATATTTTGCGGATGTTGCGGACAACAAGCAGTCCCGGCACGAGCGAACAATAAACGCAAATAATCGTGAATTTCCGTGACCGTGCCAACCGTAGAGCGTGGATTATGGGAAGCGGTTTTTTGTTCTATGGCGATTGCCGGAGAAAGTCCGCTGATGCTTTGCACTTCTGGCTTTGGCATAAGTTGCAAAAATTGCCGAGCGTATGCTGAAAGTGATTCCACATAACGACGTTGTCCTTCGGCATATAAAGTATCAAAAGCCAGTGAAGATTTCCCGCTGCCGGAAAGTCCGGTGATGACAATCAATTTATTTTTTGGCAACTGCAAAGAAATATTTTTCAAATTATGCGTGGCAGCGTTTTCAATACAAATCATAATTTTTTGTTTAAAAAATCAAAAATCAAAAATCAAAAATAAAAAATCAAAAATAAAAAATTTCCACGAGAAATAACAAAAAATTTTTAGAAAATTTTTAGAAAATTTTTAAAAAATCTCGTGGAAAATAGTTTTAATAGTTTTATTAAATTTGAGCCTCGCCGTTTAATTTCCAAGAATCAGCGTCCATTTGTGGCGTTGAATTTTGAATATTGTTTAATATTTTGCCGGAATTGTTGGAATTATTTCCGCAATTTTGGCAACAATTACAACAATCGCAAGAATTTCTATTATTCATATTTTTGGCTTTATTTTTATTAGATTTTGCTTTGCCTTTATTTGCGTTTGCTTTTGCTTTTGCTTTATTTTTGTTGGCTTTATTTTTATTTGCATTTGCTTTCGGTTTGGCAGACGCTTTTTTATCCGGCGGGAAATAAACTTGCGGATTATCATAAAAATTATCAGCCGATATTGCCGGTTTTAATTCAAAAATTCCACTGGCAACACGCCGCGTATGAAAAACTTGATTTTCTATGCTTTCATTGAAATCCAAAATTTCATAAGACGCCATTTTTTGCAATTCGCGAACTTTATCGGCACGACGTTTAAATATCAATAACGCTTCACCTTCGCCGCCACGCGTGAAGTGCTTCATTTTCATTTCTATGTAATAACGATTATTTCCTAATTCTGCTTCTTTCATATCCCAAGTGTCATAAAACGGGTCATAAATTCTATACACTTTGAGAAATTTTTCATAAGGCGTCAATTCCATTGCTTGATTCGCCACATCAGAAGAAGACGGAATTTGGGCTGCCAAATTTGCTTGAGATAGATTTTCCTTTGGAGTCGGATATTCAGTTTGAGCGTTTGCGTTGGTTAAAAATATAAAAAAACTAAAACAGAAAATTTTTAAAAATAATTCCATAATTTATTTTTATTTAAAAACTTAAAAAATTGTTTGGTCGTTTAATACAAAATCTGATGAAATCAACATTTGCGAGACAATTAAAAATTTTTGCGTTGATGATAAACGGAAATGTTGATCTTTTTGGTTTTGAAAGATATTGTATTTTTTTTTAACGATTTCTTTCAAAACTTGCCGATAAACAGCAGCCATAATTAACGCTGGTTTTTGTAGATTTTGGGTTTGCGGCGATAATTTTTTGAAATAAGCGAACGCCGTTTGAAAATATTGTTCGGCGATTTTGGCGTGATTTTCCAAAATATTTTGCGAAATAATGAAATTTTCAAAATTTTTCCACGAGATTTCATCAAAATTTTTTGGCAATTCAAAATCAGAATTATCAGAATTTTTTGCATTTATAACTAAATAAATGCGTTGATTGAAAAAATCCTCGCGGACATCACGCACAATGTTAGTAAATTGCAAAGCCAAACCCAAATCGTGAGCGTATTTTTTTATATTTTCTATTTCATTTTCGTTATTTTTTTGATAGCCAAAAATCGCTGACGACAATAATCCAACGGTTGCCGCAACTTGATAACAATAATTTTCTAATTGCGAAAAGTCATCAAAAATTATATTTTGCTGCTGTTTGCTGTTGATTAGTAAATCAAAATTCATAGCTTTTAATAAATCAACAAAATAAGTTTTGTCTAACCCAAAATTTTCAATAGCGAAAGTTAATTCTTCCGCCAAAAAATTATGATTACTATGGCTATAAATTTGCGTTTTTTGACTATATAAATTTTCAATGAGTTCGCCGTAAAATTGCAATTCTTGGAGTGCTTTTGGATAATCAATTTTACTTAATTCATCAGCGAGGTCATCAACCAAACGACAAAATGCATATAAAGCGGTCATAGCTCGTTTTTGATCGCTGGGCAAAATCATAAAACTTTGAGTAAAAGATGATTTACTATTGTTACAAATTTGTTGGCAAAATAGTTGGCTTTGAACGGACATAATTTAACAATTTAACAATTTAACAATTTAACAATTTAACAATTTAAAAATTTAACAATTTAACAATTTAATTAAATATAAAAATAAAAATTTTCCACGAGATTTCCAAAAATTTTTTTAGATTTCTCGTGGAAATTTGTTAATTGTGTTACTCTTTTTCAATTTCATAGTTATTTAATTCCAATGATAAATTACTGTTATTATTTTTGTTAGTATGATTACTATATAAACCACGTTCTTTTCGTTGTTTAAAAGTTTCTTTTACAATATGTTTCTTTATTTCTTCATCAAATATATTTGCAACATCTTTATTATTTTTATAAGTATTTAATCTTTCATTTGCAAGATTTATATAATCTGTTGATATTTCAATGCCTATATAGTTATGTTTTAATAACTTACTTGCTATTAAAGTTGTTCCACTTCCAGCATAAGGATCTATAACAACTTGATTTTCTGTGTTATCTAAAATGGAATAAATACATCTTAATGGAAGTTGCAAAGGAAATGGTGCAGGATGTTTTACTTTTTGCTCTGGCAAAAAACGCCAAATAGATGTCATTAAAGCGTGTTTAGATTTTAATTCATCGCCAATCAAATTATTATTTTTTGGTTTATATAGCCAATAAATACGTTCTTCTACTTGCCAAAATCTCCAACCACGAATATTAGCAGCAATACTTCTGTCCCAAATAATTTCTTGTTTAATATTCCAATTAGTTTTTAATAACCATTCCATAGGATGAAGTAATTTTCCTTTTTCCCAACGTAATTTATGATTATAAAAAAAACTTCCGCCGGATTTTATTACTCTATATAATTCATTAAGGACTAAAATTTGTTCATTTTGATAATCTATTTCTTTTTTATTATCTCTTGCAATATCATATTCAACATTTTTGACTAACCAACCTTTGTTTTTTTCTCCCTTATTATATGGAGGAGAAGTAATTCCTAAATCTACTGAATTATCGGGAATTTTGCGTAATTCTGTTAATGTATCGCCTTGAATAATAGTATTTAAAATATCATTTATAGTATTTTTATTACTTTGCATATTTAAGTAGTTCGTCAAAAAATTTTTTATTGAAATAGTTTTTATAATTTTCTAATTCTTGTTTAGTTAATAAAAAATTTATTTTAAAATTATTGTTCTTTTCATTATTTTCATTAAACATAAAATCCTTAAAGTCAAAATTTGCTGAACGCAAATAATCATTTTTATTTCGTTGTCTATTTGGAAATTTTTTATTTAATTGTAATTGTAATTTATTAATAAAAGATTGATTACTAAAAGGGAATTCTAAAATATAAATTAGTTTGCCATCAACAAAGCCACTAATTAGCATATTCAAATTTGCATTCAAATCTCTATCAAATCTTTCCCAAGTATAATCTGTAAAATTTCCACCAGCATTTAATTTATTTTTACTTTTGTTATTAACATTATTCAAATCATTAGTATTAGTAATTATATTTTTTGGTTTTACTTCGCAATATTCATTTATATTTTCACTATTTAAAGTAATTTGACGAAAGCCATTGTAACCAATTTTATTTTCATTATGAATATATCCAGAAATAGTAGTAGTAATAAACTCTCTAATAGTAGAAGAATTTTTATCGTTAATATAAATAGTCAGCAGGTCATTTAAAATAGCGATTAAGTTATCTTTTGATTTATCTAATAAAAAATTATTTAGTTCTTTATGCGAAGCAGTGGAATATAACTTAATAACTTCAATTAAGTCTTTATTCATATTTTTATAGTAAAAATATTGTTGTTAATATTATTTTTAATATTTTTGTCAAAACTTTTCCACGAGAATTCTAAAAAAACTTTTGGAAAATTTTTATAAAAATCTCGTGGAAAATATTTTTTAATTTTTTAATTTACCCATTTTCTGGCATTCATAAACATTTTGAACCACGGCGAGGCTTTACTTTCGTTCTGCCAAGTTTTGGGATACCAAGACATTTGTGATAACCTAAACGTGCGTTCCGGATGCGGCATCATCATCGTAAAACGTCCGTCCGGAGTTGTCACGGCAGTAATTCCGCCAACGCTACCATTTGGATTAAATGGATAATCGCTAGTTTCGGCAACTTGCGGGACGTTGTTGATATTTTTGATATAACGCATCGCCGTAAAATCCAGATTCGGATTCGCAGAATTTTCAAAAACCATCCGCCCTTCGCCGTGCGAAACTACTACCGGCAAATAGCTTCCGATCATTTCATCAAACAAAATTGACGGCGAATTTAGGATTTCGGTTAAAACAACACGAGCCTCAAATTGTTCGGAAAGATTGCGTTTCAAAGCCGGAAAATGTTCGGCATTTGGAATCAGCGATTTAATTGCGGAAAACATCTGACAGCCGTTACACACGCCGAGAGCAAAAGTATCATCACGGTGGAAAAATTCCCAAAATTCATTTTTACAGCGTTCATTGAACAAAATAGTTTTCGCCCAACCTTGACCGGCTCCCAAAACATCGCCGTAAGAAAAACCGCCACAAGCGACTAAACCTTTGAAATCTTTGTCCTGCAAAGAAATTCTGCCGTTTATCAAATCGCTCATATGCACATCAACGCAGTCAAAACCAGCCAGTTTAAACGCCGCCGCCATTTCATAATGTCCATTTACGCCTTGTTCGCGTAAAATCGCCATTTTTGGACGCCCTTTTTGGATATTAGAACCAAAATCGCTGACAAATTTGACTTCCGCCAAATCAAAACTGAGTTTTGGTGATAAACCGGAATCGGAATCGTTGGCTAAATTTGCGAATTCGGCTTCGGCGGTTTGCGGATTATCGCGTAATTTTTGGATTGCATAACTGGTTTTAGCCCATTGCTGATGTAAATTGCTACGTTTATCGGCAAAAATAGATTTTTGATTGCTATCAAAAATTTCAATTAAATTTTGATTAGTTGGTTCGCCGATTTTCTGTAACTGCAAAGCATATTTTTGGCAGATAGTTTTTGTTAATAGATCTGCGTTTTTGTTATCAATTTGAATTATCACGCCGATTTCTTCATTGAATAAAAATTCAAAAAGATTTTGCGAATTCTCGTGGAATTTTTGCGGGATCTGTAAATTCACGCCGCAATGCGAGGCAAATGCCATTTCTAAAACTGCTGCAATCAAACCGCCGTCGCTACGATCGTGCATAGCCAAAATTATATTTTGCTGCTTTAATTCTTTGATGGCGTAAAACAAAGATTTCATCGCCGCCGTATTTTCCACGTCCGGAGTTTCTTCGCCGATTAAATTCTGAGTTTGCAATAAAGCAGAACCGCCGAGCCGCATTTTGTTATTTAGCGAAATCAAATATAAAGCGGTTTGCGGATTTGCATTTTTTCCACGAGAATTCGCAAAATATTTTTGACCTTCATCAGCAAAAAATACTGGCGTAATTGTTTTATTGACATCTTGCACGGCGGCAAAGGCAGAAACAATCAAAGAAACCGGCGAAACCACTTCTAAATTTTGTTTGCTGGACGGATCTTGCCAAGCCGTCCGCATAGACAAAGAATCTTTGCCAACCGGAATTCCTAAATTCAAATCGCAGCAGAATTGGCTAATTGCTTTGACGCTTTCAAATAAAGCCAAATCTTGCTCTTGTTTGCCGGACGCAGCCATCCAGTTCGCCGAAAGTTTAATATTTGTTAAATCGGCGATATCGGCGGAAAGCAAGTTAGTTAAACTTTCGGAGACCGCCATTCTCACGGCTGCCGGAGCGTTCAGAATTGCCAACGGAGTGCGTTCGCCGATAGCAAATGCTTCACCAACGTTATTCAAATAATCAGCGTGAGTTACGGCACAATCAGCCACCGGAACTTGCCAAGCTCCGACCATTTGATCGCGTGCAGTCAAGCCGCCAACGCTACGATCGCCGATAGTGATTAGGAATTTTTTCTCGGCGACGCTGGGCAGATTTAAAACGTCATTGATTGCGGTTGGCAAATCTAAATTTGAATTTTCAAAAATTTTCTGCGAATTCTCGTGGAATTTTGTTGATTTTTGTTGGACGTTGATATTTTTGATCGTTTTCGGCGGTTTTCCTAATAATTCGTTCATTTGCATATCAACCGGTGGTTGCGGATGATTTTGGAAATACGCATCGCTAACTAACAAGCGTTGATTTTTATCGGCTTTGCCGACTACTGCAAACGGACAGCGTTCGCGTTGGCAGATAGTTTTGAATTCGTCCAAACGTTCCGGCAAAATCGCCAAAACATAACGTTCTTGAGCTTCATTTGACCAGATTTCCGCCGGAGACATAGATTTTTCTAAAATTGGCACGTCGCGTAATTCAAAAGTTGCTCCAACGCCGCCACCGTGAGCCAACTCCGGCAATGCATTAGAAACGCCACCAGCACCAACATCGTGGATAGACAAAATCGGATTATTATCGCCCATTTGCCAACAACGGTCTATAACTTCTTGAGCTCGGCGTTGGATTTCTGGATTTCCACGTTGCACCGAAGCAAAATCTAATTCTGCCAAATTTGTTCCGGCAGTCATAGAAGAAGCCGCTCCGCCACCGAGTCCGATTAACATTCCTTCGCCACCGAGTTGAATAAACAAAGTATTTTCCGGCAATTTTTCTACTTTGAAAGCGTCACGCTGATAAATATTGCCAACGCCTCCAGCCAACATAATCGGCTTAACATAGCCAAAAGTTGCGTTTTTAAAGTTCTGTTGATACGTGCGGAAATATCCGCATAAATTCGGACGACCAAATTCGTTATTAAAAGCCGCTGCTCCGATCGGTGCTTCAATCATAATTTGCAAAGGCGTGGCGATTCTATCTGGTTGGCGATTGTCGGTTTTGTGATGGCTTTCCCACTTTTGCGGAAGGTTCGGTAGTTGTAAATTTGACACCGAAAATCCACATAAACCGGCTTTGGGTTTAGATCCTTTTCCGGTAGCACCTTCGTCACGGATTTCTCCTCCGGAACCGGTAGCGGCTCCCGGAAATGGAGAAATCGCCGTTGGATGATTATGGGTTTCTACTTTGGCTAAAAAATAAGTTTTTTGATTTTGCTGATTTTCGTTTTGGAAAAAATAATTATTTTCTCGTGGAAAAAAACGATTTGCCGTAAATTTTTCGTCGTAACTGATAACGCAAGAATTGTCAGAATACGCAACAATAGTATTTTGCGGCGAAGTTTGATGCGTTTTTTTGATGAAATCAAACAACGAATTTGGTTGCTTTTCTCCGTTGATAATCCAGTCAGCATTAAAAATTTTATGCCGACAATGTTCCGAATTCGCCTGAGCAAACATCATCAATTCCACGTCAGAAGGATTACGCTGGGCTTTTTGGAAAATCTCGTATAAATAATTTAACTCGCTTTCGTTCAATGCCAAACCGAGTTCGCTGTTGGCTTTCAGCAAATTATTTTTGTCCTCCAAAATCGGAATTATTTTGAGTTTTTTAGGTTCAAAATTTTCTTCGGCGAACAATAATTTGCAGTCATCAAAATTATGCAAGATAGTTTCGGTCATTCGGTCGTGAAAGTTTTCCACGAGATTTTGGCAAATTTTTTCGTTGATTTTTTCGGATTCGGATTCAAATTTTGCATAAACGAGGCAGATTTTTTCTACTCGGGAAATCGGTTGATTTTTGACAAATCCGCAATTAAACAAAATATCACTGGCTTTTGATGACCACGCTGAAATCGTTCCTGGACGCGGCGTAACAAGAAATTTATAACCGACATCAGAAATATTTTTGCGTAAATCAAAATTTGTATTTTCATTGAGAATTTTGTTCAGATTTTCTCGTTGTTGAGCCGATAAATTTGCATCTCCGCAAAGATGCAAAACATAAAAATTTTGAGCTTGTAAATGTAAATTTGGCGTGTTGATTTTTCTAATTTTTTCGTTCAGACGAAATTGCGAATATGGGAAATCCGCAGCAATAAAAAGTAAATGCGAATTCATAGCAGTAAAATTGTTGTTGATTAAGTAAAGTAGTAAAGTAAAAATTCCACGAGATTTTAAAAATTTTTTATGAAATCTCGTGGAAATTTGCTTTTTATAATTTTTTTATGGTTTTGCTTTTTTATATTCGCCGTTCAAAACTTTTGAGGCGTCGTTAGAACAGATATTTTCACAATTTTTGACGGTTAATTGCAAGGTTTGATTTTTATCAGCAAATTTGAAAGCGATGGAGCATTCTTGATTTGCATAACCGGCTTGATTTTTTTCTTTGCCTACAAAATTTGCCGAGCCGTCAATTTCGCAAAGTTGTAGATTGTTGAATGCGGATAATTTGAATTGAAAATAATTTTTATCATTTGCCAAAAAATAAATATCAACCCAAGCATTTTTGCTGATGAATTCGCCTTGTGGGAGATTTTGCTGTTCGGCGGCATAAGAAAAATTGCCGACAGATAGCAAAATAAAAAAAGCAAAGAAAGCAAAGAAAGCAAAGAAAGCAAAAAAAGTAAAAAATTTTTTCATAATTTAATTTTTATTTTTGTATTTATTTTTTTTATATTTTTTCCACGAGAAATCTCAAAAAATTTTTGGGAAATCTCGTGGAAATTATGAAAATGTTAATTTACAGATTGCGGTCTGCGGATTGTTTTGGCGAGTTCTTCAACTTGCTCAAAGGCCAAATTTGCTAAAGACGCA
>SFHR01000056.1 GCA_004555545.1 Dechloromonas aromatica (nom. nud.)
TAACATTCTAAAAGCATTAGGAGCAAATATTCCTGTTTATGGACATTTGTCTATGATTTTGGGCGAAGATGGTAAAAAATTATCAAAACGCCACGGTGCGGTTTCCGTTATGCAATATGAAGAAGACGGTTATTTGCCCGAAACTTTGATTAACTATTTGGCACGTTTAGGTTGGTCGCACGGCGATGCTGAAATTTTCAGTCGCGACGAATTGATTGCTTGGTTTAACTTGGAACATATTACGCCCTCAGCGGCACAATTTGATTTTGCTAAATTAAAATGGCTTAATCAGCATTACATCAAACAACTCGCCGAGCAAAATCCGCAACGATTGAGCGATTTGGTGGCTGATAAATTGCAGCGTTTATACAAAATTTCCATAAAAAATGTTGCAAATCTCGTGGAAAATTTTCAAAAATTATGCCTTTTGTATGCTGATCGTTCGCAAACAATCAACGAACTTGCCGAAAACTTACTGCCATTTTTTGAAGAAATCGCCGATTTTTCCGCCGACAAAGTTCAGCAAATCCAACAAAAATTGGCAGAAATTTATAAACCCGAAGCCAAAATCGCTATGGCAGATTTATTAAAAGCATTTGCCGATTTGCAAAATCAAAATTTATGGATAGCCGAAAATATCAACGCAGCAATAAAAAGCACTTTCAAAGCACATAAATTGAAAATGCCGCATTTGGCAATTCCGTTGCGAGTGGCTTTGTTGGGCGTAGAACATACGCCGTCAGTTGATATTATTTTGCAAATTTTGGGATTTGCCAAAGTTCAGGCAGCGATAAATAAATTTTTGCTATAAAAATCAAAAAAATCAAAAAAAAGAAAGGAAATCTCGTGGAAAAAATTTCAAAAATAGAAAAATCTTTGACTGATTTTGCCGATTTTGTAAAAACTTCTCCGACGCCGCATTTTGTTGTGCAGAACGCTTTGCAAATATTACAAAAATCTGCCGGTTGTGAATTTATAAATTTTTGTGATTTTTTACAAAATAGCAATGATAAAAACAAAAATAATAAAAATCAGAATTTTTATTTTTCGCAAGATGGCATTTTTATCGCTTTCCATTTAGGTAATAGAAAAATTGCTGATGGCATAAATATTTTGGCGGCTCATACGGATTCTCCGTGTTTGAAAATCAAACCAAAGCCGGAAAATTTTTTCCACGAGAATTCTAAAAAATTTTTTACGCTTTCCAGCGAAGTTTATGGCGGAGCGACTATCGCAACATTTTCCGACCGCGATTTAAGTTTAGCCGGACGCATTTTTTATCAAATCGCTACGCAAAAAAAACCGCAAAATGTTCTGTTAGATTTGCAAATTCCGCTATGCCGTCTGGCAAATTTGCCAATTCATTTGAATCGGCAAGTCAATGAAAATGGCTTGAAATTCAACAAACAAACCGAGTTAAATTTGTTATTTTCTGAATCTGTGTTTTATGAAAATTTTTCACAATTTCTCGTGGAAAAAATTTGTAAAAATCAAAAAGATAAAAAAAATATCAAAATTTTGAGTTACGATTTACTCGCTTATGACGCTCAAGAGCCGTCAATTTGGGGCGAACAGCATAATTTTATTTCTTCGCGTCAGTTAGATAATTTGTCTTCTTGTTATGCGGAAATTCAAGCTTTTGTAGAAATTCTCAAAAATAAGAATAAAAATAACAAAACTACAATTTTGTGCTTATTTAATCACGAAGAAGTTGGTAGCGTTTCCTCGCAAGGAGCCGCCGGTGCGACTTTGCAAAATATTTTGAATTGGATTTTTGATAGCCAAAATATTTCCGCCGCCGAAAAATTTTTGACGCTCCAAAATTCTTTTTTGATTAGTGCCGATACCGCACACGCTTTTCATCCGAATTTCCCGCAATGTTATGAACCAAATCATCGCTGTTTTGCCGGAGAAGGGGTGGCATTAAAACTCAACGAAAATCAGCGTTATATCAGCAATGACGCAACTATCGCCATCGTCAAAAACATCGCCGAAAGCGAGAAAATCAAAACGCAAATGTATGTAAATCGTGCCGATTTGGCTTGTGGTTCCACAATCGGACCGACTCTGGCAACACTGTTAGGAATTCCGGGAATTGATTTAGGAATCGCTACTTTTGCAATGCATTCGTGCCGAGAAACAATTCATAGCCAAGATTTGATAGCAATGCAAAAACTATTAGCGGCGTTGCTGAAAAATTTATAAAAAATAACAAAAGGCAGATTTCAAAAATAATTTTCCACGAGAAATCCCAAAAATTTTTTGAGAAATCTCGTGGAAAATGTTTTTATTTTTTTGTTTTTTGTATTTATAAATGAGTTATTTTTCCATTCAAATGAAAACGTAAAAAATCTATGCTTTCTAAACCATCTTCATCGCTAATTTTTACGGCGACCGAATGCTCTCCTGCGGAAAAAATATGACTTTGTAAAATTTCATTATTTTTATCTTTTTCTAAGATAAATTGTTGATTTTTATGATTTTTTTCATTAACAGAAAACGTAAAACCATTACTTTGTTGATAATCAAAATCCCAAAATACTAATAAGTTTTTTGAAAGTTGCTGATCATTATTTATTTCAACTTTGAAAGTAATTTCCCAATTTTGTTGTGCCACATTTTTTTCAGATTTAATAATATCTAATTTGATTTGCGGTGACATTGCAACATTGACAATTTCATCAACGCGTTTCAAATCAATAATGATATTTTTTTTGTTGCGTAATCTGGCGACTTCTTCAATGCAACCGCGACTAAACGAAAATGCAATAATAGTTCCGCAAACTTGATTATTTGCAATATTTTTCTTAAACAGACGCTCATTGAAACGTTCGGCGGCGGTGACAAATTTATCAACCACGTCGCGAATAATGTTATCACTGCGTTTGACTTGAATCGGCGTTCCATCATTTGCTTTGCCGTCAATACCTTTATCGGAGCGTTGTTTTTCGTTGGGAGTTCCGTTGAATTGCCGGATAATGAAATCTTCAAACTCAAAAGCGTCGGAATTTCGCAAAGTTTCATAATCATATTTATGCAACTGCACCAAAAATTCAAAATCATTGAAAAAATCGCCTTGCTGAATTTTGGCCGTATGTTCGGCTACTTTGAATTCTTTTTTGAGAACCAAATTATTTTTAGTCAAACGAGCCTCCGAAACTTTAATGGCGACAATAGATTGATCAATGCCAATCCACTGGCGATTTAATTTGTTAGCAACCGCCAAAGTAGTTCCGCCGCCACAAAAAGGATCCAAAACGACATCACCTTCATTAGTTGCAGATTTGACAATTCTTTCCAATAAAGCTTCCGGCTTTTGCGTTGGATAACCAATGCGTTCTTTGGATTGCGAATTCAAACTCCGGAATTGATTTTCTCGGACAAAACTCCAAACATCGTCACAAGGAATGCCTTCATCGGCGTAACATTTTTTACCGCTATCGCCTCGCACAAAATATTTGCGTCCATCGGCATCGGTCAAGTTGTAGCGAGAAGCATTTAAAACTTCAATTTTCTGCAAATTAAACAAATAGCGATTACTTTTTGAATAACGCCAAATAGTATCGTGCTTTTTTTTGAAATCTTTTCTCGGAGAATTTCCTATATCATAATGCCAAATAATTTCATTGCGAAAATTATTTCTGCCGAAAACCTCATCCAAAATAAACACGCGAATATAAGCGTTGGCGTGATAATCACAATGTAAAAAAATGCTGCCGGTCGGCTTTAAAATATCATACATCGGCTCTACGCGTTCTTTGAGCCAGTCAATGTATTTATAAATTCCGCCGGAAAAGCGGTCGCCAAAAGAACGTGTTTCTTGGTCGTCTCCCCAAATGATTTCATAATTTCGGTTGCTAAAAAATGGTGGATCCAAATAAATTAAATCCACGCTTTCGGGTTCAATATTTTTCAAAACTTCCAAGCAATCGCCGTGAATTAGTCGGTTCATTGATAAATTTTTCCTTATTTTGTTGAAATTTGTTTTTATTTGTATTTTTATTTTTATTTTTATTTTTATTTTATTTGCAAATACAATTTTTCCACGAGAAATCTCAAAAATTTTTTGAGAAATCTCGTGGAAAATTTGTTTTTATTTGTTTATTTGTTTATTGGTTTATTGTTTTGCTATTTATTTACGCGGATTTTTGATATTCGCTTGAGCCGCCGCCAAACGAGCGATCGGCACACGGAACGGCGAACAAGAAACATAATTCAAACCAACATTATGGCAAAATTCCACGCTGGACGGATCGCCGCCGTGCTCGCCGCAAATTCCGAGTTTGATATCCGGACGCACTGATTTTCCTAACTCAGCAGCCATTTTGATTAACTTGCCTACGCCTTTTTGGTCAATCCGTGCAAATGGGTCAGATTCAAAGATCTGTTTGCTGTAATAGGCGTCTAAGAATTTTCCGGCATCGTCGCGAGAAAATCCGAAAGTCATCTGCGTCAAATCGTTAGTTCCAAATGAGAAAAATTCGGCTTCGGAGGCGATTTCATCAGCAGTCAAAGCAGCACGAGGAATTTCTATCATTGTGCCGATTTGATAATTTAATTTAGCATTTGCTTTGGCGATACATTCATCGGCGGTTGTTTTGACTACGTTTTTAACGAACGCTAATTCTTTGATTTCGCCGACTAACGGGATCATAATTTCAGGAACAATATTCCATTCCGGATGACGTTGTTGCACTGCCAACGCAGCTTGAATAACCGCCCGAGTTTGCATTTCGGCGATTTCTGGATAAGTCACGGCTAAACGACAACCGCGATGTCCCATCATCGGATTAAATTCGTGCAAGGAAACTATAACTTCTTTGAGTTCATCCACGCTGATTTGCATTTCTTTTGCCAACGCCACGATATCATCTTCTTCGGTAGGCAAGAATTCGTGCAACGGAGGATCTAAAAAGCGAATTGTAACCGGCAAACCTTCCAAAGCTTCGTATAAACCTTCAAAATCGCTTTGTTGCATAGGCAATAATTTTGCCAAAGCGGTTTCGCGTTGCGATTTAGTTTTGGAAACGATCATTTCACGCATAGCCGCAATTCGTTCGGAGTCAAAGAACATATGTTCGGTTCTGCATAAACCGATGCCCTCGGCACCGAATTTTTTGGCTTGTTGAGCATCTTTTGGAGTATCGGCGTTAGTGCGGACTTTCAAAGCACGATATTTATCAGCCCATTGCATCAAACGATCAAAATTGCCACTGATACTTGCGGCAACGGTAGGAATTGCCTCGCCGTAGATTTTTCCGGTGGAGCCGTCCAAAGAAATATAATCGCCCTCTTTGTAAGTTTTTCCGGCTAATGTAAAGGTTTTGGCTTCTTCATTGATAGAAATTTCGCCGCAACCAGATACGCAGCAAGTTCCCATACCACGAGCAACCACCGCAGCGTGAGAAGTCATACCGCCACGAACGGTCAAAATACCTTCGGCACAATGCATTCCTTCAATATCTTCTGGCGAAGTTTCTAAACGAACTAAGATAACTTTTTCTTTTTTGTTATGCACCCAATTTGTAGCGTCTTCGGCAGTGAAGACGATTTTCCCACAAGCGGCACCCGGTGATGCCGGTAAAGCTTGACCAATCGGCGTAGCGGCTTTTAAGGCATTTGCGTCAAATTGCGGATGCAATAGAGCGTCTAATTGTTTTGGATCTAACATTAACAAAGCTTGTTTTTCGTCGATCATTTTTTCATCGACCAAATCACAAGCGATTTTCAAAGCGGCGGCGGCGGTGCGTTTGCCGTTACGGGTTTGCAACATAAACAATTTGCCTTCTTCTATGGTGAATTCCATATCTTGCATATCTTTGTAATGCTGCTCCAAGCGGCTGACGATTTTTTCAAATTCTGCATAAACAGCAGGGTTTTGTTCTTTGAGTTGTTCTATTTTCATCGGAGTGCGAACTCCGGCGACAACGTCTTCACCTTGTGCGTTCATTAAATATTCACCGAACAAACCTTTTTCGCCAGTAGCCGGATTGCGTGAGAAAGCCACGCCGGTTCCGGAAGTATTGCCCATATTTCCGAATACCATTTCTTGGACATTTACCGCAGTTCCCCAGTCTGATGGAATATCATTCATACGGCGATAATAAATGGCACGTTCATTATTCCAACTACGGAACACGGCTTTAATTGCCCCCATAAGTTGTTGCTTTGGATCAGATGGAAAATCTTGCCCGATTTTGTTTTTGTATTCGGCTTTGAATTGTTCGGCGAGTTTTTTCAAATCATCGGCATCAAGTTCGGTATCTTGTTTGACGCCTTTTTGTTCTTTCATTTCGTCAATCAACGCTTCAAAATATTTTTTGCCTACTTCCATAACCACATCGCTATACATTTGGATAAAGCGACGATATGAATCGTAGGCAAAGCGGCGATTGTTAGTTTTTTCGGCAAAGCGTTCTACCACTTCATCGTTCAAACCTAAATTTAAAATTGTGTCCATCATTCCCGGCATAGAGGCACGAGCTCCGGAACGCACAGAAACTAATAGCGGATTGTTTAAATCACCAAATTTTTTGCCGGTAATTTCTTCTAACTTGGTGATATTTTGCATAATTTCTGCCGAAATTGCGTCGTTGATAGTTTCTTTATCGGCATAATATTGCGTGCAAGCTTCGGTGGTGATAGTAAAGCCGCGTGGAACAGGCATACCTAATTTGGTCATTTCTGCAAGATTAGCACCTTTGCCGCCGAATAAATCTTTACGAGAGCCATCGGCTTCTTTGAACTGATAAACAAATTGAGTCATAATATTTATTTTATTGTTTATTAAAAAATATTAAAAATATTAAAAATATTAAGAAAAATAAAAAAAGGTTAAAAATTTTTTGAAAATTTGAAAGATTATAAAAAAATTTTCCACGAGATTTCCCAAAAATTTTTTGAGATTTCTCGTGGAAAATTGTTATTTCTTATTTTTTAATGTTTTAATGTTTTAATGCTTTAATGCTTTAATGCTTTAATGCTTTAATTCTTTTTATTCAACAAAACTATCGCTTGGGCTTCTATGGCTTCATTGCGTCCAAGATAACCTAATTTTTCGTTGGTTTTGGCTTTGATATTTATGTTGTCCCAAGATAAATTCAAATCTGATGCCAAATTTTTCCGCATTTGCAAAATATAATTTTTTAATTTTGGTGCCTCTGTGATAACAGTTGTATCAACATTGACGATCTCATAACCAAGCTCGGAGATTTTTTCTACCGCCATCCGCAACAAAAATCTGCTGTCCGAACCTTTATAAACATCGTCGGTGTCCGGATAATGTTGTCCGATATCACCTTGAGCCGTCGCTCCAAACAAAGCGTCAATGATTGCGTGAATCAAAACATCGCCGTCTGAATGTCCGTATAAACCTTTGGGGAAATCTATTTTCACGCCGCCCAAAATCAAAGGGCAATTTGCTTCCAAACGATGCACGTCATAACCTTGACCGACGCGTAAAGTAACATTTGATGACATTTTCAAAATACTCCTAAAAATAAAAAAATAAAAATTTGATTAACTTTTGTTTAATTTTGATTTTTTGAATTATTTTGATTTTAATAAAATCTCCGCCAGTTGTAAGTCATTTGGATAAGTAATTTTGAAATTGCTACGCTCGCCTTCCACCAGCAACGGATGATAATTCAATTTTTCTACAGCAGAAGATTCGTCCGTGCAATCGCTACAATTTTGCAAAGCCGAAAATAACACGTCAAACAAGAACATTTGCGGCGTTTGAGCTAAAAATAAATGTTCTCGCGGAATGGTTTTGATAACTTGTTGATTTTTCTCGCTTTTCAAAGTATCCGCTAACGGCATAGCCAACAAACCGCCAACATTTTGGCTCGGATTTTGTTGATAGAAAAGCAAAATTTGCTGAATAAATTTTTGCAAAGTTTGTTGCTTTAACAACGGACGAGCAGCGTCGTGAATTAAGGCAAAAATTTTTTGAGAATTCTCGTGGAAATTTTGCTTTACATATTGCAAACCATTCAAAACGCTTTCGGCACGAGTTTGACCGCCGATTTTTAGAATTTTTACTTTGGAAAAATCTAAAAATTTTTCTAAATTTAGCGTGGAAAAAATTTTATCTTGCGGCGATAAAACTAACAAAATCTGACAAATTTGCGGACAATTTATCAGCGTTTGTAAAGCATAAAAAATTATGGGAAAGTCATTGATTTTTAAATATTGTTTCGGGATTTGACTTTGCATTCGCGAACCGATTCCGGCGGCGGGAATTACGGCAAAAATTTTATGTTCGCTGTTCATTGTTATGTGTGTTAATCAAAAAATTTATAAAAAGTTTTTCAAATTCAATTTAATTTTACTATCAAAACTATTTATTCAATTTAGTTTTAATTATCTTGCATTTTTGTATAAAAGCAATATAATTTGCTTTCGTTCTCAATAGAAACTTTTTTAATTATTAACTTTTAATTATTAACTTTAACTTTAACTTTAACTTTAACTCTTAAATTTTATTTTTATATTTTTAAATAAGGAAAACATAAAATGGCTTTAATCAACACCAAAATTAAAGAATTCAAAACACAAGCATTTCATCAAGGCAAATTCATTGAAGTGACCGATAAAGATTTGCTCGGACATTGGTCTATCGTATTTTTCTATCCAGCTGACTTTACTTTTGTCTGCCCAACCGAATTGGAAGATATGGCTGATTTATACGAAGAATACAAAAAATTAGGCGTAGAAATTTATTC
>SFHR01000057.1 GCA_004555545.1 Dechloromonas aromatica (nom. nud.)
AGTTTTTTTGAGGGTTTTAGCTTTTTTTGCGAATTCATCCAAAATAGACATAAAAAAATATTCCTTTCGTTAAAAGTAAAGTTGAAAAAAATAAGTAGAAATAGAAAAATAATAAAAAAATAATAAAAAAATAATGAAAAATTTTTATAATTTTTATAAAGATTATAAAAATTATAAATATCAAAATTTGCAAAATTATCAAAATCTGCAAATATTTTCCACGAGAAATCTCAAAAAATTTTTGGGAAATCTCGTGGAAATTTTGTTTTGCGTTTTTTTATTTATTTATGTTTATCTCAAAAACGGATTAAACTGCTTTTCATCTGCGATTGTGGTAATTTCTCCGTGACCGGGAATTACCAAGACGTCGTCGCCGAGCGGAAATAATTTGCTATTTATTGAATTTATCAGCGTTTCAAAATTTCCGCCGGGAAAATCCGTGCGACCAATTGATCCTTTAAATAAAACATCTCCGCACTGCAAAATTTTGGCATTTTTGTTATAAAAAGCAATATGACCCGGAGTATGTCCCGGAACCAATAAAACTTCCAAAGTTTCTTCGCCAAAATTGACTTTATCGCCATCATTGAGCCATTTATTTGGTTGAAACGCCGTTGGATTTTCTAAGGGAAAATAAAACATATTTGCTTGTTGTAACAAACCATCGTTGTATAAAAATTCGTCACTTTGCTGCGAACCCAAAATTTCCACGCCCAAAGCGTCGGCGACGATTTTTGCCGAGCCGATGTGATCAATGTGTCCGTGAGTCAATAAAACATATTTGATTTTGACGTTTAATTCTTTGATAGTTTGCAAAATATTTGCACTTTCGCCGCCCGGATCAATTACGACGCCTTCGTTAGTTTTTTCGCACCAAAAGATTGTGCAGTTTTGCACAAAGTTTGTAACAGGAAGAATTTTGTATTTCATAATTTTTTACTTTTTTAAATTTTTAAATTTTTAAATTTTTAAATTTGTTTTGAATTGTTGGAAATCAAATTTTATTTATTTTTATTTTTTGTATTTTTTGTATTTTTTGTATGAATTTCTATCAACGCTGATTTATTTTCATCAAACCAGAGCATTGCGTTTTTTACGGCTTTGCTGATTGCTCGGGCAGAAACCGTGGCTCCGCTTTTATACCAAAGATTTCCGCCGTCTTTTTGGACTTTCCAAATATTATCATCGCCGTTTATCGCCAAATTATTAAACTGAAAAATCCAAGCATTTTTTTTATCGTCACTTTTGGCTACTTCAATATAATCGCTCAAACCGGGCGTTTCCGTGTGAGAAATCACGCGAACTCCGCGAATTTTTCCTTGCAAATCGGTTGCTAAAACCAAATGAATCGGCGAAGCTCCATAGCCATCAATGGCGGAAAACTCAAAGATTATGAATTCCAAATTATGATTTTTTTCGGCAAAGAAAATTTTGGAAGATTCTTTGGCCTTTTTGATGCCTAAATTTTGCAAATTCAGAGCATAAGAATTATTAGCAAATAACTCAATCATAGTTGCCGACAAATTATTATCATATAGATTTTTAGGCAAAATTTCATTGATAAATTTGAATTTTTCTTTTTCTTCGGCTACTAAAATTTTTTGCTGAGTATTTTGAAAAACTACTGCTAAAAATCCGATAAAAGCTATACAAAAACACAACAAAATAAAAGTAGTTTTTTTTGCCATATTTATAGCAGAAATCGGCTGTTGATTATCATTGTTTATAGTTTCATTATCTTGATTTGTTATATTTTCATTATCGCTCATTTTAGAAATTACTTGCTAATATTTTTTAATGATTTTTAATATTTTTTAATATTTTTTAATATTTTTTAATATTTTCCACGAGATTTCAAAAAAATTTTTTAGATTTCTCGTGGAAATTTTTATTTTTATTTTTATTTTTATTTTTATTTTTATTTTTATTTTTTTACTTTTTAATTAAAGCCAACTGTCAATAAAGTCATCAAACTTATTCCCAACATAAATCCGACTGTTCCGATTGTTTCAAATCCTTGCTTATGCGAAGTCGGAATCAATTCGTGGCTGACAACCCATAACATTGCTCCAGCGGCAGCAGATAAAACTACCGGCAACGCAGTTCCCGCCATTCCGCCGAGAATTACGCCGATAACGCCGCCAACTGGTTCAACCAAACCGCTCAATAACGCCAAAAATGCGGACTTCCAAACGCTAACTCCCATTGCTAATAACGCACTTGCGACAATCCAACCTTCGGGAATATTTTGAATTGCTATGCCAACGGTCATTCCTTTATCAAATCCCGAAGTCACGGACATTCCCACCGCTAAACCTTCCGGCACGTTATGCAAAGCAATCGCAGCGACCACCAACATTAAATTTTTTTCTGCGTGTTTATGTTCCACGTGTTCGTGCGGCGTGATTTTGTCCAAAATTTGCATAAAAAACGCTCCAAAAATCAACGCCAACGACGTAGGAATTGCTATCAAAACCGAATCAAAAAAACTATTATTTTTTGCTAATTCGGTGACGCTTTCCACCGCCGGAACTAATAACGAAAACAAACTGGCTGCTAACATCATTCCACCGGCAATTCCTAACAAAAATGGCATATTTTTATCAGAAATTTTTCGGCAAAATAATAGCGGAATCGTTCCTAAACCGGTTGCCGATCCGGCGATCAAACTTGCAATCAAGCCGTTGAGTGCTTTTGGATTATTTTGTAAAAAATCTACGCAAAACGTGGCTACAAAATAAAAACAAAACACTCCGATAAAAATCAAGCATAAACCGCTTTTCAAACTAAAATGTTCATTTAACAAATTTTTTTTCATATTTTTTTGTTATACACAAGCACCGTCGGCGGTTCTGGTGCCGTCTGCTACGGTGACTTTTTTAGGTTTTATGAAATTTTGTCGCGATGCTCCAAGCCACATAACTAATGGCGAGGCAACTAAAACTGAAGAATAAATGCCAAAGCAAATGCCTATAGTCAAAGCCAACGCAAAATAAAACAAGGTTTCGCCACCAAAAAATAGCATAGACAATACCATCGCTTGAGTGCTTCCGTGCGTGATTATGGTTCGGCTGATGGTGCTGGTTATGGCGTGATCTAAAACTTTGGCGGTTGTATCTAACGTGCGATTTTTGCGAAATGTCTCACGGACGCGATCAAAAACTACTACGGATTCATTTACGGAATAGCCCAAAATTGCTAACACCGCCGCCAACACCGATAACGAAAATTCCCACTGAAAAAACGCAAAAAAGCCCAAAATGATTACCACGTCGTGAAAGTTAGCAATTATTGTCGCTACGGCAAAACGCCATTCAAAGCGGAACGCCAAATAAACGACAATTCCGAACATTACCACTAACAAAGCGATTGCACCATTTTCGGCTAATTCTTTGCCGACTTGCGGCCCGACGAATTCAATGCGTTGTAGCGTTGCCGAATTGTTTGGATTTTGCACGGCGGTCAAGACGCTTTCGCCGATTTTGGAGGCTTGGATTTCTAAATCTTTTTGCGGAGCCAAGCGGATCATTACATCTTGCGAGGAGCCGAAATTTTGCACCATAAAATCATTGAATTTTGCTTTTGCCAAATCGCTGCGAATTTGTTCCAAATCGGCTGGTTTATCGTAACGGACTTCAATTAAGGTTCCGCCGGTGAATTCTACGGACAAATGCAGTCCGTTATAAAACAAAAAGAACACGGCTAATATAAAGGTCACGATTGAAATTATGTTGAATTTCAAAGCGTGTTTCATAAAAGGAATATCTTTTTTGATTCTGAAAAATTCCATAATTTTTTAAGTTTTTCTAAATTTATATTTTTATATTTTTTTAATATTTTTCCACGAGAATTCTAAAAAATTTTTTGGAAAAATATTTTAAAAATCTCGTGGAAAATTTGTTGTTTTTATTTATTTTTATTTTTTTGTAAATTTTCCTTAAAAAAATCTGCTAATTGTTTTTCTGAAAATGTATTTTCTGCAATAAAAACGGCAATATTTTCTAACTGAACTTCTATTTTTTGCATACAAAAATAATTATTTATTTGCATAAATATTTTTGCTATTGCGATTGAAGTTCGTTTATTTCCATCAATGAAAGGATGGAATTTAATACAACAAAACATTAAATGAGCAATTTTTTCATGAAAATGCGGATAATAATCATTATTTTTAATATGTTGAATTGACGATTCAAAAAGTTCCAAACGTTCGCTATTTCCTTGCAAACCGCCAAATTCTTTAATAATAATATTATGGATTTTTATGATGTTGTCTAACGATAAAAATTTAATTATAAATTATATATTTTTTTATTTATTTATCTTTTAATCTTTCATAAACTCCGCGAATTTCTGGATCTTTAAAACTTTGTTCTAAGTTATTTAAAACCTCATCAAAATCTTTGCCTGATACATTTTCAATTATATTTTTATGTTGTATTTGCGTTTGAGTTTGAGTTTGCGTTTGCGTTTGCGTTTGAATTTGCTGCAAATTTTTATTTTGCTGATTTTGAATTTCCATAAAAAAACTTTCAAAGAAAATAAATATTTTTTCCACGAGAATTCTAAAAAATTTTTTGGAAAAATATTTTAAAAATCTCGTGGAAAATTTGTTTTTTGTTACGATTTGAATAATTCCGAATGGCTTCCGGTTCTTTCAAAACGAACTAAATTTTTTTGCAAATCTAATTTGTAAATTATTAACCAATCTGGTTCTATGTGAGCGTCACGAAAATTTTTGAAATTACCTTTTAAAAGATGATCACAATACTTTTTAGGCAAAACTTCTTGATTTATTATTAAATTTAACAAGTGTTTTAATTTGTCTAAATTTTTGCCTTGCTTTTTCAATAACTTTATATCTTTCTTGAATTGCCCGGAATATTCAATATTTAACATAAATAATAGAACATTAAATTTCTAACTGATTAAACAAATCATCAGCATTTTTTGCAGAAAAAACATCAATATTTTGCTGACTATTTTGTATAGTTTTTATAGTTAGTTCATTGAAATTTTGCTGATTTTCGTTAGCAAAATTATTCAAAGTAATCTTAAAAAAATCCGAGATATTTAATCCCATTTTTTGTAATTTTTGTATAGCGATCTCTTTGATATTATCATCTATAAGAAAATCAATTTGCATCAAAGTTTGAGCCATTTTCATAATCCTTTTTTTCCATGAGAATTCTAAAAAATTTTTTGGAAAAATATTTTAAAAATCTCGTGGAAAATTTGTTGTTTTTATTTTTATTTTTATTTTTGTTTTTATTTATTTATCTAATAATTCCGCGTGCGGATTTTTGTAAAAAATCTAAAAAAATTTGCGTATTGTGTTTATTTTTTGGATCGCTTTCGTTCTGCAAGATTTCTCCGATTTTGCCTTTTGCTTCTTCCAACGAGAGATTTTGTTTATACAAAATTTTATATAACTGCTTCAAATGTGCGATATTTTCGGCGGAAAACTTTCTGCGTTTCAAACCTTCCACGTTTAAGCCAAAAGGTTTAGCACGATTTCCAGCGACCGTCAAAAACGGCGGCACGTCTTGAACTATCAAACTCGTGGCACCGGTGATGGCGTGAGCTCCGACTTTACAAAATTGATGCACTCCCGTATAGCCGCCCAAAATCGCCCAGTCACCGATTTCTGCGTGTCCGGCGAGTTGTGCCGAGTTCGCAAAAATCGTGTTATCGCCAACAATGCAGTCGTGAGCAATATGCACATAAGCCATCAGCAAATTATTATTGCCGATTTTGGTGACGCCGTTATCCTGAATTGTCCCAAGATGTAAGGTGCAATTTTCGCGAATTACATTGTTATCACCGATAATCAGAGCAGTATTTTCGCCGTTATATTTCTTATCTTGTGGGATTTCGCCGATGGAACTAAACTGAAAAATCTGATTATTTTTGCCGATAGTAGTTTTTCCGCTGATAACGCAATGCGATTTGATTTTGCTATTTTCGCCGATTTTTACTTGATTGCCGATAATAGAAAAGGCTCCGATTTCAACTCCGTCAGCGATTTCGGCTCCGTCTTCTACGATGGCGGTTGGATGAATTGTTATGCTCATATTTTTATTTCTTTTTTATTTCTTTTTTATTTTTTATGTTTATTTTTCCACGAGAAATCTAAAAAATTTTTTGAATTTTGCGTGGAAAATATTTTGCGTTTGCGTTTGCCTTAATTTTCGGCATTCAAATCGCGTCTGGCACACATCAAATCTGCGGAGGCGACGATTTCGCCATCAACTTTGGCATCAGCGTGGAATTTCCAAATATTGCGTTTTTGATTCGTCACTTCCACGTGCAAATGTAATTGATCGCCCGGAACTACGGGTTTGCGGAATTTTACGTTATCTATGGTGGCAAAATAAAACACGGTATTTTTAGTATTTTCTTGATTGATGTTGAGCGAATGAAACGCTAACATTCCACCAGCTTGAGCCAGAGCTTCCAAAATCAAAACGCCCGGCATAATCGGATGATTAGGAAAATGTCCGTTAAAAATATCTTCGTTGATAGTTACGTTTTTATAAGCGTGAACACTTTGATTAGGAATCATTTCCACCACGCGGTCAATTAACAGCATTGGATAACGGTGTGGAAGATAATTCATAATTTCTTGAATGTTAAAAGTTTGAGTTTGAGTTTGCGTTTGTGTTTGCGTTTGATTTTGAGCAGTCATTGTGATATTTTCCTAAATAGTTAATAAACAAAATTTATAAAACTTATAAAAAATTATAAAAAAGAATATTTTCCACGAGATTTTAAAAATAATTTTTGAATTCTCGTGGAAAATTTGTAAGAAAATTTGCCAGAAATTTTGCGAGAAATTAAGTTGAATTAAATTATTTAAAATTTGCCAAATTTAAAAATAAACATAAAAAAATATAAAAAAAATATAAAAAATATACGAAAAAAATTAAAAATTATGAATTGCCAAGCAAATTTTTCTCAAACTTCCAAACACGCCATAAAACCACGCTTACGCGAAATTCCTTACAATTACACTTCGCTCTCTGACCGCGAAATCGTTATCCGCTTATTAGGCGAAAATATTTGGAATATCTTGGACGAATTACGCAATCAACGCGACACAGGACGTTCTGCCAAAATGTTATATGAAGTTTTGGGCGACATTTGGGTTGTCAAACGCAATCCGTATATTGAAGACGATTTACTGAAAAATCCAAAACGCCGTGACGCTTTGGTTCAAGCAATGCGACATCGGCTCAATGAAATGGATAAACGCCGAGCCGCTCACGAAAGCGAATCTACCGAACGTTCAGAAAAAGTAAAAATGCTAATTGAGGCGGCAAATACCGCCATTGACGAATTTCTTTATTGGTTTGATGATACAAGAAAACTACGGGCAAAAATTATCAAAATTTTAGGCAAACATACTCGCAAAGATAATATCGCTTTTGACGGACTCGCCCGAGTTTCCCACGTCACCGACGCCACAGATTGGCGAATTGAATATCCGTTTGTAGTAATCACGCCGGACACCGAAGAAGAAATCGCAAATATCGTCAAAGGTTGCATAAAAGCCGGTTTGACAATAATTCCACGTGGCGGCGGCACCGGATATACCGGCGGAGCGTTGCCGATGGTAGCAAAATCTGCGGTAATAAATACGGAAAAACTTATAGATCTATCTCCGGTGGAAGAAATATTTTTGGACGATTTAGACGGCAACAAAATGCCTAATGCCGTACCAACTATTCGCACCGGAGCCGGAGTGGTCACAAATCAAGTCGCCGCTGCCGCCGAAAAAGTCGGACGCGTGTTTGCCGTAGATCCAACTTCGGCTTCAGCTTCGTGCATAGGCGGAAATATTTCTATGAACGCTGGTGGTAAAAAAGCAGTGTTATGGGGCACGTCATTGGATAACTTGGCTTGGTGGAAAATGGTTGATGTAAATGGTGATTGGTTAGAAATCACGCGTTTAAATCATAATTTAGGGAAAATCCACGATCAAGAAGAAGTATTTTTCAGAATCCAAAAGTTTTCTAACGATAAAGAAAAAAAATTGTTAGATGAAAAAATCCTGAAAATGCCCGGACAATCTTGTCGGAAAATTGGGCTCGGCAAAGATGTGACCGATAAATTTTTGGGCGGACTTCCGGGCGTTCAGAAAGAGGGCTGTGACGGAATTATCGTGGCAGCTCGGTGGATTTTGCATAAAATGCCGCCATATACACGAACTGTTTGCTTGGAATTTTTCGGACAAGTTAGCGAGGGAGTTCCGGCAATCGTGGAAATTACTGATTATTTCAAGCCCGGCGGAGAGGGTTTAAAAAATGGCGTGCAACTGGCTGGTTTGGAACATTTGGACGAGCGTTATTTGAAAGCTATCGGCTATGCAACTAAAACTAAACGTCACGGCAGACCAAAAATGGTGTTAATCGGCGATATTGTCGGTTTTGATGAAAATGCCGTAGCCATTGCGACCTCCGAAGTTGTCAAAATGTGTAATCGCCGTAACGCCGAGGGCTTTGTTGCGGTTGATGCGGCAACGCGTAAAAAATTCTGGGCAGAACGTAGCAATACGGCAGCGATTTCGCACCATACCAACGCTTTCAAAATCAATGAAGATGTGGTGATAATATTGCGACGGCATTGAGCGTATGAATATTGAATTATCCACGCAAAACAAATTAAAACTCTGTGATGAATTGCTTGATTACTTTTCTAAATCGCACGATGATTTGCCGATAAATACAAATGATGAGCTGACCGATAAAAATCTGATTATCGGCGATCGTTTGCAACAGGCGGTCGGTTTGATTAACAAAATCAAAAATCAATGGCAATTTTTGCTGAATAATTTAGATTTGAAAATTTATGCGATAAACGCAGAATTTTTGGAACAGCAAAAACTTTCCACGAGTTTTATCAAAAATTTTTTAGAAATTCTCGTGGAAAAAAATCAAAGCAAAAATGATCTGACAATTTTCCATATTATTCAAGATTATTCTCTGCGGATTTCTTGGAAAACTGAATTACGTGCCAAATTGTTAGAAATCTTCAACGGCAAATCTTTCACGCAAATTGCTGAAGTTATAGATCAAATTCATCAGCAAGTTTTACGCGGACGTCTGTTCGTAGCTTTGCATATGCACGCCGGCGATGGCAATGTGCATACAAATATTCCGGTGAATTCTGATAATTTTGAAATGCTACAAACAGCACACGCAATCGTGGATCGCATTATGAAATTAGCCAGAAGTTTAGATGGCGTAATTTCCGGCGAACACGGAATCGGAATCACCAAATTAGAATATTTGAATGATGAAGATTTAGCGGCTTTCCGTAAATATAAAAACGAAATTGATCCAAACGGCAATTTCAATAAAGGCAAATTGATGCCCGGAGCCGATATTCGCAACGCTTATACGCCGTCTTTCCATTTGATGAACGCCGAATCCTTGATTTTGGAGCAATCGGAACTTTCTAAAATTTCTGAGATGGTTAAAAATTGTCTGCGTTGCGGAAAATGTAAGCCGGTTTGTAGCACTCACGTGCCGCGTGCAAATTTGCTATATTCGCCGAGAAATAAAATTTTGGCGACTTCTTTGCTGATTGAGGCGTTTTTGTATGAAGAGCAAACTCGTCGCGGAATTTCTTTATTACATTTTGATGAATTCAATGATGTAGCCGATCATTGCACGGTTTGCCATCGCTGTTTCAAACCTTGTCCGGTTGATATAGATTTTGGCAAAGTTTCGGTGTCTATGCGGAATTTGCTGCGTAAAAATGGTAAAAAACGTTTTTCTCTGGGAACAGCGGTGTCAATGATATTTTTATCTTTGAAAGATCCGCGTTTAATCAAATTGCTCCGTGCCGGAATGATGACTTACGGCTTCAAAATGCAGCGATTATTTGCCGCTCTGATGAAAAAAACGCCGATAATTTCTGCTTTGATTGATGATAGCCGCAAACATCCAAATCGCACGTTGGGACGCCCGAATATCAAAGAGCAAGTAATTCATTTTATGAACCGCCCGATGCCCGGAACTTTATATCCGAAATTGAGCCGCACCGCTTTAAATATTGAAGATAACAAAATTATTCCGGTTATCAGAAATCCGCAAATCAAAACCAGCGAATCCGAAGCCGTGTTCTATTTTCCCGGTTGCGGTAGTGAGCGATTATTCTCGCAAGTTGGCTTGGCAACTCAGGCGATGTTATATCATTTGGGCGTTACAACAGTTTTGCCGCCCGGATATTTATGTTGTGGATTTCCGCAAACTGCCACCGGAAATGAAGATATCGGCAATAAAATCACTACGGAAAATCGGGTATTATTTCACCGAGTGGCGAATACTTTGAATTATTTGGATATAAAAACGGTTTTGGTTTCTTGCGGAACTTGTTTAGACCAACTCCAAAAATATCAATTTGAGAAAATTTTTCCGGGTTGTCGTTTGATGGATATTCACGAATTCTTGATGGAAAAAGGTATTTCCTTGAATTCCGACACCGGCAAAAAATATATGTTCCACGATCCTTGCCATTCGCCAACGCGAATTTACGACGGCACCAAAGTTGCGTCAACGTTGTTAAATCAACAGATGCCGTTATGTGATCGTTGTTGTGGAGATTCTGGCTCGTTTGCTTATTCACGTCCGGATATCGCTACGCAAGTTAAATTCCGTAAGCAGCAAGAAATAGAAAAAGTTGCCGCCGATTTGCGTAGTGATGGTTTTTCTGGGGAAGTCAAAATTTTGACAACTTGTCCGGCGTGTGCTCAAGGGTTGTCGCGTTATGAAAATGACGCTAACACCAAAGTAGATTATATAGTCGTAGAACTCGCAGAGTTTGTGTTAGGCAAAAACTGGTTGGACGATTATATCCAAAAAGCCAATAACGGTGGCATTGAACGCGTGGTTTTATAAAAAAATAAAAAGCAAACATTTTCCACGAGATTTTTATAAAAATTTCTAAAAATTTTTTTGAAATTCTCGTGGAAAATTTGTTTTATTTTTTAACTCTCGCTGACCAAGCGCGTGTCAAATAAGTCGCCTGAATTGTTGATAAATTTTTAGTTTTTTCACGGATGAAATTTATGAATTCTGCGAACTTTTCTTGCCCTAACTGCACTTGAATATCATTGACGGAATTCCAAACTCCCAAATAGCGTTCTACGGACATTTCAATCACGTGCTGGGCTTCCATATAAATTACTTCGCTGAATAATGGGCAATCTTGTAATTGCTGCGTCAAAGTCGCTGTAATCCCAGAACGTCCGGAGGAAATGCGTTTTAAAGTTGGTTGTAATTGATGCAAATAATTTTCAATTTCTACCAGCAGCGGATTTACTTCAATCAAACGCGGATTCCATAAAGCCGTGAACCAAGCATTATTTTTCAAAACGCGATGAAATTCGGCGGTGCTTTTGGCGAAATCTGTCCAGTGAAAACTTGACGCCATTGTGAGCCAGTCGCAGCTATCGCTTTCCAAGCCGGTATTTTCTCCGCTGCCGCATTTCCAAGAAATCGGCAAATTTTGGCTATCTTGTTGCCCTTGATTTCGCATATCATCGTTGGGTTCTACGGCGAAAATTGTGCTATTTTTTGCCGAGTTCGCAATCATACGAGTCCAGATTCCGGTTCCGGCACCGACATCGGCGATCGTGCGAGGATTTGTCAGAGCAAGTAAAGCATTTAAAACGGTTTGGCTATAATTCGGGCGATATAAGCCGTAATTTTTGGCAAGTCCGGTGAAATCTCCGGCGGTCAAATTTTTATTTTTAGATTGAGAATTTGTGTTCATA
>SFHR01000006.1 GCA_004555545.1 Dechloromonas aromatica (nom. nud.)
TTCAAAAACAAGCTCAAGCAAAAGCAGATTTTTTAGCATCTTTGAACGAAGTAAATGAAGGTCTGCAACGTGCAAATCAACCGCCGCTAACCGCAGAACAAATCGCCGAAGTCCAAAAACGCTTGGACGAAATTATCGCCGTGCAGGACAAAATTGAAAATACCAAAGTTGAGCCAAAAACGCCCGAGCAAACTTTACGCGAATTAGGTATTGATGAAAAAACGATTCAGGGCATCAGAAAATTAGAAAATTTACAGCAACCAAATCCAGAAGATTTCAAAGGCAATGAAATCGCTTGGAAAAAAGCCGTTGAAGAATATATCCAAAAGAAAGAGGAAATTTTGCCATCGTCTCCACAAGTGCAAGATTTGATGCGTCAAGTGCTGTTGAACGTTGGGCCCGGCGGTATTGAAGATAAAGGCAAAGCCGCTCAACAAAATGGCGATTATGAACCAAAAGCCGTTTTCAAAAAACTCGGTTTGGATCCAAAATTGTTAGACAAAATTGAAGAGCATTCCAACAAAATTCCCGATATTGAAAGCGAGGCTTATCCGGCTTATGTCAAGCAAATGGAAAAAGATCTCGGTTTTGCGGAAGGTTCTATGAGCAAACAAATGATTTTGGTGCATCAGCAAGTCAAAAAATATATGCAGCAATCTCAAATAGCCAAAAAAAATAATGAAAATCTCGTGGAAAATCAACAAAATCCGCAAGATCAAATAAAACAAGAAAATCAACAAAATTCCACGAGAAATCAAGAAAAAATTTTGGAAACGCCACAAGCAAGTGCAAAAAGTAAGGACGGCGAAAATGCTTTGGCGATTGCGTTGGCGGCTGGTGGAGCGGCGTTGGTGGGAATAAATCTCGCCGGAGCCGATTTGAAAGGCAAGAATTTCGCTGACCAAGATTTGCGTGGCGTAGATTTTTCCGGAGCCGATTTACAAAATGCAGATTTTTCGCGTAGTAATTTGGAAAATGTTAAATTTTCTAACGCAAAAATTGATGAAGCAACTTTCTATCAAAGCAATTTGAATAATGCAAAAATGGATAATGTTTCCGCCAAAGAAACTGATTTTTCTGAAGCAAATATAAGTAATTTGAATTTGGAAAAAAGTAATTTACAACAAGCAAAATTCTATAAAAATAATGCCGAAAATTTAAACGTAAGTAATGCAAATTGTGCGGAAAGTAGATGGCAATTTTGTGATTTGAAAAACGCTAATTTGCAAAATAGTAAATTGCATAAAGCAGATTTTCATCAAAGTAATTTTGTTGCGTCAAATTTTGATAATTGCGATTTGCAAGAATGTTCATTTGCGTTCCAAAGTTGTGCAGAGCAAAGTAGTTTCAAAAATGCAAATTTAAACAACGCAGTTTTTGAAAATAGCAAATTAAATAATGCAAATTTTGATAGCATAAAAGCAAATAATACACGCTTTGCAGATTGTGATTTGGCAGATACAAATTTTGCCAATAGTCAAGCCAAAAATAGTTATTTCACACGTAGTAATTTGGTGCGAAGTAAATTCAATAAAGCGGATTTGATGTATGCTGATTTGAGCGAAGTAAATAATGCCGCAGCAGATTTTAGTAATAGTTCATTGTTCGGTGCAGATTTGTATAAATTTGACGAAGATAAAGCATTAAATTTGGATAGTGCAAATACTCAAAGAACGATAATAGAAGCCAAAAAAGAATAAGGGAATCTCGTGGAAAAATGTATGGAAAAACATTATTTAGATACAATTTTATCAAAAAGTGATAAATATTTAAAAACAGAATTTTCTCCGGAATTATTAAATGATTTTATTCTAAAAATTCAATATATTTATGAGATTAGTAATGTTGAAAATATAGTTAAGGAATTTGAAAAATGCTATTATGATTTTGTTAAATTTAACTATCAGCAACAACAAAAATATAACATAGAATTAGATAATTTTATTAGTAATAAAAACGAGACGCAAAAAGTAATTTGGGGAGATTGTTTGTCAGTTTTGCAACAATTAAAAACTGAAAGCATACATTGTATGATCACTTCGCCTCCATATTACAATGTCCGCGATTATGCTCAATGGAATAATATTAACGATTATCTAAATGATATGGAAACTATTATCAGAGAATGTTATAGAGTTTTAGATAATCATAGAGTTTTTGTGTTTAATGTTGGAGATGTTTTTGATAATGATAATCTGACAACAACTTCAACTTGGGGCAAACGTAGATTACCTTTGGGAGCTTATTTTATTACTTTGTTTGAAAAAGTTGGTTTCACTTTTGTTGATGATATTATTTGGGATAAAGGTGAAGTGCAAAGTCAAAGGCATAAAAATGGTGATAAACCTTTTCCGTTTTTTCAATACCCAATGAATTGCTATGAACATATATTAGTATTTCATAAACATAGAAATGATAATACTCGCTATCCTTGTCCAGTTTGCGGTTGTTTAATGGTAAATGGAAATGCTTATAGTGAAATAGGAATTAAAAGTTGGGAATGTAAAAATAAAGATTGTTTTGAGCGTAGTGCTGCAAATAGAGGCAAAAGATTTAGTGCAAAAACTTACTTTACTCAAAACACAAAACTAAACAATGAAAATACTATTGACAAAGATTTTATTTATAGTTGGAGACGCGATATAAAAAAAATAAATCCAGTAATCAAAATAAATTCCAAAGGTGAAAACTTATTAGGTCATACTGCACCTTTTCCGCGAGAAATTCCTGAATTTGCTATTCAAATGTTTAGTTATAAAAATGAAATAGTTTTAGATCCTTTTAGCGGTATAGGAACATCTTTAAGAACCGCAGGAGAACTCGGAAGAATAGGTATTGGTATAGAACGCGATTTATCTTTAAAAGATAATGTGAGAAAATATGTAGGAATTTATTTAAAGGAGTTTAATTATAATGAGTAAAAATGAAGTTAGTAATGAAGAAAATGCTAATGAATTAGAAATAGAAAAAAAGAAATTAGTAATCGGATTATATGGAGAAATGCAGTTATCTATGAAATTGCATCAGTTAGGTTGGCAAGTGCATAGAAGTTATATAGATGAAGGTATTGATTTTGTGATTTCTCGCTATTATTGTGAAACTTGTCAGCAATTTAGTTTGCAATATATAAGAAAAGAAATTTATGAAAATAAAAAAACAAAATGCGTGACAAATTTGTGTGAGAAATGTAAAAAAACTCCGCTAAATATAGTAACAAAATATTTGCAAGTAAAGACGAGCGAAGGTATTTCAAACAAATCAAATAATAGTGTCAGAGCGTTTAGTTTTCATCCAAAAATTAGATATAATATAGGCAATGATTTTTATTATGTTTGGATTGCTGTTTTTGAAAATAAAGATAATTTAGAACAATCAAAACTACATTATTATATTTTTAATTCTAATGATATAAATAAATTTGATGATATCACTTTGCCAACTTATCAAATAACGGATAATCAAAAAACTTCTTTGCAAATAAATATAGATGGCAAAGTATTAAATAAAGGCAAAAAATATAATTACGATTGCTTCAATAATGAGTTTTTTAACAACTTTAAATTGTTAGAGCAAATCAAAAAATAATTATGAAATCTCGTGGAAAAAATTATGGAAAATCTGAAAAATAAATTAACCAACAACGAAATCATTAAAGATATAAATTTCAATGATGAAGCATTCAAAAATTTGAATTTCAATGATTTAGATTTTGAAAATGCTAACTTTGAAAACTGTATTTTTGATACTTTAAATTTGGCTGAAATTCAGTTTAATAAAACCAAAATTTCTAATTGTTCTTTTGTCAAAACTAATTTGAAGCAAAGTCAGTTTAACGACGCTATTTTGGATAATGTTAGTTTTGAAAATTCCATTTTAATTCGTGCATTAGGCAGCAATACTACTTTCCAAAATACTAATTTTAATAATGCTAATTTGAGCGAATCTACTTGGGTGAATTTGGTTAATGGTTTTGGGAATTCACAAATTATAAATTTGAATTTATCTCACGCTTTAATATTAAATTCTGATTTTAGTAATGGTTTAGTTTTTGATAATTTAATCGCTGATTTATTGTTTTTGCGTAATTGTAGTGCCGAAAATATTACTATTCAAAATAGTAATTTGAAGCAACTAATTTTCAATGAAGCAAATGTAAATAATGCAAAATTTATTAACAATAAAATGGATTTTGTAAGTTTTATAAAATCAAATTTGGAGCGTAGTTATTTTGAAAATTGTAGTTTAGAAAATGCAGTTTTTATCGGAGCAAATTTGGCAAATTCTTATTTTAAAATGCAACAAAATTTGCCGTTAGAAAAAGCACAATTTGCTGAAAGTAAATTAGAAAATACTCGCTTTGAAAATACAAATTTAATGTATAGTAATTTTGCTCACGCAACTTTAAATCAAACTATTTTTGAAAATGCTAATTTGAGTTTTTGTAATTTCCACGCTGCCGATTTTAATCAAGCAAGTATTAGAGGAAATACTAATTTAAGCAATGTATTTTTTACTGATAAAGCATTAGAAGTAGCAGAAAATTTTTCACAATAATAAAGTAAATATAAATAATCAAAAAGGAGTTCACTATGTCTATCACTAATATAAAATTTGATGTCTTAAATAATACAAATTTGAGTGCTAACTACGCAAATAATTATATGTTTGCGGCAAAAGTCCAAACCTGTTTAGATGGCTTTTATTTTGTTCATACTAATAATGGTATTTTGAAAGCCCAACGTGCAAGTAGTTGCTTATTAAAACCTGCTGCAAATGATATAGTTTTGGCGGCTTTGGTTGATGAAAATTTATGGATTATTAGCATTTTACAATCTGCTGATGAAAATAAAAATACATTGTTAGAATTGCCAAAAAATACTACGATTACTAACAATGAAAGTTTGAATTTGCAATCGCCAAAAATCACTTTACAAAGTTATTTACTAAACTTGCAAGGTAGTTTTTTATTCAAACAGTTTGACAAAATTTTTACTTTTGCAAATACTTTCAAAGAACATATTATTAACAAATTTTCTCAGTATATAAAAAGCAAAAAAGTTATTGCTGATTTGGAACAAAAACAAGTCGGCAGAAGCAAAATAAATGTAGAAAATAATTATAGATTGCGTTCCAAAACTGCTGATTTTCACGCACAAGAAATCTTAGATTTTGACGCCGAACATATTAAATTAGGTTAGAAGTATTTTATAAATAACTATAATAATTTTCCACGAGATTTTCCAAAAATTTTTTGGTTTTTCTCGTGGAAATTTTTTATATTTAAAATACTTTTATTAGGAGTTTTTCTATGTCTATAATGACTTTAACTGAATGTAATTTTTTAAACTTTACTTGCCCTAAAAATTGTTCACATTTTGAAATTTTTGATACTTTAATCAAAGGTTTTTTTGTTGATATTTTTCAGTCCGGATACATAGCTTTCCGTGTGCAGTATAAATATCAAAATAAAAAACAAGTTTATACTATTGGCAACGCCAGAATTGTCACTTTACAAGAAGCCAAAGATAAAGCCGTAAATATATTACGTATGGCAAATTTGGGTTTAAATCCTAAAACTTGTCAGCAAGTTATAAATATTCAAACGCCAACTATAAAAGAATTTTTTTGACGCAATATTTGCCTTATGTTAAAAGTTATAAACGTTCTTGGCAAACTGATGAAACTATGATTAAAAATCATTTACTTCCTATGTTTGCTGAAATAAAAATGAATGTATTATCTGCTGCAGATATTGCTGTATTTATGGAGCATTTAAAAGAAAATAAATACTCTGCCGGAACTATAAATCGGGCATTAGTTTTGTTGCGTTATGGTTTTAATTTAGCCATAAAATGGAAAGTTCCTGGCGTGAAATTTAACCCCGTAAATGATATTAAATTATTAAAAAATGATAACAAAATTGAACGCTTTTTAACCTCAAAAGAAACCGATATTTTATTAGCAGAAGTCAAAAAAAGTAATAATACTATGTTGCCATTTATTGTTGCTTTTTTATTATTAACTGGTGCAAGAAAAAGAGAGGTTTTAGATGCCAAATGGAAAGATATAAACTTCTCACAAAAAACTTGGAAAATACCCAAAACAAAATCTGGAAAAATTCGTTTTATACCATTATGTCCGCAATGTATAAAACTATTAAATAAATTATTACTACTGCAAAAAAATAATAGTTTTAATACTATAAATTCAAGCGTTAGCAATGATTATATTTTTGCAAATCCAAAAACTAAAAAACCCTATGTTTCTATTTTTACTGCTTGGGATAAAGCAAGAAAATCTGCTGGTTTAACTAATCTGCGAATTCACGATTTGCGACATAGTTTTGCAAGTTTTTTAGTTAATGCCGGACGTAGTTTGTATGAAGTGCAGCAATTATTAGGTCATGCTGATATAAAAACAACTTCTCGTTACGCACATTTGAGTAATGAACGTTTACAAGAAGCAGTGAATTTAGTCGGCAAAAATTTAGATATAAATAATATATAAAAATTTTCCACGAGAAAACTAAAAAATTTTTTGAAAATCTCGTGGAAATTTTGCATTAACTATTTGCTTTAAAAAAGTTAATAATATTATTTGCTAACTCAACACTAATACCTTTTACTAAGGTTAGTTGTTCAAGCGTTGCTACTTTGATATTTTGGATATTTCCAAAGCGAATTAACAACGCTTGACGTTTTTGTTTGCCTATACCTTTTATGTTTTCCAAAGTAAAATTTTGGCGTGATTTATCGCGTAATTTTCTATGATTACTAATAGCAAAATAATGTGCTTCATCACGAATATTTAGCAACAAATTAAACGCAATATTATCAACTTTAAAAGGAATTACTTCGCCGTTTTCTTTAATGATTTTTTCTTTTCCTAATTTACGATTTTCTCCTTTTACTATACCCAAAAAAATCGGTTTGTTAATACTATTTTTGCATAAAAAATTAAATGAAGTAATTGCCGATTTTAATTGTCCCAAACCGCCATCAATGAGAATTAGTTGTGGCAAATTTTCAGTAGTATTATCTTTATAACGTAATTGAATAGCTTCAAAAATAGCAGCATAATCATCGCCGTTATTTATATTAGTTAGATTAAATTTTTGGTGCAGATTTTTTTGCAGTTTATAATCTTTATAGACAACGCAAGAAGCAATAGTTTTTTCGCCACGTAAATGACTAATATCAAAACATTCAATATGATTGATTTTAATAGCCAAAATCTTTTGAAGTAAATTGATTTTTTGCTTTTGTAATTCCGTTTTGTTTATTTTATTTTCAATGGCGATAATTGCATTATCTTCGGCTAATTTTTTCCATTGCAAATATTCTTCAGCTAATGCTTTATTATTCAAAAAAATAATATCATTTCTCGTGGAAAAAAGTTGTTTATGTATAAAATTTAATCGTTGTTCAGTTAATAAATTACTACTTTCATTTTTGTTATCAATAATAATATTAAACAAAAATTTATTTGGTAAATTTATAGTATTAAAATTATTATTAAAATAAGTTTGTAACAAAAATTGTATGATTATTTTTACTATATTATTTTTATGTATATTTGTCGTATTTTGCGGAAAAATAGGATTATCTCCAAGATATTTTCCAGCACGAATCATAGTATGATTTAAACAAATATTTTCATTATTATTAAACACAATTAGCGTGATAATATCAACGTTTAAATTGCTAACAAAAGTATTATTTTTGTTATTTTTTAGCAAATGTATAAATTGAGTTTCTTGCAAAGAATATAACCTACGAATTTGATTTCTTAATTCCGTTGCTTTTTCAAAATTTAAGTTATCTGCGTTTGACTTCATTTCCAAAATTAAGTCATCTATTAACTTTTGATGTTCGCCTTTCAAAAATAAAATCGCTTTCTTAATGTTATTTTGATAATCATTTAAACTAATTTTATTCGCAATACAAGGAGCCGAACATCTGCCAACTGAATATAATAAACAAGGGCGTTGTCTATTAGTAAACTGACTATTTTCACAAGTGCGGAGTAAAAAGGTTTTTTGTAGCAAATTTATAGTTTCAAAAACTGCCTTTGTAGATGGAAATGGGCCAAAAAATATATTATTTTTTACTATATTTTTTTGCTTATAGTTGTTGGCATTAAACTGACTTCTAAAATACCCTAATTTTGCAAAAGTATCGTTGCTTAATATAATGTATAAATACGATTTATCATCGCGAAAAACTATATTATATTTTGGAGAAAGTGTTTTAATTAAATTACTTTCTAATAATAATGCTTCATTTTCAGTATGCGTCAAACTAATTTCTATTTTGTTAATTTGTTTGACCATCAAACTAATTCTATGGTTTTTGTTTATTAAATTAGTTTTGAAATACGAACTAACACGACGTTTTAAATTTTTTGCTTTACCAACATAAAGCAAATTATTATGCTTATCAAACATTTTATAGACTCCGGGATTTTCCGGAAGTGTTTTGATAAAATTAACTGCATCAAACATTATTAAAATAATATTATTCTAAAACTTTGCTAATTGTTTCAAAGCAAAACGTATTCCATCGCCAACATTATGAATAGATTGTATATTTTCCGACAGATTTTTCACGGCAAAATCACACTCTTTGCTTGAATAACCAAGTGCTAACAAAGCAGCAATAATTTCCTCTTTCAAAATCAAAAGATTTTCAATATTAGCGTAATTATTTTGATTTGCTTCTGTATTTTTTTCGCTTTCTTGATGCAAATTTTCAATATTATTTTCGTCGTTTATTTTGTTTATAGTTTCTGCAACTTTTTTCATATTATTTATATTATTTATATTATTTAGTTTAATTTTATCTTTCAATTCTAAAACCAAACGTTCGGCAGTTTTTTTACCTATTCCCGGAATTTTTTGAAATTTAATACTTTCATTTAATTCTACAGTGGCAGCAATTTCTTTGACCGATAAACCTGATAAAATAGCAATAGCAATTTTGGCTCCGATACCGCTAACTTTTAACAATAAACGGAAAATATAACGCTCTTCTTCGCTAACAAAACCATATAAAAAATGTCCATCTTCTTTGACTATAAAATGCGTTAGTAATTTAATTTTTTGATTTATTTCCGGCAACAAATAATAACTACTCATCGGCACAGAAATTTCATAGCCAATACCATTTACATCAACAACTATAAACGGAGGATTTTTTTCTATTAAAACTCCAAAAATTTGTGTAATCATAATAATTTTTCCTAATATTTTTTATATATTTTTTATATATTTTTTATATTATATTAAATAAACGAATTAAGTTTAAACAACCATAAATTAAAATAATAATTCCGCCAACATAACGCATTATTTTTTTATAATTTTCATTGAGTTTATTCAACAACAAACCTGATAATAATAAGTTTGGCAAAGTCCCTAAACCAAACGCTAACATTAACAAACTTCCTTTAATTATTGATGTTGATGTTAATGCTGTTATTAACGCTGAATAAACTAAACCGCACGGTAACCAACCCCATAAAAAACCTAATAAAAATGTTGTAAAAATTTGCTTACTTCTGCTAATTTTTTCATTGTTATTATTTTTATTAACTAATAATTTAGACGCTGCTGGTTGAATAAATTTCCAAATATATTTGCCTAATTTTTCTAACGGAAGTAAAATAAACGGAAATCCCAACAAATATAATCCCATTCCTATCATTACTATCGCCGAGAGCAAATATAAAAATAACTTTATTTGCCCAATAATGCTCTGAAAATTTAATAATTGTTCTCCAACAAAACCTATTAACAAACCTGCGACAGTATAAGCGAAAATTCTCCCAAAATTATATATTATCAACGTCAATTTTTTATTTTGTTTATTTTGTTTATTTTGATTATTGTTAATATTCTGACTAATCAAACTAACAATTCCGCCGCACATTGCTATACAATGTCCTCCGCCAAATAAACCTATAAAAAATAAAGAAATATACGGCATTAAATAAGCATTTATTTCCATAATAAATAAAGTGAAATTTTTCCACGAGATTTCATAAAAATTTTCTAAAAAAAATACTTAAAATCTCGTGGAAAATCTTTTTAGTAATCAAATTAGTAATCAAATTAGTAATTTTTATAAAACTTGTAATTCGCCTTTCAAACTATGCGGCAAAGCAGCGGTAATTTTTACTTCCACAAATTGATTTATCAAGCGTTTTGCGTGTGCAGAATTTATCGCAAAATTTACTATACGATTATTTTCGGTGCGTCCGGCTAATTCGTTGGCATTTTTTTTAGAAACTCCTTCTACCAAAACTTTCTGAAACGTGCCGACCATTTGCTGACTATAATTTTGTGCCAGAGCGTCAATTTTTTGCTGCAATTTTGCTAAACGTTGGCTTTTGATTTCCGCCGGAGTTTCGTCTTTCAATTCCAACGCCGGAGTTCCCGGACGCGGACTATACACAAACGAAAACGACGCGTCAAACTGCACATCATCTATCAACTGCAAAGTTTTCTCAAAATCGGCATCGGTTTCGCCCGGAAAACCTACGATAAAATCCGAAGAAATACTAATATTTGGGCGAACTTTACGCAACTTACGGATTATAGATTTATATTCCAAAGTAGTATAACCACGCTTCATTGCCGCCAGAACGCGGTCAGAACCAGCTTGAACCGGCAAATGTAAGTGCGAAACCAACTTCGGCTCGGTCAAATAAGTATTTATCAGGCGTTCGGTCATTTCGCAAGGGTGCGAAGTCGTATAACGAATTCTCTCAATCTGCGGAATTTTGGCGATTTGTTGAATCACAAAAGCCAAATCAACAATATCATCGTCATCGCCGTTGGCTTCTAACTTGCCGCGATAGGCATTAACATTTTGCCCTAACAAATTGACTTCTTTGACGCCGTTTTTTACTAACGTGGCGATTTCGTTCATAATATCATCAAACGGACGCGAAACCTCGTCGCCGCGCGTGAAAGGCACTATGCAATAAGTGCAAAACTTGGAGCAACCTTCCATAATGGAAACAAACGCCGAGGCACCTTTGATTTCGGCGGGCGGCAGATTATCAAATTTTTCTATTTCTGGGAAAGAAACGTCAATGGCAGGACGTTTAGATTTTTGGCTTTCGGCAATCAATTGAGGCAAACGATGCAAAGTTTGAGGTCCGAAAACGACATTTACAAAAGGCGCGCGAGTTATAATATTTTCGCCTTCTTGACTGGCAACGCAACCGCCGACAGCGATAATTAGATTTGGATTATTTTTTTTGAAAGATTTAATTCTGCCTAATTCGTGGAAAACTTTTTCTTGAGCTTTTTCGCGAACCGAACAGGTATTTAAAATAATGATATCGGCATTTTCCGGCGAATTGCAGCGTTCAATAGATTGCTCGGCGTTGATTAAAATATCTGCCATTTTGTCGGAATCGTATTCGTTCATTTGGCAGCCGTAAGTTTTGATAAATAATTTTTTGCTCATATTGATTTTTTGGATATTTTTCCACGAGAAATCTCAAAAAATTTTTGAAAATTTTTATAAAAATCTCGTGGAAAATTTGTTAAAAGATTTGCGTTTATTATAAAAATTATAAAAATTATAAAAATTATAAAAAATTATAAAAAATTATAAAAAATTATAAAAAGTTGTAAAAAAATCTGCTTGACAAACAATATTTTTTATATATAATCTCGTCTTTTAAATTTGAAACAAAGGTGATGTAGCTCAGCTGGTTAGAGCGACGGATTCATAACCCGTAGGTCGGCGGTTCAAGTCCGCCCTTCACCACCAAATTAAATCTTTGCCGTTTGATTGAAAAATCAGCGGCGTTTTTTTTAAATTTTGTTTTATTTTGCTTTATTTTGCTTTATTTTGCTTTATATATAAAATATAAAAAAAACAAGCAAATAATTTAATTTTTTAAGAAAATTTTAAAAAATGCAAAAATTTTTACCTTTAATTTTGTTTGTATTTCCAACAATAGCCACCGCAGCCACTTTTCAAAATGATAGCGTTTATGCCGCAAGTGAAATCGGCACCGCATTAGCAGGAAATGGTGCAATCGCTGATAACGCCGCCACTTTACGGGCAAATCCGGCGAGTATTTCGCATTTGTCGGGTTTGAATATTTCGGTCAGTGATGTAATGCAATTTAACAAACTCAAATATGATTTGAATCTTGGCAGCGGTGATGCTGGGAAATTCCAAAATAGCACAAATTTTTATATAACTTATCAACCGGCAAATTTTTCAGATTTGACCGTTGGTTTGGGAGTTTATTCGCCGTATGAATTACGCAACAGTTTTCATACAAATTCCAACAAAATAATAGAATCTGATGTTAGTTCTTTGACAATTTCTCCGACAGTTAGTTATAAATTTAGTCCCAAAATTAGTCTCGGAATTAGTTTGAATTATCAAAAGTTAGACGCACGTTGGAAAGAAAGTAGTTTTAATAGTTCTGGAAAAAATAAAAAATTAGGGTTTAGCATTGGAACATTATTAACTCCATCAGATAATATGCGAGTTGGCGTTACTTATACAAATGGAATAACGCATAAAATAAAAAATAATGTTATTTATTCGCAGCAAAATTTCAATAATGAATGTAGAATTAAAACTCCATCTTCTTTGAGTATTTCTGTTTGGCAAAAATTATTACATAAGTGGGAGGTAATGGGGAATTTTACTTGGACACGTTATACAAATTTTTACAAAAATAATGCTTATAATGAAAAAAGTCCAAATTTTACTTTAAATAATATAAAACATAATTCTTGGCGTTTATCTTGGGGTGCAATTTATAACTATAATGATAATTTGAAATTGAAATATGGTTTGGCTTATGAACATTCGCCATTACGGGTTGATGAGCGAACTATGCTAATGCCAGATCATCATAGATGGTGGTTTTCTGTTGGTCTGAAATATGATAGCAAAAAATATGGCAGCGTAGATTTTGGTTATAGTTATTTATATTCTCCACGTGCTGATAGTAGATATAAGAAAAGTAATTTTGGTGTCTTATATGGTGATTATAAAACGCAAAGACATTTATTAGGTTTGCAATATAGTTTAAGTTTATAAATACAAAATACAAAATACAAAATACAAAATACAAAAATACAAATTTTCCACGAGATTTCCCTTATTTTTTTTAGCAAACAAAAATAATATGGATGAATTTTTATCAATCAAAGAAATTGTCACTGGCGTTATAGGTTTATTGGCCATCTATATGCTATTTTTGTTATTTAATGTTATTAAATTACGCTTCAAAAAAAATGATAGTAATAACAATAATAATAACAATAATAATAGTAATAATAAGACCGATATCTTGGTTAGTTTCAGTCAAGCAGCATTAGCAAAAAGTCAGCAAAATAAAAATAGTAATCCGTTTAATCCTAATTACAATCCTGCAAATAATGCAACAAATAATGCAGAAAATAGCGATAGTAATTCTCAAACAAATGCCGAAGACGATGATAAAAAATATGCTTATGAACCGCCAGATCCTTCAATTGCTTATGGCGATCCGGAAAATAAAGAATTAGCACGAAAATATGAAGAAGCACAATTCAAAATTGATTTATTAACCAAAGACGTAAAAAATCTGCAAAATGATGTGAAAATCTTGCAAGAAGCTTTGACTTTGTTACAAAATGATTTCAAGCAAGAATTATCGCGTATGAAAATTATGCAAAACGTCGCTCCAATCTACGGCGACGCTATGCAAATGGCAAGTGCCGGTTATGATGCTGATAATATCGCCGAGCGTTGCGGAATTGCTCGTGCAGAGGCCGAATTGGTCACGGCGTTGGCAAAATCAAAAGCTCCGGCTAATAATAAATAAATTTTTAAAAAATATCAAAAATATAATACTTTATGGCTATTCAAAATAATTCTAATAACGGCAAAAAAACTACAACAACCACAACAGTCAAAACCTTAAAAGGCAAAATGCAGCCGTTAAGTCCTATGAAATCGGCAGAATTCTATGCCGAACAAGCAAAACAAAATAATGCAAATGCAAATGCAAATGCAAACGCAAATAAATCAAATAATGCAAATCCGGCAAATCAGCAAAGCAAACAATTATTAAAACGCTTGGGAATTGCCGGTGCCGTTGTCGCCGTTTTATTGGGTATTTTGTTTGGCGTAGAGCAGTTCAATAAACCAGAATCTCCAGCAGAGCCAAATGTTCCACCATTAGTAATTCCGGACGTGGCAAGTATTTCCGAAAATAATCAGCAAAATCAAAATAATCAAAATGCAGATTTGCAAAATATAATCCCCGCAGAAAATTTGAATCTAAACCCCGAATTGACAGCAGAAAATCCCGAAAAAAATAATCAAAATCTCGTGGAAAATAATTCGCAAATCGCCACCATTGATAAAACCCAACCAGCAGCTGCCGATAGTTTCGGCACCTTTGCCGAAGCCGAGCATCAAGCATCAGCTCAAGCAAAATCGCCACAAATATCGCAAAATACCTCAATGCAGCAAGGCGGACATACTATTTTGAAATTAAATCCGCAACAAAATCAACAAGTTCAGCAAACGCAAATCAAGCCAATCCAAAAAAATAATAACGAAAAATCTATCACCGATAAATCTGCAACTAACCGCAAATTAGCCGAAATGCAGAAAAATCAACAAATTCCGCAAAATTTTGTCGCCGAAGAGACTTCTGCTCCGCCAATGTTAGGCTCCGACAAATCGGCTCCGTCGTTGCCGGAACGCAATAATTTGCCAAACACTCGCATTGTTTCTATGCAAAATGTCACGCAAACTCAGATAACTTCCGCCGAACGAAGCATCATTCCCAATGACAAATTTCGCATTCAAGTCGGTGTTTTTGATAGCAAAGCAAATCCGCAATCTGCCGAAAATTTATATCAAAAATTGGTTGCTGCTGGAATACCTGCCGTGTTAGAAAATCGCGTCCAAGTTGGCCCATTTACCAATAAAGCTCAAGCAGAAAAAGCTCAACAAAAATTAAAAGAATTAGGAATCAACGGCGTAATCGTGATTCCAAAAAATTAAACAACCGCAAAATAACAAAATTCTACGAGTTTTTATAAAAATTTTTTGAAAATAATTTTTAAAATCTCGTGGAAATTTGTATAAACATAAAACATAAAACATAAAACATAAAACATAAAACATAAAAATATTTAAGAAAGGAATTTTTATTATGTCCGAACAACGCCCAATTATTTTGAAAGATGTGCATTATCCAACCATCAAAGAATATTTGCCTTGCTTACGCGGCGAGACGCTCAAAATAGGAATTGTCACCGCCAGATTTAATGCCGATTTTTGCAAACGCCTTTTGTCGTCTTGCATTGCCGAATTGCGTAGGCTCGGCGTTGCTGATGAAAATATCACAATTGCCACAGTTCCAGGAGCGTTGGAAATTCCGCTAACTTTGCAAAATATGGCTCAAAGCCGAAAATTCCACGCTTTGATTGCTTTTGGTTGCGTTATTCGCGGCGATACTTATCATTTTGAAGTTGTTTGCAATGACGCTTGTCGTGGCGTGATGGACGTGCAATTAGATTCCGGCGTGCCAATTGCTAACGGAATTTTGACTTGTAACAGTGCGGAACAAGCAGAATTACGCGTGATTCCAAAAGGCGAAGATTGTGCCAGAGCCGCCGTAGAAATGGCTCATTTGAATTTGCAATTAAATAATTCTATTAACGGCTATCAATAATATAAACAAAATTTATTTTATTATGAATAATAATACTGAAAATTCTGGAAATTCTGAAAATTCTGAAAATTCTGAAAACAATAATAAACAAAATTTTACGCCACGCAAACCAAGCCGACATTTTGCTCGTGAGTTGATGATTCAGTCGTTATATCAATGGAAAATTGCTCACGATAACGGCGAAAATATAGTTTTGAATTTTGAGCAAATCAAACAAGATTTGCATACAATTCCTACTTATAAAAATGCAAGTTTGGAGTTTTTGCAAGAGATTTGCAATAACATTTTTATTAACGTGGAAGAATTGCTAACTATAATTGAAAATGTTTTGGATAGAACTTTCAAAGAATTATCGCCGGTGGAAGGCAGTGTGATTTTGTTATCGGCTTATGAATTGAAATTTTGTCCGCAAACACCAACATTAGTAATCATTAACGAAGCCATAGAATTAGTAAAAAAATTCGGTAGTTCTGAAGGTTATAAATATGTTAATGTAATTGTAGAATTGTTGGCAAAAGAGATACGCAAAGATGAAAATATTATTTCGTCAAAGCATCACGTTAGAAGTAAAAATAAAAAAAAATAAACATAAACACAAACAACAAAATAACGAATAAAAATAAGTATTAACTATGAAATATTTTCCACGAGATTTCCAAAAAATTTTTTAGATTTCTCGTGGAAAAATGTAAAAAAAGCATAAAAAGCATAAAAATCATAAAAAAAATACTATATAAAAAATTTTTAAAAATGGCGGAAATCAGCGATGCGTAATACATTTTCCAGAGATAAAAATTTATATGAAATACTTTTGGTAAATAGAAATGCTAATAAAGATGAAATCAAAAAATCTTATAGAAAATTAGCAATGAAATATCATCCTGATAGAAATCCAAATAATCCGACTGCCGAAGAAAAATTTAAAGAAATTCAACACGCTTATGATATTTTGTCTGATGATTTTCAGCGTATGCAATATAATAATTTTTTGGACGAAGTAGCGGCAGAAAATACTTATACAAATACTTATACAAATACTTATACAAATACTTACACAAATTCCACAAGTAATCAAAATAGTAATAAAAATAGTAATAAAAATAGTTCGGAAAATAGTTTTGAACAAGATTATAAAGATTATTATCAAAAACATCAACAAAATCAACGCCAACAACAGCAACAATATCAATATCAATATACGTATACATATACGCCAAACAGACGCAAAAAAAAGGGCTTTGGACATTATTTATTAGCCATATTTTTTCCGTTTCTTACTTTCTTTTTAATCGGCAGACCATTATCAGGAATTGCGTGTTTATTTTTCCAAACCATAACCGCAGATATCGGGCATATTATCGCAGCGATTTGGGCGATAAATTCAATACGCAAATATAACAATCAATTAGATTATTTTTAAAATTTTGCAAATAATTTTTCCACGAGATTTTCAAAATATTTTTTAAAAATTTTTTGGAATTTCTCGTGGAAAAGTTTTTGTTTTATTAAAATAAAAATATCAAAAAAATTAAACTTTTATGGAGAATTTATCTAATTATGTCCAACCAACCAACAAACCAACCATTAGTTAGTATTTGTATTCCTTCTTATAATCACCAAAATTATATTTCTCAAACCATTGAAAGCATTATTTTGCAAGATTATCAAAACATAGAACTAATTATTATTGATGATTGTTCTATTGATAATTCTGATGCTGTTATAAATAGTTTTTTTGATAAATGTAAAGGGCGTTTTTCTCGTTTTGAATATATTAAAAATGCAAAAAATAAAGGTATTAGTTATAACTTAAATCAAGCTATAAAATGGGCACAAGGAAAATATTTTTATGCGATTGCAAGTGATGATATCTTGATGCCTTTTAAAACTTCTTTATTGGTATCAGAGATTGAAAAATTAGACGATAGTTATGCGGCAATTTTTGGTGATGCTTTGTTTATAAATGAAAATTCAAGAAATTTTAGTTAATAAAAACTTACAATTACTAATGCCAGAAGAAGCAAATAAATATAAGAAAGAAAATGTATATAAAACTTTCTTAGAACTTTATTCTTCCTTGCATAATAAAAACTATTTGGCGGATGATTTTCAGGTGAAGTATAGTAGTTTTTTTTATGGAAATTATCTTCCGGCAATGAGCAGTTTAATCAAATTAAATTGTATAAAAAATGTTGGAGCTTATACTAATGGTAATCGCATAGAAGATTTAGAAATGTGGTTAAAACTCACGCAAAAATATAGTATAAAATTACTAAAAAATCCGGTTGCTTATTACCGATTTCATAATAATAATTCATCGCGAGTTATGCAGCAAGAAATGTTAAAAGATGAATTAGCGGTGATAAATTCACAAAAGCAATTTGCTATGTCAAATGGATTATCAAATGAATTTTTAGGGAAAATATGCTGGTTAATCCGAGAAATTTATCCAAAAGATCCAAAAACAGCACAATATTATGCAGATATTAACGGAATTAAATTAACAAAAAAATAATAAAAATAACAAATAAAAATAAATAAACATTTTCCACGAGATTTTCAAAATATTTTTTAAAAATTTTTTGGAATTTCTCGTGGAAAAATTGTTTTTTGCTACTTTTAATTTTTATTTTTTATACCGCATTTCCGCCGATTGTTTATGTGCGAATAGACCTTCGCCGTCTGCTAACGTGGCTGCGATTTCTCCCAAATATTTGGAAGAACTCTCGGCGACGCAGACATAACTGCTGCGTTTGACAAAATCATAAACGCCGAGCGGCGAGGAAAATCTCGCCGAGCCAGAAGTTGGCAAAACGTGATTCGGCCCAACGCAATAATCGCCCAACGCTTCGGATGTGTAATTGCCTACAAAAACGGCGCCGGCGTTGCAGATTTTTTCGGCATATATTTTTGCCGTGTTGATTTCCAACGATAATTCCAAGTGCTCCGGAGCGATTTCGTTGGCAATTTTTACGGCTTCATCCAAGTCCGAGCATTTTATGAACGCTCCGCGATTGTTGAGTGAAGTAGCAATTATTTCTTTGCGAGGTTGATTTTTGATTAAATTTTCCACGCTTTTTTGCACTTTTTTTATGAAATTTTCCGATGGCGAAATCAAAATCGCTTGAGCTAATTCGTCGTGTTCGGCTTGAGAAAATAAATCTATGGCAACCCAGTCCGGATTTGCCGAATCGTCGGCGATTACTAAGATTTCGGAAGGTCCGGCGATCATATCAATGCCGACCACGCCGAAAACTTGGCGTTTTGCCGCCGCCACATAAGCATTTCCTGGCCCGACGATTTTTGCAACTTTTGGAATAGTTTGCGTCCCAAAAGCCAACGCCGCCACCGCTTGAGCTCCGCCGATGGTGAAAATTTTATCAACTCCGGCGATTTTTGCGGCTGCCAAAACCATTGCATTTTTTTCGCCGTTGGGCGTTGGCACGACCATTATGAGTTCTTTGACTCCGGCGACTTTGGCTGGAATTGCGTTCATCAAAACGGAAGACGGATAAGCCGCTTTGCCGCCCGGAACGTATAAACCAACTTTTTGGAGCGGAAAAATTCGCTGACCCAAAATATTTTCGTTTTCGGTGAAATCCCACGAGCCGCCAAGTTTTTCAAATTGTTTCTGATGGAAATTTTTGATGCGTTCGGCGGCAATTTTTATGGCGTTTAATTTTTCTTGCGGAACTTTGGAAATGGCTTGATCTAATTCAGTTGGAGTTATTTGTAGCTGCGATAAATTGTTGATATTTTGCAGATTATCAAATTTTTGCGTATAACTCAAAACAGCGGAATCGCCGTTATTACGGACGTTTTGGATAATTTCTCTGACGGTATTTTCAATTTGGAAATCTTCCGAAAGTTCAAAGGTTGTCAGATTTTTCAGGTCTTGCAAAAAATTTGGCTCTTGAGAATTTAATTGCTTGATATTTATATTCATTTTTGATTTTCCTTTTATTTCTCTATTTTTCCACGAGATTCCCAAAAAAATTTTTAGATTTCTCGTGGAAAATTTTATTTTATTTATAAATTTATTATAAATTTTTATAAATTTTATTTATAAATCTTTGGCTTCTAATAAAAAAACATAATCATTTCCGGCTTGAGTTTCTAACCAAACAAAGTTTAATTCTGGGAATTCTTGCAATAATTTTTCCTTTTGATGTCCGATTTCTACGACTAAAATGCCGTCTTCGCTCAAATAATTTTTAGCGTTTTGCAATAATTTTTTTACAAAATCTAAACCATCAACGCCGGAAGCCAACGCCAAACTCGGCTCGTGACGATATTCTGCCGGCAAATTTTTCATCGCTTCCGCATCAACATACGGCGGATTGCAAATAATCAAATCATATTTTTTTTGTTGATTTTTTAACACTTCAAAGCCGTCGCCGCAAAGCAGATTTATTTGATTTTGCAAAGCATAATTTTTGATATTTTTTTCCGCAACCGCCAACGCATTTTTAGAAATATCAATCGCATCAACCGCCGCATTTGCAAAAATATCCGCCGCAATAATCGCCAAACAGCCGGAACCGGTGCATAAATCTAAAACATTTTGAATTTTGCTATTATCCACAAACCAAACCTCCAAACTGCTATTTATCAGCAATTCGGCGATAAACGAGCGTGGAATTATGGTGCGTTCATCAACATAAAATTTATAGTCAAACAACCACGCCTCGTGAGTCAAATACGCCGCCGGAATGCGATTTTGCACACGCTTTTGCAAAATATCTAAAACTAATTCGCGTTCTTGGAGCAATAATTTGGCGTCCAAAAATATTTCCAAATGCTCGGAATTTAATCCCAAAGTATGACAAATCAAATAAACGGCTTCATCAAAAGCGTTAGTTGTGCCATGACCAAAATATATATTTGTTGCCGAAAATCTGCTGACGGCATAACGCAAAAAATCGCGTAAAGTAATTAACTCGGTTTTAGTATTAGAGGACATAATTTTTTTGAGTTTCTATGTAAAAAATTTGATTATTTATATACAAAGTTTGTAATGGAAGAATATTATCATTTTCGTCGTAAGTAAGTTTGATTACAGCCATAAAATATAATGCATTTTCATCAATAAAAACGTCAGCGACTTCTCCGATTACTTCACTATTTTCATTGAGAATATTGTTTGGAATATTTGGGGTTTGGTTATCAATATGTTTGGGAATATCAAAACTAAAAACAACCAAGCCGCGTTTTGCTTGACCTTTTTGTAAATAATGTGTTCTTGCGATTACTTCTTGACCGCTATAACAGCCTTTGGTATAACAAATTCCGTTGAAGTTTTCAAAATTTATCATTTGCGGAGTAAATAGTTCTATCAAATTTTTAGTTATCAACAAAAAACCATTTTGAAAGAAAAATTTACGAATATTAGTAATATCTCTGCTAAAAAAATTATTGCTATTATTACTATTATTGCTATTTTTGCTATTTTTGCTATCAAATAAATTTAATATTAAAGTATTTTCATCAGTTATTTTTATCAAAGGAAAAATATTATTTTCTTTGTTTAATTTGACTTTGGAACGCAAAATAAATTTCTGTAATTTCAAAATAAAATCATCAATTAAATCAGCCGATAAAATCAAAAAATATTTATTTTGCTGACTATCAAAGTAAATAAAAAAATTAGCGATAATTCTGCCTTTTGCATTACACCACGCCGAAATTTGAACTTTATTCGGTTCTCGTTTTAATGCTTTGATGTCCGTAGTAAATTGTCCTTGTGAAAATGTTTCAGCATTATCTCCGCAAATGCTGATAACTTGTAAAAAATTTTCGTTATAAACAAAATTTTCAGTATTATTTAATTCGTTTAGTATTTGTATTTTCATAGTATTTATTTTTATAATTTTTTTATAATTTTTTTATAATTTTTTTATAATTTTTTTATAATTTTTTTATAAGTTTTTATAACATTTTCCACGAGATTTCTAAAAATTTTTTTAGATTTCTCGTGGAAATTTTGTTTTTATTAAATAAAAAATTTTAAGTATTTTATTATTTAATTAACCGTAAACATAATGGATAGCGATAATTTTCTTTGTTAATAAATTTTACTGTTGCTACTATGCAAAAAATTATATTGCAAAGCCAAATTACTCCCATTAGCAAAAAACCTACTAAAACGAGAGCTAAAAGTCCGCTAATAAACATTCCTATAATTACGGTGATTTGCCAGTTTAATGCTTCTGTTACACTATCTAAAACAAATCCGGGAGTATCTTTGCGAATTAAATATGCAATGAGTGAAGGTATAAAACCAAAAAAAATACTTCCTAAATGTGACGCTACTATTAGCAATTTGTCAGTATCATTAAAAACTACGCTTGTGTTGTTAGTTACGTTGTCTTTTTGTAAATCCATAGACATTATTTTTCCTTTTTTGTAAGTTAGTTAGTAAATTTTAAATTGTAAATTATTTAATCATTGTTGATTGAATATTTGCTGCTGATAATTCTCGCTGCACGTTATTCGCTTCTTTTTCGTTGAAAGGTCCGAGTCGGACGCGATAAAAAGTTTTATCTTGCACCATAACTTGCTGAATATACGCCTCAATTCCGAGCATTGCTAATTTTGCTTTTTGATTATCGGCTTCTTGCGAACGCGAAAACGATCCGGCTTGAATAAAAACTTTGCCAGAAACTAAACTTTCGGAGGCTGTTTTTTTAGTAATTTCAGGTTTTTCTTGTTTTTCTGATGTTGCTTTATTTTCAACAACTTCCGGCGTTTTTTCCACGAGATTTTGATTATTTTTTTCAGCATTTTCATCGCCATTGCCGTCGTCATCTAATTCTGTTGGCTCAATGAAATCATCAGCACGATTTGGCAAAGCAGCCAAGCCATCCATTTGCACGGCGTTTTTATCAACATTTGGAGCGGTTTGTCCGTTTGGCAAAATATCATAAAACTGAAAGCGTTTTTCCGGAATTTTATCGCCGGGTTTATTTGGCAATTCAACCAAATCGCCTTTTTTGGCTTGTTGGACTAATTTGTTGGCGTCGGCGTTTTCTTGATGTTTTTTCTGTGCTTCTTCTGGATTAAATGGCGTTGGAGCTTGATTTATAAGCATTACCACAGCGGCGGCAACCACAATTCCGATAACTAAACCGACAAACATTCCAAAAAAGGTTCCACCAGCGGATTTTTTGGCTCCGGGCATAATTCTGACATTTGGACGAACGCTGGGCGTTGAATTATTTTTGTCGGCTTTTGAATTGCTTTGGCTTTGATTTTGGCTTTGGTTTTGGCTGTGATTATTTTTATTAAATAACATTTTAATTTTTTATTTATATTTATATTTGTTTATATTTGTTTATATTTTTTATATTTGTAAATTTTATGAGTTTGGTAAATTTTTTAAGACTGCTAATTTTATAAATATTTTATTTATTGTTATAATTTTGTGTGTAAAGTTCTTTGGGTAATCGCTGGAAAATTTTTGTTTTTTTGTATTTTTGTATATTTACAAAATATGCAAATCGGCAAATGAGCAAAATTTTCGGGAGGAAAGTCCGGACAGCATCGGGTCAGAATGCCAGTTAATGGCTGGGCGGAGTAATCCGACGGAAAGTGCAACAGAAAATATACCGCTGAAAATTCAGTAAGGGTGAAATGGCGGCGTAAGAGACCACCGCTTGATTAGTAATAATCAAGGCAAGGCAAACCCCATTCGCTGCAAGACCAAACAGAAACGCTACTTGACCCAGTAATTAAGTTTCGGGTAGGTTGCTAAAATTTAATAGTGATATTAAATGTAGAGGAATGATTACCGATAAATAATTTATATTTTTATATTTTTATATTTTTATATTTTATTTATTACAGAATCCGGCTTATAGAAGAACTTTACTTTTTTAACAACATAAAAAAATCAAAAATATCAAAACATCTTAAAAAATATTTAAAAAATATTCAAAAAATATCAAAAAATATCAAAAAATTTTTAAAAAAAATATTCAAAATCTCGTGGAAATTTAATCAAAATGGAATTATTACGCATAAATTTGGAACAATATGAATTGCCAAAATTTTGGTATAACATCACCGCCGATTTGCCAAACAAACTCGCTCCGGCTTTGGATATTCACGGAAATCCGGCATCTTTGGACGATATGGCAAAAATCTTTCCGCACACAATTTTAGAGCAAGAAGTTGCAACCGCTCGTTATGTTGAAATTCCAGAAGAAGTAAGAAGAATTTATGCTCAATGGCGACCGATTCCACTTTGCCGAGCTCATCGTTTGGAAGAAATTTTGGAAACTCCGGCAAAAATTTATTACAAATATGAAGGAATGTCTGCCGCCGGATCACATAAACCAAATTCAGCAATTCCACAAGCGTATTACAACAAACTCGCCGGAGTGAAACGGCTCACCACCGAAACTGGTGCAGGTCAATGGGGAGCGTCAATTTCTTATGCCGGACAAATGTTCGGTCTGCCGGTGCGTGTTTATATGGTTCGCGTCAGTTATGACCAAAAAGTATTCCGCCGTTCCACAATGACCGCTTGGGGCAGTGAAGTTATCGCCAGTCCATCAGAATTAACCAAAGCCGGACGTGATGCTTTGGCGGCTGATAAAAATTGTCGTGGCTCGTTGGGTTTGGCGATTTCCGAAGCCGTTGAAGATGCAATCAATGATCCAAATACTTGCTATACGCTTGGTTCGGTTATGAATCACGTGTGTATGCATCAAACTGTTATGGGCTTGGAATGTAAAAAACAATTAGCCAAAATTGATGAATATCCGGATATTGTTATCGGTGCCTGTGGTGGTGGCAGTAGTTTTTCAGGAATTGCATTTCCGTTTCTTGGCGATAAACTTTACGACGAGCCAAAAGCCAAAAATTTGCGTTGTATTGCCGTTGAGCCGACTTCTTGCCCATCTTTGACCAAAGGCGTTTTCACCTATGATTTTGGTGATGCTTCTGGTTATACGCCGTTGATGAAAATGTATACTTTGGGGCACGATTTTATGCCGCCGGGAATTCACGCTGGAGGTTTGCGTTATCACGGTTGTTCGCCGATTATTGCTCAACTTTATAACGATAAAATGATAGAAGCGGTTGCAGTTCCGCAATTGGCTACTTTTGATGCCGGAGTGCAATTTGCTCGTGCGGAAGGAATTATACCGGCACCGGAATCTTGCCACGCAATTCGCGTTGCCATAGACGAAGCGTTGAAATGCAAACAAAGCGGAGAAGCCAAAACAATTTTATTCTGCTTAACCGGACACGGACATTTTGATATGCTTTCTTATGAAAGATATTTTTCCGGCGAGTTGGAAAATTACGACTATCCGCAAGAAGCAGTGCAGAAATCTTTGGAACATTTGCCAAAAATAGAAAAATAAAAATATAAAAAATATAAAAAATATAAAAAAATATTTTCCACGAGATTTTGCTAAAAATTTTTGATTTTTTTGATTTTTTTGCTTTTTTTGCTTTTTTGCTTTTTTCCTATGCAAATAAATATTGCGATTATTTTTTTGTTAGTTATAAATTTGTTGATTTTTATGGCTTTTTCTGCTGAAAATAAAAATAGCGAAAAAGAACAAAATCTCAACAATCAACAGCATTTAACTCAACAAAAAAATAGTTCGCAAATTCGTTTGTTATCTTTGGAAGAGATTCATAATTTGGAAAATCCGCAAAACGTTTCTCAAGATATTTCTCAAAATATTTCGCAAAATTTTGCCGAGCCGCAAAATCAAGAAAATCAACAAATTCAACAAACGCCAGAAATTCAGCAAGCTCAACAAGTTCAGCAATGTTTTATTTGGAAAAACGTGAAAGTTGTTGATGATGATTTCAAAAAAATTCAACGAATTCTCGTGGAAAAAAATTTTTCGCAACTCAAAATTGTTGATAAAAATCAAACTCAAGAAATTTCTAACAATCGCTGGTGGATTTATATTCCGCCGTTTGCTTCGCGTCAAGACGCTGAAAATCGTGCCAGAGAATTGCTACAAGGCACAATCACGGAATATTTCATAATCAAAGACGGCGAGTTCAAAAATGCGATTTCTTTGGGGATTTTTTCGCAGGAAAAAACCGCAACCGATTTTTTGAAAACTTTGCAACAACGCAATGTCAATGAAGCAAAAATGTTAATCCGCGAAAATAAAAAAGTTATAAAAAATGTTGCAATCAGCGATTTTATCAGCGAACAACAATTCAAAAGATTTATAGAAATTTTGAGAAAAAATAAAGTTAATCTCAATTTTTTATCAAATACAGATTTTTCAAAATGCTAAAAAAATGCTAAAAAAATTTCCCAAAATCAAACGCAGAAAAATAAAAATTATCGGCTTGACCGGCGGAATCGGTTCTGGCAAAAGCACGGTTTCCAGATTATTTAAAAAGTTGGGAATTGCAATTATTGACGCTGACGCAATTTCGCGAAATTTAACCGCCGATAACGGCAAAGCATTAGCAAAAATTCTCAAAGTTTTTGGCGAGGAAATTTTTTTACAAACTCAACCTTTTTTACGCTTGAATCGCGATAAATTACGCCAACTCGTTTTTGATAACGAAAATAGCAAAAATAACTCAAATAAAAAAATTTTGGAAAATATTTTGCATCCGTTGATTTTTGCAGAAATCAAAAGAAATATCAAAAAAAATATTAAAAATCTCGTGGAAAAATTTTCCAAAAATCAAAAAAATCAAAACAATCCAAATTACATAATTTTGGATGTGCCTTTGCTCTACGAAAGCCCAAATATCCAAAAATTATGCTCCAAAATCATCAGCGTGGAATGTCATAAAAATATCCAAATTCAACGCGTCAAAAATCGTAATGGTTTAAATGATGAAATCATAGAAAAAATTATCAACGCTCAAGCCACGCCGGAACAACGCTCAAAAATTGCTGATTTTGTGATTGAAAATAACGGAACTTTTAAGGAACTAAAAGCCAAAATTGCCAAACTCAATAAACGCTTATAAATTGTTTTTGTTCGCAAAATTATTAAAATTAAAATACAATTTGAAAATTTATTTTTTATCTCAATTTTTCTTAATCTCAATTTTGTCTAATCTTTTTTATTTGATAAATGCTCCCAACCTATAATGACGATCACCGAAGCAACAGAGCAAACAGAACAAATTCAGCAAATTCAGCAAATTCAGCAAACTACGCAAGAGCAGCAAAATCAGCACGATAACGGCGAACAGCAAGTAGCATCAGTAATCTTATACGAATATCCACTGAACGAAAGAATAAGAACATACTTACGCTTGGAAGATTTGTTCCAAAGAATAAATTACTTTTTAGAATCCGACAGTTCTTATGAACATCACGCAGCACTTGCCGCTTTATTTCAAATATGCGAAATCTGTGTGCGTCCGGATTTCAAAAGCGATTTGATTTCCGAATTGGAACGCCAAAAACAAGCATTGTTAGAATTTGAAAACGATCCAAATATTTCCGAAAGTGCTTTGAACGATACAATTAAAGAAGTTGAAGAAATCAAAAAAAATATTTACAACTCCAACAACAGATTAGGTCAGCATATAAAAAACAATGATTGGTTGATGAGCATTTGTGGGCGGATGAATATTCCCGGTGGCACTTGCGAATTTGATTTGCCAAATTATCATTGGTGGCTCAGTCAAGATGCAAAAACTCGCGTCAAGATTTTTAATGATTGGTTGGCTCCGTTTGCAATGCTGATTAAAGCGTTCAGCACGATTTTGCGATTATTGCGTGGCAGCGGTCGTTGTTTTGATTATACGACAGAGAAATCAATTTTGAAATTAAATCTCGGCAGTTTGTCTTTGAGCAATTCACAGTTAGCCCAAATCGTCGTAGATAAAAATATCGCCGCCGTGCCAAAGATTTCAGCAAATAAATATTTTTTGAATATCCGTTTTGTAAAAACAACGCTGAGCGAACTCAAACCCAAAAATTACGACGAAAATAACGGAGAAGTGCCGTTTAAAATAATTTTGTGCCAGTTATAAAAATAACAAATAACAAAAAATAAAAATAAAAAATAAAAAATAAAAAATAAAAAATAAAAAATAAAAAAAATAAAAATTTCCACGAGAAACCCCAAAAAATTTTTGGGAAATCTCGTGGAAAATGTTTTTTTATTTATTTTTATTTTGTTTTTGCTTATTTTTATTTATGCACGTCCAGCACGACGGCGTTCCAATTCCGTCAATAAACGTTTCCGCAGACGAATTGTTTTTGGAGTGACTTCTACTAATTCATCGTCAGCAATGAATTCAATAGCCGCTTCCAAACTCAATTCTATCGGCGGAACTAAACGCACGGCTTCATCACTTCCAGATGCACGGATATTGGTTAATTGTTTGCCTTTGATAGGATTTACCACCAAATCATTATCTCGCGTATGCATTCCTATAATCATTCCTTCATAAAGTTTATCTCCCGGACTGACAAACATTCTGCCGCGATCCTGCAATTTCCATAAAGCATAAGCAACTGCCTCGCCGTTATCCTGCGAAACCAACACACCGTTACGACGTTCAGCAACTTCGGCTTCTTTGACTGGAGCATAATCATCAAACACGTGACTCATTAAACCTGTCCCACGCGTTAAGTTCATAAATTCCCCTTGAAAGCCAATTAAGCCTCTCGCCGGAATACGATAATCCAAACGCACACGACCTCTGCCATCCGGCACCATATCTTGCAAATCTCCACGTCGCAAACCCAAACTTTCCATTACCGCTCCTTGATGCCCTTCTTCTACATCTACGGATAATTGTTCATAAGGTTCGCATTCTACGCCGTCTATGATTTTTTTGACTACACGCGGACGTCCAACCGCTAACTCAAAACCTTCCCGTCGCATATTTTCTATCAAAATTGATAAATGCAATTCACCGCGTCCGCTGACATCAAAGACGTCTGCATTTTGCGTATCTTCCACGCGTAATGCCATATTTGTCAATAATTCTTTATGTAAGCGTTCGCGAATTTGGCGGCTAGTTACAAATTTGCCTTCGGTTCCGGCAAGAGGGCTTGTATTTACCATAAATTGCATAGACAAGGTTGGTTCGTCAATTTGCAATAACGGCAATGGTTGTGGATTTTCTGTGTCCGTGATTGTGCATCCAAGCACTAAATCTTCAATGCCGGTAATTTGCACAATATCTCCGGCGATTCCTTCATTAAGTTCAATGCGGTTCAGACCTTGATAGCCGAAAATCTGTCCGATTTTAGCTTTTATCGGAGTTCTTGCGTGCTGCTGCATTTCTTCTGGGGTTCCAAAATATACGGAAATTTGTTGTCCGTTTTTGATTTTGCCTTGCCGAATTCTACCAATGCCAATTCTGCCTACGTAAGAGGAATAATCTAATGCAGAAATCTGAAATTGTAACGGAGCATTTTCGTCAGTTTCCGGAACTGGAACTTGTTTCAGTATAGTTTCAAATAAAGGCTTCATATCAGTTCTGGCGGCTTTGGATTCGTCCAAATCTAACGCTGCCCAGCCGTTCAGAGCGGATGCATAAACAATAGGAAAATCTAATTGTTCATCCGTTGCACCTAATTTATCAAACAAATCAAAAGTCAAATTTATTGCATTATCCGGATTTGCACCATCTCTATCTACTTTGTTGATAACTACGATCGGCTTTAATCCCAAAGCCAACGCTTTTTTTGTTACAAAGCGAGTTTGCGGCATCGGGCCTTCCACCGCATCAACCAGCAATAATACGCCATCAACCATTCCGAGCACACGTTCAACTTCACCGCCAAAATCGGCGTGTCCGGGAGTATCAACAATATTTATATGCACGCCGTTATAATTTACGGCAGTATTTTTTGCCAAAATTGTAATTCCACGTTCTTTTTCAATATCGTTAGAATCCATCACGCGTTCATCAACTTGCTGGTGAGCGGCGAAAGTTCCGGATTGTTTTAACAATTGATCCACCAGCGTAGTTTTGCCGTGATCCACGTGAGCGATAATGGCAATATTTCTAATATTTGTTCTACTGTTTGTCATAATTTATATTTTTGTATGTAAATTGAAAAAGTCTTAAATTTTATAAAAACAAAAAAAGAAATAAAAAAATTCCACGAGATTTGCCAAAAATTTTTTGATATTTCTCGTGGAATTTTTTTTTATTTTTATTTAATCATAACCCAAACTTTTCAGCAAATTTTGATCGTCTGCCCAGCCGGATTTGACTTTCACCCAAAGTTCCAAATAGATTTTTCCGCCAAACAATTTTTCCATATCTTTTCTTGCTGATGTTGCAATTCTTTTTAAGGATTCGCCGTTTTTGCCGATTACTATGCCTTTGTGATTAGGTTTTTCTACCAAAATGGCGGCGTAAATTTTGCGGAAATTTTCGCTGACGGTTTCAAATTTTTCTATTTCTACGGCAGAGTTATAAGGCAATTCGTCGCCAAGTAGGCGGAATAATTTTTCGCGTATATATTCGGCGGACAAAAATCGCTCGTTGCGAGTGGTGATTTCATCGGCGGCAAACAATAATTCATTGTTTGGCAAATACGGTTTTATTTCATTTAATAATTCTTCGGTTTGTTTATGTTTTTCGGCACTGATAGGAATTATAGAAACAAAATTAGTATTAGAATTTTTTTCGTTTTTTTCGTTTTTTTCGTTAATTTTATTTTGTAAAGATTGTATAAAAGGCAATAAATTTTCCTTTTGTTGTTTAGTTTTGAGTTTGTCAGTTTTGTTAATAGCAATAATTATTTTTATTTCTGGATTTAAAGTGCATAACAAATTTAAAACAGCATTATCTTTTTCGTTAAAAATATTGGCTTCTAACATAAAAATAATTACATCAACATTGTTCAAAATTTGTTTAATATTTTTGTTCATACCTTTATTAAGGGCATTTTTACATTGAATTTGAAAACCCGGCGTATCAACAAAAACAAATTGCTCGGATTCAGTAGTTAAAATACCGGTAATATTGTGCCGAGTTGTCTGTGCTTTTTTAGAAATAATACTTATTTTTTCGCCAATAAAATGATTTAGTAAAGTGGATTTCCCTACATTAGGACGTCCAACAATTGCTATATAACCTGATTTCATTTTTACATTTAGTTTTTATATTTTTATATTTTTTGTATTTTTTATATTTTTATATTTTTTGTATTTATTTTTCCACGAGATTTTCCAAAAAATTTTTGAGATTTCTCGTGGAAATTTGTTTTTTATTTTTTATTTCTTTCCCATAACGCTTTTACGGCGATTTTTAATCTTTGCAAACCTTGTTGTAATAAAGCGTTTGGGCAACCAAAATTAAATCTTACAAAACCGCTATTTCCAAAATCCGAGCCATCAGATAAACCTAAACCGAATTCTTCAAAATCTGCCGCCGAAATTTTTTCGCCTAACGAACGCACATCAAGCCAAGCCAAATAAGTTGCTTCCACTTTTTGCATAGCAATTCCGTATGCATTTAATTCTTCATTGACAAGGGCAAATAATTCGTTGTGATTTTTTCGTAAAACCGCCAATAATTGTTCTTTCCACGCCAAGCATTGTGAAAACGCCGTCTCCACGCCAACATATCCAAATAAATTTGCATCTGGGACAATTCCTTGTCGCACTTGTTTATATTTTTTGCGTAAATTTGCATCCGGAATAATCGCCAAAGCACACGCCAATCCGGGCAAGTTATACGTTTTGGACGGAGCCATCAAAGTTATAGTTTGCAAATTTAATTGCAAATCTGTATTTAATTTTTCTATCGGCAAATGTTGCAAATTTTCGTCTAACAACAAATCACAATGAATTTCATCAGAGCAAATCACAATATTATATTTTTGTGCCAATTTTGCCAAATGTTGCAATTCATCAGCATTCCAAGCCCGTCCTACCGGATTATGCGGCGAACAAAGTAGCAATAAACTATTTGCTTTGGCATTTTGGAAATGCTGTTCTATGCTGGCAAAATCTAAACGAAAAGCATTTTTATTTTTATCATTTTTATAAGCGACATCATCAAAAATCAACGGCAAATCTATACGTTGTTTGCCGGATAAAATCGGCGAAGACAAAAATGGCGGATAAACCGGCGGCATTACAAAAACATCACCAACAATGCTCCTACAAGCCAAATGTAATCCACAAACCAAGCCCGGAAGCCAAATAATCCATTCTGGTTGAATTTTCCAGCCATACATTTTTTTTGCATAATTTATAAACGCCTCGCTCATTGCAGCATAAGAATTTGTATAGCCCAAAATGTTATGCTGCAAACGATTTTGAATTGCTTCAATGACTTCCGGCGGAGCGGCAAAATCCATATCGGCAACCCAAAATGGCAAAATATCCTTGCCGTTATATTTTTCCCATTTCAGTGAATGTGATTTTGTGCGATCAATAATCGTAGAAAAATCATAAGTTTTCATAAGTTTTCATAAATTTTAAAAATTTTTAATATTTTTTTATATTTTTTAATATTTTTTAATATTTTTTTATATTTTTTTATATTTTTTTATATTTTCCACGAGATTTTTTAAAAATTTTTTGAAATTTCTCGTGGAAAAATACAATTTTGTTTTTGTTTTATTTTTGTTTTATTTTTGTTTTATTTTTGTTTTCTATATTCTTCCAAAAATTCGCTAATTCGTTTGATAGCTTCTCGCAAATCATCTTCGTAAGGCAAAAATACCAAACGGAAATGATCCGGATTTATCCAGTTGAAACCACTGCCTTGAACTAATAACACTTTTTTAGATTTCAGCAATTCCGCTATAAATTGTTGGTCATTTTTGATAGGATAAATTTCCGGATCCAAACGTGGGAACATATATAACGCTCCTTTGGCTTTGACGCAAGAAATTCCCGGAATTTGCGTTATCAAATCATACGCCAAATCTCGTTGCCTACGCATTCTGCCGCCTTCGCAAATTAAATCGTTAATGCTTTGATGTCCGCCCAACGCCGTTTGAATTGCATATTGCCCCAAAGCGTTAGAGCATAATCGCATAGAAGCCAACATATCAAGCCCTTCAATATAATCTTTGGCAAATTTTTTGTTACTACCGGACACAAACATCCAACCGGCACGATAACCGCAAGAGCGATACGCTTTGGATAAGCCGTTGAAAGTGATAGTCAAAACGTCTTCTGATAACGCCGCCACGCTGGTATGCGTGTTGCCGTCGTATAAAATTTTGTCGTAAATTTCATCGGCGTAAATGATTAAATTGTGTTGCCGAGCGATTTCTATAATTTCTTTGAGGCAAGATTCCGGATATAAAGCACCGGTCGGATTGTTTGGGTTGATGATTACAATGGCTTTGGTTTTTTTATTGATTTTTGCTTTGATGTCGTCTAAATCCGGCAACCATTCATTGCTTTCATCGCAAATATAATGCACCGGAGTTCCGCCAGAAAGCGATACAGCAGCCGTCCATAACGGATAATCCGGAGCTGGGACTAAAACTTCGTCGCCGTTATCTAAAAGAGCGTTCATCGCCAAGACAATCAACTCGGAGGCTCCGTTGCCGAGATAAATATCATTGATATCAACGCCTTTGATATTTTTTTCTTGCGAATAGTGCATAACGGCTTTTCTGGCGGCGAAAATGCCTTTGGAATCGGTGTAGCCGGAAGCGTTGGAAATGTTGCGAATGATGTCTAATTGAATTTCGTCTGGGGAGTCAAAGCCGAAAGACGCCAAATTGCCGATATTTAATTTGATAATTTTTTGCCCTTCTTCTTCCATTTTTTTGGCGATTTCTAAAACTGGGCCACGAATATCATAGCAAACATTAGCAAGTTTGAGCGATTTTTTAATATAGTGTTTATTCATTTTGTGTATGTTTTTATATTTATAATTTGTAGTTTTGTTTTATTAGTATTTTATAAAATTAAATAAAAATAAAAACAAATTTCCACGAGAAATATGAAAAATTTTTTGGAAATATTTCAAAAAATATATTTAATTTCTCGTGGAAAAAAGTTTTTATGTATTTATATTTATATTTATATTTAGTTCTTCTGATAATGAATAAAAAAAATATATATATTATTCGCAAAATTTTGATGTTAAGTTTTCCGATTTTATTGGGTTATATTCCATTGGGAATGACCTTTGGAATATTAGCAAATAAAATTCAAATTGGGTTGCCATTGACGGCAGCAATGTCGTTTTTATGTTTCACTGGAGCTGGGCAATTTATGTTATTGTCTTTGTTGGCAGCAGGAACAAATTTTGTAGAAATTTTTATAATTTCTTATTTAGTAAATTTGCGGCATAGTTTTTATATAGTTTCTTTATGGAATGATATCTCAAATCTGAAAGTTCGCTATTTTTGTGCGTCAATTTTGACAGATGAAATATTTGCAGTATTAAATAAATTAGCGGTAGAAAATCAAAAAAATAGCAATAGTAATAAAAATAGTCAAAAAAATAGCGGCAATCAAAAAATGCGAGAAAAATTATATTTTGGAATTGCATTTTTGGCGTGGAGTTATTGGATAACTTTTTCGGTAGTTGGATATTTATGCGGTGCATTTTTGAATATAGATTTGAGCGGTTTAGAATTTTGTTTGACGTCTTTATTTGTAGCAATAGCCATAGAAATGTTTAGCCATCATAAAAATTTTTTAGTGCTATCAGTTGCGATTTTAATAGGCGTTTTGAGCGTTATTTTTATCCCAAAACAATTTATATTAGTGAGTGCAATTTTGTTGGCATTATTGTTTTTGTATGTATGCCAAAACAAATTAGAAAAATCAAATTAGAAAGTATTAAAAAATATGTTTTTATTAAATAATATCAGCGTAGAAATTTCAACTCAAATGGAAATTTTATTGGCGATAATTTGTGCGGCAGTAGCAACGTGGCTAACGAGAATTTTGCCGGTATTTTTATTTGAGCGTAGTAATTTATTAGCAAACAAAGAAAATACAAATTCCAAAATAGCAAAATTATTTGCAATCATAGAAAAATATATGGGTTTTATGATAATAATAATTTTGATTTGCTATTGTTTGAAAGATATAAATTTGTATAAATTTCCATACGGAGTTCCGGAATTTTTGGGAATTTTAATAACTATGTTGGTGCATTTTAAATATAAAAATTTGTTGATAAGTATTTGTGCAGCAACCGGAATTTATATGTTTATAATTCGTGTGTTTTTATAGCGAAGTAAAAGCAAATTTTCCACGAGAAATCTAAAAATTTTTTTGGAAATCTCGTGGAAAATATTTGTTGATTTAAACTATTAAATAGTTCCAAAAAAGTTGAGTGCTTCGGATTGAGTATTGCCTATAAATTCTGTTGATTGTGCAAATGAATTAACAACACCTTCACGAGTTATTGTGCCATTTTGCAATGCCGTTAGCCAGTAATTATATCCATCAGCATCAGCTTGTCTATTTAATACATTTTGATATAATAAATTTACAAATTGTTCATTACTTGCGTTACCATATTTAGTAGCAAATTCATTACTCTTTAAGAACGAAGTAATAACGCCGTCCCAGTTTATTGAACCATTTGTCATACCTTGTTCCCAATATTTAAAACCTTCGGAGTCAGGTAATCTATGGAAAACTGCTTTATATAATCTAACCAAAGAAAAGTCAGTATTATCATAAGTTGTATTTTGGTTTGTAATACTATTATTTGCAGTATAAGTCTCAGAAACTTTTCTATAAGTTCCATCACCAACAGCAGAATAAGTAGTGATTTCAGTCCAACGTCCTTCTACTTCGGTCAAAATTACATTGCCATTAACAATAGAGTAAGTTTCGTTGAAATCTTTATATTCAGGTTCCCAAATACCGTGGTCATATTCATAAGCAGCAATTACTTGACCATTACTAATATCAAATTTATATAGCTCTGATTTTGGAATTAGTTTAGTAATTGTTGTATTAGTATTAGTATTAGTATTAGTATTAGTATTTGTATTAGTGTTAGTATTTGTGTTTGTGTTAGTATTTGTGTTAGTTATCGGCGTTTGTGTTGTTCCGATAGGTTCTTTGGTTTCTGAAATTTTATAATAACCATTACCATTTGCCATAGGTGCGTATGTAGTAATATCTTTATAATATCGTTCAGTTTCAGTTTTTACTACATTGTTGCCAACAACCGTAAAAGTTTCGTTATAATTTATACGTTCAGGTTCCCAACGACCATCATCCCATTCATAAACAGCAGTAACTTGATTATTGTTAATTGTAAAATTATAAATAGACATAAAGTTCCTTTCTTTATAAAATTTTTCTGTGTAGTTCTATAATAGATTTTATAATTTTATATAATTTATCTTAAATTAAACTTAAATAAAAATAATTTAATAAAACGTTGTTTTTTTACGAATAATCATAACATAAAAAATATAAAAAATCAATACAAAATTCATCAACAATGCATAAATAATTGCCGGAATTGCTAATATTTCTGAATTAAAAGTTAATGGACTAATCGCAATAGTAATTGCTTGAGCTGCATTTTGAATTCCAACTTCAATAACTAATGTGCGTTTTTGTGCAGCATTATTTAGTTTAAATAAATTAAAATAATCAACAAAATTTATTATATAAATAAAACTCATTGCCGAAATTATTAAACATAAAACGCTGATAAATAATGTTAGCCCGGATGTTTGTAAAGTTGCAAAATGTTGTATAAAAAATAATGTGGTAACCAAAATTAGTAATGGAAAAATTAACGCATTTAATTTATTTAATATACATAAATATAGTTTGTTGTTGTTTAAATATTTGTGTATATAAAAACCTAAAATCAAAGGCAACAAACAAAGTATTAAATTTTGTCCGATGATTTTTAATAAAATTAAATAAGTAATTTCTGATTGAAAAACTATAAATAACCAAAATGGTAAAGTAAAAATTGATAATAAAGTGCTGCAAGTAGTCAGCAAAATAGAAAGTTCCAAATCGCCTTTTATTAAATATGTAAATAATGCCGAAGAACTGCCGCCAGATGATGCTGCTATTAGCAATAAACCTAATTGAAAAATGTTTGATAATGCAAAAAATTTGCCGATTAAAATAGCAAATAATGGCAAAATAATTATCTGTGAAAATAAACCTATTAAAACTGCTTTTGGTGAATAATACAATTGTTTGAAATTGGTAATTTTTAACTTTGTTCCCAAATTAAAAGTAAGTAAAAATAAAATCGGAATAACTATAAAAATTGGGTTAAAATTAGCAAATATATTCATAATTAAATATTTTAAAAAAATAATACAAAATCTCGTGGAAATTATGCAAAGTATGCAAAAAAAATCAGAAAAATTAGATTTTTCTCAATGCCTAACTGCCGATGTTAATAAACTAAAAAAATTAGTTAAATCTGCAAAAAATAATCATAATTATAATAATGATAAATTGCATAAATATTATCAAAATTCTATTGCAGAAGTTCAAAAAAGAGAGCAACTAATACCAACAATAAATTTTTTTGATAATAGTATAAAAAATTTGCCGATTATAGAAAAATTAGACGAAATAAAAACACTAATTCAACAAAATCAAGTCATCATTTTATGCGGCGAAACTGGCTCCGGAAAAACTACACAATTACCAAAAATTTGTTTGGCATTGGGTATTGGAAAACGCGGAATTATTGCACATACTCAACCGCGAAGATTAGCAGCAAGATCAGTTGCAAATCGTTTAGCTCAAGAATTAAATAATAGTAAAGTCGGCGAAAATGTCGCTTTGAAAATACGATTTTTGGAAAAAGTAAGCGACAATAAAGATAGTTTTCCTACTTTTGTGAAAGTAATGACTGACGGCGTTTTGTTGGCAGAAACTCAAAGCGATCCATTACTATCTAATTACGAAGCGATTATTATTGATGAAGCCCACGAAAGAAGTTTGAATATAGATTTTTTGATTGGTTATTTAAAGCAATTACAAAGTATGCGACCGGATTTAAAAATCATTATTACTTCGGCAACTATTGATTCAGAAAAATTTAGTAAGCATTTTAATAATGCTCCGGTTATTGAAGTTTCTGGACGCTTATTTCCGGTGGAAATTCGTTATTTATATAACGACGAAAATTCAATTAGTAATGAAAATAGTAACGAAAATAGTAATGAAAATAGTAATGACGATGAAAGCAATAATTTATATGACGATATAATTGCAGCGATTGATGAAATTACATTAAATCCAAAATATAATTTTAGAAATAATTTTGGTGATTTTTTAGTTTTTTTACCCGGTGAAAATGAAATTAAAGAAGCATCAAAAATTTTAAATAAAATCTCGTGGAAAACTTTTTTACAACCGCAAATTTTACCTTTATATGCACGATTATCAAATACTGAACAAGATAAAATTTTTAAAACTACTAACCAAAATAGTAATAAAAATAGTAGCAAAAATAGTGAATTTAATTTCCGTATTATTTTATCAACAAATGTTGCTGAAACTTCTTTGACTGTTCCGGGAATAAAATATGTAATTGATTCCGGTTTGGCAAGAATAAAACGTTATTCTTATAAAAATAAAGTAGAACAATTAAGAATTGAAAAAATTTCCCAAGCAGCAGCAAATCAACGTGCCGGACGTTGCGGTAGAGTTTCCAACGGAGTTTGTATTCGTTTATACTCACAACAAGATTTTAACTTACGCCAACAATTTTCTGATCCGGAAATATTACGTTCGTCATTAGCAGCGGTAATTTTACGTATGAAAGCGTTAAAATTATCAAATATAGAAAGTTTTCCTTTTTTAGATAAACCTTTACCTAAAGCCATTTATGACGGATTTCAATTACTTCAAGAACTTCAAGCATTAGACGCAGAAAAAAATCTGACTTCAAGCGGAAAAATATTAGCTAAATTACCATTAGATCCAAAAATTTCTAAATTATTATATGCCGCAAATCAACATAGTTGTTTGTCTGAAATGTTAGTAATTGCCGCAGCATTATCGGTTCCAGATCCGCGTGAAAGATCATTAGAAACATCAAGTAAAGCAGAAGAAAAACATAATCAAATTTACAATTATTCCTCCGAAGTAAATGCAAATTCTTCCGAATTTATAAACTATTTAAAACTTTGGAATTGGTTTATACAAACGCTAAATAATAAAGGTATTTTATATACAAATAAACAAATAAAAGAGCGTTTTAAAAGCCATTTTTTATCATTTTTACGCCTTAATGAGTGGAAAAATGTTTATTTACAACTGCTTAATTTAGTGCAAGAATTAGGTTGGAAATTTGATAATTATAATAATACTAATGATAATAGTAATAATGAAAATTTATTGCTTACTTTGCCGATAAAAAATGAAAAATATATCGCTTTACACAAATCTTTATTAAGTGGTTTGATTGGTAATATCGGTTTAAAAAATGATGAATCCGGATACTATAATGGAACGCGTGGCATCAAATTTTTAATACATCCATCAACAAATAATAAACATATAAAAAAGCGTGTAGGAAAATGGATTTTAGCCGCTGAAATCGTAGAAACTAACAAATTATTTGCCCGAACTATTGCTAAAATTGAACCAGAATGGGTTGAAGAAGTCGCCGCACATTTAATTAAAACTCAATACTTTGAACCGCATTGGGAAATGAATAATATGCAAGTTATTGCTTATAGTCGTTCCACATTATTTGGCTTGATTATTAACAATAAAAAACGCATTAGTAATTATCAAAAAATTAACTTGGAAGAATGTAGAGAAATATTCATAAGAAAAGCATTAGTTGAAGGAGAAGTAAATGATTTTTATTTTCAAAAATGGAAATTTTATCAGCATAATTTGAAAGAAATTCAAGCAATAGAAAATATAGAACATAAACAACGACGGCAAGATGTTTTAATTGATGATGAGTTGATTTTTCAGTTTTATGATAAGTTATTACCAAACGATATTTTTAACGCTGCTTCTTTTGATTTTTGGTATCAAAAAAACTATCAGCAACAAAAAGATTTATTGTTTTTTAATCGTAATGATTTGATGAAACATAATGCCGAAGGAGTTACAAGTCATACTTTTCCGCCGCATTTGATTATCAATAATATTAAGTATAGTTTGAGTTATCATTTTGAACCAAATTCGCATAAAGATGGTATTACTATTTCGGTGCCGTTAGAGTTATTAAATTCACTTCCTTTGAAACAATTAGATTGGTTAGTCCCCGGATTAGTAAAAGAAAAAATATTGGCTTTATTAAAAACTTTACCTCAACGTTTGCGTTCGCAATTAGTTCCGTTACCAACGTTTGTTGATGGTTTTTTAAACTTTATAAATAATGCTGATAGTAATGAAATACAAAAAGAAAAAAATAAAGGTATTATTTCCGCTTTGTTATATTATATTTTTCAAAAAGAAAATCTAAATTCTCGTGGAAAAAATGTCCGTAATAATAATGAATATAAAATATTGCCTGAATCATTTCGTCCAGAATTATTATCTCCGCACTTCTTTATGAATTTACGTGTTATAGATACTAACGGAAGGCAGTTAGTAATGGGAAGAAATTTGGAACAAATAAAACAACAATGGGCTGATAGTTCTAAACAAAAATTCAAAGAAAAATTTGATAGTTATGAAAATAGTAACGACGATAATAATAACAATGCTAATAATATTCAAAATCAGATTATTACTTCTTGGAGTTTTGGTGAATTGCCGGAAATAATGGAAATCAAAAAGGGCAAAAATACTTTGATTGGTTATCCGGCATTATCAGCAGAAAATGATAATAAAACAAATAAAACTTTGATTTTTTTGAAAGTATTTGATTCGCTAGAAGAAGCAGAAGTAAAGCATAAAAAAGGATTATTAGAATTATTCAAATTGCAGTTTGCTGAACAAATAAAATACTTTACAAAACATTTGCCAGATGCTCAAAAACTATCTTTGCAATTAGTGCAGTTTAATAATTCTTATCATCATCAATTAAAACAAAATTTAGATTTGAATTACTTTGCCGAACAAATTATCAATAAAAGTATTTTGCAAACTTGTTTATATGAACCTTTGCCAAAAAATGAAAATGAATTTAATGCTCGGCAACAAACAGCAAAACAAAAATTAGGTTTGATTATTCAACAACTTACTAAATTACTGATTGATATTTTGCAGTTATATAATCAACAAACTAAAAGTTTAAACAATTATAAAGTTTGGAAATCTGCTTATGAAGATGTTTTGCAACAACGTCAAGAGTTATTTAATGCCAACTTTTTTCGCGATACTAATTTGGAACGTCTGCAAAATTATCCACGTTATTTACAAGCCATAGATAAACGCTTACAAAAAATTAGAGAAAACCCAAAACGCGATGAAACTTCTATGAAGGAAATTCAAAAATTACAAACAGATTTTCAAAAAGAATTATATATAAAGCAAAAAACTAATCCAAATTTTGGTGCTTTGTCTGATAATTTTGAAAACTTCAAATGGCAATTACAAGAATTAAGAGTTGCATTATTTGCACAAGAATTAAAAACTCCAACACCTATATCAGTAAAACGTTTGCAAAAGGTATTAGAAAATATAAAATATAATAATTACTAAAAATTTAACTAAGCGATATTTTTCCACGAGAAATAGTATAAAATTTTTGAAAAAATAGTTTTTATTATGATGATGAAAATAGTTTTGGGAGTGGAATATTTTGGCGGAGACTTCAATGGTTTTCAACGGCAAAAAAATGAAAATGAAAACTTAAGAACTGTGCAGACAAATTTAGAAAATGCTATTTCCAAAATCGCTAAACAAGCGATAAAAATTTTTCCTTGTGGCAGAACTGACGCCAAAGTTCATGCGGCAAATCAAATTGTGCATTTTGAAGTCGCAAAGCAAAAATTTCAACATTTTCCATACTCCGCTTGGATTAAAGGTGTTAATGCTTTTTTGCCAAAAAATATAGCTATAAAATGGTGCAAGTATATACTTTCGAATGATTTGGCAACTGAATTTCACGCAAGATTTTCCGCTATCAAACGGCGTTATCGCTATATTTTGCTGAACCAAAATGAACGTCCTGGCTTGTTGGCTGGGCGTTGCGGTTGGTATCATTTTGATTTAGATGTGGCAAAAATGAATCAAGCGGCAAAATTGTTGCTCGGCGAACAAGATTTTTCTTGTTTTCGGGCGGCTGGTTGTCAAGCAAAAACACCGATTAAAACTATGTTTCAGGCAAATGTTTATGAAGTAAAAAATTTTTTTAACGCTCCCAAAACTATTTTTTTTGATTTGGAAGCAACTGGCTTTTTATTGCATATGGTTCGCAATATCGTTGGAACTTTGGTATATATCGGCGATCCGCGAAAAGCGTTAGAAATAACTTATATGAAAGAATTATTAAAGCAAAAAAATAGAGTATTTGCACCTCCAACTTTCAGCGGAGATGGTTTATACTTCTTTGGAGCAAGTTATCCTACTCATTTTGAGATTCCAGAATTAAACTTTTAGAACTTACAATTTTATAAAAAGGAGCAATTTTCATAATGGCAATACAATGGTTTCCCGGTCATATGAACGCGGCAAAGAAAAAAATCGCCGAAAATTTACGCAACATTGACGTCGTCGTGGAATTGTTGGATGCCCGTCTGCCAAAAGCGTCCAGCAATCCGTTAATTCAAGAATTACGCGAATTCCGCCAACGTCCAGCACTAAAAATTCTGAATAAAACCGATTTGGCGGATCCAAAAATTACTACTTTATGGTTAGATTATTTTAAGCAAAATGGTTGTAGTGCCATAGATATAAATGCTAAACAAAAAACCGATTTAGCAAAAATTTTGAAACTCGCTCAACAATTAGCACCGCACAGAAATTCAGCCGTCAAGCCGTTACGTTTGATGATGCTCGGCGTTCCAAATGTTGGCAAATCAACGCTGCTGAACGCTTTGACTAACAAAAAAATCGCCGCTGTCGGCAATGAACCAGCCATTACCAAAATGGTGCAACGCATAGACGTGAATTCTCAACTGATAATTTACGATACGCCCGGTTTGATGTGGAACAAAATCGCAGACGAAAATGATGGCTTCAAATTGGCAGCTTCTCATATTTTGGGTGTTAATTCTTATGACGCAGAAGAAGTCGCTTTATATTTAGCAAAATATCTCCTAAAAGATTATTTCCATTTACTTAAAAATAGATATAAACTTACTAATCCTTTTGATGATAATTATTTGCAAAATTTCCACGAGAATTCGGAAAATATTTCTGAAAATTTTTATCAAAATCTCGTGGAAAATAATTTGGACGTGCAATTATTGGAACAAATAGCAATAAAACGCGGTTGCAAAACTAACGGCAAAATTGATTTCACCAAAGCCGCTAACGTTTTTCTGCAAGATTATCGCAGCGGAGTTTTGGGGAAAATCAGTTTGGAAATCCCTTAAAATTTTTATTTTTTTTTACACTTTTGTAAAATTTTTGTAAAACTTTTAAAAAAATTAAAAAAAATTAAAAAAATTTAAAAAAAATTAAAAACTTAAATTTATGGATACTTCTGCAAATTTTTTGAATTTAAAACCTTCCAATTTGTTGCCAACTTTATGGAAAGAATTATTTTATGCTGATATTACCTGGCAAATTTTGGCAATTGCCGTTTCAATTTTTTTGGCATTTATCATTTCCAAAGCCTGGCGTAATAAAGTAAAAAATGATGGCAAGGATGATACGCGTTTAGATTTATTGTTAATTCGTCTTGCTTTTCCATTATCGGCAGTGGCGTTTTGCGGAATTTTCTTGATTCTGTTGAAAGAATTCGGTTTTCATTATAGTTTTTTGGATTTGGCAATTCCTTTGCTTGGTTCAATGGCGTTGGTGCGGACTACGATTTTTATTTTGCGTCAAACGTTTCACAAAAATCAATTATTGCAATCGTGGGAAAAATTCATTTCTACGGCAATTTGGTGCTGGATGGCATTATATATAGCAGATATCGTTCCATATTTGGCAATAGGATTAGACAAATTTGGCGTTTCTATTGGCGAGACACGCGTTAGTTTATGGGTTTTGCTCAACGCCATTGTGTTAATTTTCTTTACCATAATCATTGCTTTATGGATTTCATCAGTTATTGAACGGCGGTTGATGAAACTTGAATCGTTGGATTCTAGTTTGAAAATCATAGGAATTCGTTTAATCAAAACAGCATTTACTTTGTTGGCGTTGATGATAAGTTTATCAACAGTTGGCATTGATATGACAGCCTTATCGGTTTTTACTGGTGCTTTGGGGGTTGGACTTGGATTTGGCTTACAAAAAATAGCAAGTAATTATGTTTCAGGTTTTATTATTTTGTTGGAACGTTCCATAAAACTTGGCAATGTTATTGAAGTTGCTGGAAATTCTGGGCAAGTATCACAAATTACCACGCGTTTTACGGTTATTAAAACTCTGACCGGCATTGAACATATTATTCCAAACGAAATGCTAATCAGCAATGTTGTGAAAAGCCGTACGCTGAATAGCACGTCAGTGCGAGATGCTACATCAATTGGTGTTGCTTACGGAACAGATTTAGATTTGGCTATGAAATTGATGGTTCAAGCGGCGGAAAAACAGCCGCGCGTTTTGAAAGATCCGGCTCCGGGCGTTTTGCTGACGAGTTTTGGTGATAGTGCAATCAATTTGAGCGTTGGTTTTTGGGTTAATGATCCGGAAAATGGCACAGTAGGTTTGATTTCTGATATCAACAAAGAAATCTGGAAATTGTTCTGCGAAAATAATATTAGCGTTCCATTCCCGCAACGCGAAGTAAGGATTTTGAATAAATAACAAAATAAACAAAAAAATAATAATAAAAACAAATTTTCCACGAGAAATCTCAAAAAATTTTTGATAAATCTCGTGGAAATTTTTTAATTACTAAATAATTAACTAAATAATTAACTAAATAATTAACTAAATAATTAACTAACTAATAACGCGAATTAATTTTCGTTCTAATTGTATGCGGAAATTTTCGTCTTCCAAATAAGTTCCGCTAATCAAAAAAACATCTTCGGCACGTTCGCCGAGCGTGGCAATTTTTGCACTATGTAAAACTATATTATTGTCGGCGAGTTCTTTGGAAATTAAGTATAACAAACCGGGTTTATCAACCGCAGACAAAGTCAAAATATAATTAAAATAACTTGCATCTCTGCGGATAGTAATGTCGGGTTTTATAGGAAAATTTTTGACTTGCCGTGACATCATAAAACGCTGACTAATATTAGGAATATCATTGAAAGTTTGCATATTATTCAAGCGTTGAGATAATTCATTTTCTATGGGTGATAAAAACTCTTTTTCATCAAAAATTTCATCATTAGTATCGTTTTCATTTTCGCTTTTATTTATACTTGTCAAAGTAAAACTATCTAAGGCATATTTATGAATTGTAGTATGAATTTTTGCATCAACAATAGAATAATTATATTTAGTGAAATAACCAACTAATTTACTAAATAAGTCGTTAGTGTCAGAAGTATAAACCATTACCTGAAAAATATAACTATTATTATATTCCTTATATTCGGAATTACTAATTTCTTCAACGTCTTCAATAGATAATTTTCTGGCGGCAATAATAGGCTTTTTATCAAAAATTCTATAATGTAAATATTTTGTATGCCAAGCGATTTCATCAGCGGAATGGCGTAAAAAATAAACATTATCTAACTGACTCCAAAGGCGTTCGTGAACGGTTTCTGGTAATGCAAAATAACGTAATAATTGTAATGCTTGTTGCTGTTTTTCCGCGATAATTCCGCTTTTGTTAATATCATTATTTTTGTTAGTATTATTATTTTGAGAACGCAATACTAATTCTTGATTAGTCAAATTATATAATTCGTTTAATAATTTATTTTTCCATTGATTCCAAACCTTTGGACTTGTGCCTCTGATGTCTGCATGAGTAAGTAAATATAAAGCGTCCAAATTGCGTTTAGTTTTTACAAAATCAGCAAATTTTATAATTACTTCAGGATCCGAAATATCCTGTTTTTGTGCGACTTTTGAAAATACCAAATGATATTTTACTAACCAACTTAATAATTGTTGGTCTGCTTGACTTTCATTGCCGGAAAGTTCATCAAAAATTGCATTATGTGCTTTACAAAAATTTTCTGCGTCTATTGCTCCTAATTCACTATGATCGCCACCTCTACCTTTGGCAATATCGTGAAATAAAGCCGCCAAATATAATATATAAGGACGCTCAAATTCGTCCAAAATTCTACTACATTGAGGGTATTCGTGAGCATATTCACTAAGCTTGAACTTTCGCAAATTTTTCAATACTTCTAAACTATGCTGATCAACGGTATAAACGTGACATAAATCATATTGCATTTGCCCGACTATATTATTAAAAACCGGCAAATATAAACTTAAAATTTCTAATTGATTTAAGCGTTTAATTTCTTGATAAACATTATTATCAGAAGCAAATAAATTCAAAAAATTTCGTTGATTTATTTTATTACTTCTGAATTCAATTAAAGTATTTTCGCTACGTAAAATTCTGTTTTTAGTAATCCACAAAGCTCGTAAAGTTGGGGCAGTCATACCAACTAAATTATTAGTTTTTGCATACTTTTGCAGCGTTAAACAAGCCCGGAAGATTGCCGTATTATCATTTGCAAATAATGCCGTATTTCTAACATCTAACAAATTGCCAATTTGCTGAAATTCATTGTCTATAATTTTTGCTGAAAGCATTGTTTCAGGCTCTAAAAAGGTGGAAATATTTTGCTCTACGATTGTGTGAATTAACATTACAGTTTTTACACAGCGATAATATATCTGCATAAATTTAGAAATCAATTTTTTTGGATTATCTTCAACATTATCATTATTTGCATTACTTAAACGATTTTCCACGAGATTTTGATAATTATTTTTGTTATAGAAATCAGAAAAATAGCTATAATTTTTATTATCAAATTCATAAAATAATGTTGCAATTTTTTCTTGATAATCAAACAATAATCTATCTTCTTCGCGGTTTTTATAATAATGCAAATTTATGCGTAAGTGTTGCAAAAATTCATAATTTCTATTAAATGCAATTATTCCATCTTCGGTAATCAAATTATATTTTAAAAAGTCATTTGGAATATTTTGCAAACCCAAAGATTTTCCGATCCAAAACATCAAATGAATATCACGCAAAGCCCCCGGTGACTCTTTTATATTTGGTTCCAAATTATAAGGAGTATTTTCAAATCTTTGATGGCGTTCGTTTTTTTCTAATAGTTTATCGTGGAAAAATTTCAGCGGATCTAACTGACCTTTTAAACGTGTTTGAAACGCAAAAAATAAAGATGAATTACCTATTAAAAATCGGCTATCTAAAAAATTTGTTTGGACAGTAATATCATTTTTAGAATCATATAAACACTCCGGAATTGTGCGGACACTATGCCCTATTTTTAAACCTAAATCCCAAAGTACAGTAATTAAATTTTCTATGCTCTCAGATAATTCAGTAGTTGCCGATTGTGCCAAAATAATTAACAAATCAATATCAGAGTGAGGATATAATTCTTGACGACCATAACCGCCGACAGCAACTAATGCCGGAGCATATCTTTCATTACTATTATTATTATTTTTTTCGTAACAATTTGATAAAAATATATTCCATAATTCGCACAAAATATTATCTATTAACTTACTATGTTCTGCTAATAATTGTTTGGCGTTATGAGTTTGAAAATATGTATTTTTTATTCTTTCTTTGCCGTCTTTTAAAATACTTTTAAAGTTTTTTAACTGTTCCAAATTTAATTGTTTATTCATAATATTTTTATATTTTATTTTTACTTTAAATTTACTTTAAATTTACTTTAAATTTACTTTAAATTTACTTTAAATTTACTTGTTTCCATAATAAATATGTAAGCGGAATTATCATTAACAAATGAATTCCTATAAATGCTATATAAAATGATAATTTACCTTGTGCTACCCACGCTTGTCCGACCGAAATTGAATTATTATAAATTGCATATAACAAAATTGCTACAATAATATTTGTTGATTTTGCGGCTCGTGGATTAACGTGTGATAATGGAATTGCTAATAATACTAAAATGATTGCAGAAATTGGAATACTAAACCGCCATAATATTTCTGCCTTTGATGAATTTGTATTATATGCGTTAAATAATTCTATCAACGTTTGCCGATTACTATTGAAATTAGTTTTTTGTGCATAACCATCTTGTGCAACTAATTTATATAATTTGAATTCTGTTATTTTGAAATCTAATTGTCCGGGTTCTACTTCATAGCGTAATCCGTTTTTTAATACTATATATTTATTGCCGGTTTTATGTTCTACTTCTTGATAACCAGTTTGCGAAGTAATAATACTTAATTTTCCATTTGCTTTATTTACATCAGCAACAAAAATATTGCCTATTTGAAAATTATCATCTGCTTTATTTTGATTTTGATTATTACTTTGATTATTACTTTGATTATTACTTTCTACAAAGAAAACTCGTTGCCCTTTTTTGACTTCTCTAAAAGTTCCGGGCGTTATTTGTGATAATTCACTTTTTACTGTTAGTTGCAAACGATAAGTTGCCGCCATTCTACTTGCCCACGGGGAAATTACTAACGCCAAAATTGCAATTACTACTATAAACGGAGTGGCAAATTTTAATACTGGTTTTATCCATTTCAAAGCCGAAACTCCTGCGGAAAGCCAAATTAACATTTCGCTATCTCTATGCACCCGAGATAAACATAACAACACCGAAACAAATAAGGTTAAAGTCAAGACAATCGGCAAAAATTGCAAAGTGGCAAAACATAACAAAACTATAACCGCTTCCGGCGAAATATTTCCGCTGACTGCTTCTTTCAAAAATCGTATTAGTTGCGTGGAAAGTAAAATTGCTATCAAAGTAACAGCAATCCCAGATGCAGAACGTGTGAATTCTTTGCGAATTGAAGTATCAAAAATCATTTTATAAACATAAAAAATATAAAAAATATAAAAAATATAAAAAATATAAAAAATATAAAAAAATTTATTAAATTTATTAAATTTATTAAATTTATTAAAATGCCAAATTTTAAAATTATTTGAAAGAACATTAAAAAATAAAAAATAAAAATAAAAATAAAAATAAAAATTCAAAAAATAGAAAAATAATCAATGAAAAAAAATTTCTTATTAAATTTTTTGGGCGGAATTTCCGTTTTATTTTCAGCCTCCACGCTGGTTTATGCTGAACCTTTGACCGATACAATTTCTGTGGAAATTGACTCTTTCAATACTTACGATTCTTTTGAAGCCACTGATTCAGAATTTGAATTGAATAAGCAAAAGAATAAAGCAATGTTAGATTCTTCCGTTGACGTCAAAGATCTGAAAAATATCGAAAAATTCGGCTTTATAGATTTGAGCGATAAAGAAATCAACGACGAAATCAACAAAATCAGCGAAGAAATTCATTACATTAACAGAATTGCCGATGCCGACAAAGAGAAAAATATTACTAACAACAATGTAATCGTTCGCAGCCGTAATGCGAATGTTGTCCGCAAAAATCATAATGCTTATGAGAATTACAAGGCAAAAATGAGTAATTTGCAAAATTCAACCGCAAACGCAAATTTGAACGCAAATGTAAATTCAAATTCTTATTTGGCTTTGTTATCAAAATATCGCGATTTGACGCAAGAAGTAATTTTGCAAGGCCTGAAATTTATCGGCGTGAAATATCGTTTTGGCGGCACCAGCGAAAAATATGGCTTGGATTGTAGCGGTTATGTGCAATTAGTTTTCAAAAATAGCATTGGTTTATTGCTCCCACGCACTGCCGCAGAAATGAGTAATGTCGGCGAAAAAATTCATAAAAATGAATTAAAACCCGGCGATTTGGTATTTTTCAACACAATGAAACGTGATTTTTCACACGTTGGAATTTATCTTGGCGATAATTATTTTATGCACGCTCCCAGCACCGGAGCCGAAGTCCGCTTAGAAAATATGGCAAGTGATTATTGGTTCCGTCGTTTTAATGGAGCCAGACGCGTTTTGGGAAATCAAAATGAAAACTTGACCTCGCCACGTTTGACGCAAATCAATTAAATAAAAAAACAAAAAATAAATAAAAATAAAAATTTTCCACGAGAAATTCCAAAAATTTTTTAAGATTTCTCGTGGAAAAAAATCAAAAAAAATAAAAAAATAAAAAAATATTAAAAAAAATTGAACTTTTAGGAAAATCGTATCTAACTATGTCCAACCAACCAACCAACCAACCAACCAACCAACCAACCAACCAACCAACCAACCAACCAACCAACCAACCAACCAACCAACCAACCAACCAACCATAAATAATAATACCGAGACCAAAGCAGATTTATCTAAACTTGCTGAAATCTTGCGTTCCAATCGATAATGGGCGTCCAGTTGGCTTTCCGTTTTCCTTTGAAGCTCCGGTAAGAATTGCTAATGGAATTTTGAATAATTGCACGATTGGGGCTTTCAGTTATACTGACACGCCGCTAAAAAACGTCAAAATGGGTCGCTATTGTGCGTTGGCGACTAACATTGAAAATCTCTTTGACCATCCAAAAGATTGGCTTTGTATGAGTTCTTTGCATTATCG
>SFHR01000058.1 GCA_004555545.1 Dechloromonas aromatica (nom. nud.)
AAAAATGTTTTTTATTTTTATTTTCTAATCTGCAAATACAGGTTTAGTTTCAAAACTTTCTGGCGATGTTTTTTTGCTCATTTTTATCGCTATGCTAACCATAACGCCAAGCATCATAATAACCACCGCCGAGAAAATTATCGTCAAGGAAGCATTGACCCAGTCATTGAAAATAATCTGTTGCATTTGTGCCAAGTCTTTTGCCGGAGCCAAAACTTCTCCGGCATCAAATGCTGCTTTGAATTTTTCGGCGTGTGCCAAGAAACTAATTTTGACATCAGTATGCACAACTTTTTGCATAGCCGCATACAAAGTAGTCAATAACACCCAAACTGCCGGAATTGCTACAACCCAAACATATTTGCCTTTTTTCTGCCGGAATAAAATTGACATTGCCAATAACAAAGCCATTCCAGCCAACATTTGATTTGCAATACCAAACAACGGCCATAAAGTGTTAATCCCACCAAGCGGATCCACTACGCCTTGATACAAGAAATAACCCCAAGCGGCAACCGCCAAAAATGTAGATAACAAACTTGCCGGAACCGAAGCAGTATTTCCCAAAGGTTTATGAAATCCGCCGAGCATATCTTGAATGATAAAACGACAAACACGCGTTCCGGCATCAACCGTTGTCAGAATAAACAATGCTTCAAACAAAATAGCAAAGTGATACCAAAACGCCATCATTCCTTCGCCTTTGAATAATTCAGAAAGAATAATTGCCATTCCAACTGCCAATGTTGGAGCACCTCCGGTTCGCGATAAAATTGTGCCTTCGCCAACTTGCTCACCTACGTGCTGCAACATTTCCGGAGAAATTACAAAGCCCCAAGATGAAATAGTTTGTGCAGCAGATTCAACGGTTGTGCCAATCAAAGCCGCCGGAGAATTCATAGCAAAATATACGCCCGGATCTAACACAGAAGCGGTGACCAAAGCCATCATTGCTACAAACGATTCCATCAACATTGCTCCATAACCGATCATCCGAGCATCAGTTTCATTGTCTAACATTTTTGGCGTAGTTCCAGAACTAACCAAACTATGAAAGCCGGAAATCGCTCCACAAGCAATTGTTACAAATAAAAATGGAAATAAATCTCCAGCGAAAACTGGGCCAGTTCCATCAACATATTTGGTTAAGGCGTGCATTTTTAATTCCGGATTTACTAACACGATTCCTAATGCCAAACCGACAATAGTTCCGATTTTCAAAAATGTTGATAAATAATCACGCGGAGCAAGTAATAACCAAACCGGCAAAATGGCTGCGATAAAACCATAAATCATCAAAGCCCAAGCCAAAGTAGTGCCGTCGTAATCAAAATATTTACCAAATTCGCTATTTGCGACATCCCCACCATAAATAATGGAAAGCAATAACAAAATAAAGCCAACTATGGAAACTTCAGCGATTTTGCCCGGACGAATAAAACGCATATAAATTCCCATAAAAAAGGCGATAGGAATTGTGGCGGCGATAGTGAAAGTTCCCCAGGGAGAATGCACCAAAGCTTTAACGACCACTAATGCTAACACGGCTAACAAAATAACCATAATCAGCAAAATGCCAATTGAGGCTCCAAAACCGGCGGTTTTACCCATTTCTAAATGGATCATTTCGCCAAGCGATTTGCCGTTACGTCGTGCCGAAAATACCAAAATAATGAAATCTTGCACGGCTCCAGCAAATATAACGCCGAAAACAATCCATAAAGTTCCCGGCAAATATCCCATTTGAGCAGCCAAAACCGGTCCAATTAAAGGTCCAGCTCCAGCAATAGCGGCAAAGTGATGTCCAAATAAAACCCATTTATCAGTTGGGACGTAATCCAAGCCGTCGTTATTCAAACGTGCCGGAGTCATTCGGCGAGGATTTAATTCCACAACTTGCGTGGCGATATAACGGCTATAAAAGCGATAAGCGATGAAGTAGCAAGAAACGGCTGCTACGATTAGCCAAATTGCACTGATGGTTTCGCCGCGATTTAGTGCGACGACGCCGAGCGTGATGGCGGCTAAAATAGAAATCGCTGACCAAATAATAATTTCTTGAATTTTCATGTATTATTTTAATTTTTGATTTGTGTTTTTATTGTTATTGTTATTGTTATTGTTATTGTTATTGTTGTTGTTTTTGTTATATGTATTTGAATTAGATACAAAAATTTTTAAAAAATTTAAAAAAAACAAAAATTTTAAATAATTTATAAAGAATTTATAAATTATTTATAAAGAATTTAATTTCTTTCAAAAACTTTTTATAAAATCTCGTGGAAAATCTTCAAAATCTTCAAAAATTTCAATATTTTCAAAAATTTCAATATTTTCAAAATATTCAACAAAAATTATGAGCAATAATCAAAATCAAAAAATAAATATCGCCATCGTCGGAGCAACCGGCAGAATGGGCAAAATGCTTTTAGAAGCCATCGCAAATCAAAGCACAGATTTCAATTTAGTCGTCGCCGTTGATATCCCAAAAAATCCGCATATCGGCGAAAAAATTCCCGGAACTGATGTTGTTATCAGTGATAATTTGGAAACCGCTTTCCAAAATAACAAAGTCCATTGTCTGATTGATTTCACGCGTCCGCAAGGAACTTTGCAAAATCTACAAATCTGCCAAAAATACGGCGTAGCAATGGTTATCGGCACCACCGGATTTGATGATTCCGGCAAAGCAGCGATCGCCGAAACCGCTAAAAAAATTCCTATCGTATTCGCTCCAAATATGGCAGTTGGCGTAAATTTAGTTTTCAAATTGTTAGACACCGCCGCCAAAATCTTAAATTCCGGTTATGACGTAGAAATCGTAGAAGCACATCACCGCTTGAAAGTTGATTCGCCATCCGGAACGGCTTTGCGTATGGGCGAAGTTGTGGCAAATGCGTTAAATCGTTCCTTGAAAGATTGTGCAATTTACGGACGCGAAGGCGTGTTGGGCGAACGTAAAGACGAAACTATTGCATTTTCTACAATTCGCGGTGGCGATATTGTTGGCGATCATACGGTGATGTTTTGCGGAATCGGTGAGCGTGTAGAAATCACTCACAAAGCAAGTTCGCGTATGCCTTACGCAAATGGAGCGTTAAAAGCCGCTAAATTTTTACAATCTAAACAAAATGGCTTGTTTGATATGCAAAATGTTTTAGGTTTGCAGTAAAAATAAATAAAAGCAAAAATAAAAAATCAAATAAAAAATCAAATAAAAAATCAAATAAAAAATTTTCCACGAGATTTTCATAAAAATTTTCAAAAATTTTTTGCGATTTCTCGTGGAAAATTGTTTTTTTGATAATTTTTATTATTTTTTATTTTTTATTGATAAGGATTCACCGGCTGCGGCGGAGTTTCCGGTTGAATTGCATTAGTTGTATTTGCTGAATTTGCATTATTTGTTGCAGTATTTGCATTTGAATTATTTTCTCCGCCCGGCAAAGTTTCTAACATCATATTTGGTTGCGTCGTAATCGGTTGATTTGCCAAATTCGGAGCCGTCGTTTCCGGCGTTGAGTTTTCTACATTTGGAACTAATTCGCTGCTCGGCGTGCTTGGATTATCTAACGAATAAAGTTCGGCAACATTGTTGATATTCGTAAAATTCAACAAAAACACCGCTCCAACAATCAACAACAGCACAATAATTGCGATGATGATTTTTTTGATGTGTGAGCCTTCATTATGACCAGAAAAATTTTTCAAAGATGGCGTTTTTTCAAAATTTACGCCTTGATCAATTTCCAAGATCACCGGTTTATCTAAATTTTGATAACTGGCTAATTTTTGGAGCAAACTATTTTCATCAAGTTTCAAATACCGTGCGTAATTTTTGACAAATCCAAAAATCACCATTTTTTCTGGCAATTTATCCCATTGTTGATTTTCTATGTATTCAACTTGCTTGGAACTGATTTTGATGGCTTGAGAAATCGTTTTTATATCAATTTTTTGCTTGATTCGTGCATCTTGTAGAATTTTGCCGACACTATCCGAATAATCGGCGGAGTCAGAAAATTGTGGAGAATTCTCGTGGAAATTTTGATTTTCGTTGTTATTGTTTGCAGTATCGGTCATTTTCTATGTATTCTCTTTGTTTTTATGGGATTGTTTATTATGAAAAATAGTAATTTTTTTGCTTTGTAAATTTTGCAAATTTTTTGAATTTTGCAAATTATTCTGTAATCTCGCAGTTCTTGCGGTTTTATCTTTCACTTGTCCGGCAAGTTGCCCACAAGCTGCCAAAATATCATCGCCACGAGTTTTGCGAATTGTAGTAATAAAACCGGCATCTTGCAAAATTTGCGAAAATTTTAAAATATTTTTTGCCGTCGGTGCTTGAAAATCAACTGCATCAAACGGATTAAACGGAATCAAATTAAATTTGCAATAAATATTATATTTTTTTACTAATTTTACTAATTCTTTGGCGTGATTTTCTTGGTCGTTAATGTTGTTTATCAGCGTATATTCAAGCGTTATGAAATCACGCGGAGCAAATTGCAAATAATATTGACAAGCGGCAAATAATTCTTTGAGCGGATATTTTTTATTCAACGGCACCAAAAAATTACGCAAATCATCGCTCGGAGCGTGTAAAGAAATAGCTAACGCTACTGGACATTGTTCGGCTAATTTGTATATTTGAGGGACAACACCAGCTGTAGAAACGGTTACGCGACGGCGTGATAAACCGTAAGCGTTGTCGTCCAACATTAAATTTAAAGCCGAAATTGTGGCATCAAAATTTAATAAAGGTTCTCCCATTCCCATTAAAACGACGTTGCTAATTTGTTTGCGTTCAAAAATTTTTTGAGAATTCTCGTGGAAATTTTGGAAATCTTGCAGATATTTTTTGACTTGCCAAAGCTGTCCGATAATTTCAGCCGTTGATAAGTTGCGATGAAATCCTTGCTTTCCGGTGCTACAAAAAGCACAATCCAAAATGCAACCAACTTGCGTAGAAATGCATAGCGTTCCACGAGTTTTTTCGGGAATATAAACGCTTTCTACGGCATTATGATTGCCAACATCAAACAAGAATTTTCGCGAATTATCGTCGGAGAGATGATTTTTGATAATCGGCGGCAGCGAAATTTGTGTTTTTTCTATGAGAATTTGGCGTAAATTTTTGGCTAAATTGCTCATAGCGGAAAAATCGGATTCGCCGCGTTGATGAATCCATTGTAAAACTTGTTTGGCTCGGAATTTTTTTTCGCCGAGACCGCCATTTTCTGGCGATTCAACGAAAAAATTTTCCATTTGTTGCAAATCAAAATCTAATAAATTTGACAAATTTGACGAATTTGACGAGTTTGACGAATTTGCAGCCAAAATTTTATCTACCGGAATAAATATTCATTTCAGGGAAGAAAAAGGCGATTTCAACGGCGGCAGTTTCCGGAGCGTCCGATCCGTGAACAGCGTTAGCGTCAATGCTTTCGGCGAAATCTGCACGGATTGTGCCTTTATCGGCTTTTTTAGGATCCGTTGCTCCCATTAGTTCGCGATTTTTGGCGATAGCATTTTCGCCTTCTAAAACTTGCACCATAACTGGGCCGGAGGTCATAAATTTAACTAATTCGCCAAAGAAAGGACGTTCTTTATGCACGGCGTAGAATTTACCGGCTTCTTGCTCGGAGAGATGCACCATTTTGGCGGCGATGATTTTTAGACCGGCTTTTTCAAAACGAGAATAAATTTCGCCGATAACATTTTTGGCGACAGCGTCAGGTTTGACGATGGATAAAGTTCTTTGAATAGACATAATTTTTTTGTGATTTTTAATGATTTTTGAATTTTTTATATAAAAATTTAAGTTGAGTTTTTAAGTTTTTAAGTTAAAAGGAAATTATAAAAAAATTTTTTCCACGAGAATTCTTAAAAACTTTTTATAAAATCTCGTGGAAAATATTTGAATTATTTTAATTATTTGAATTATTGATTATTCATATTTGTTTGTAATTATTTTATTATGAAAAATAATGTTAGTAATAAAAATAGTAAAAAAAATAGTGAAAAAAATAGTGAAAAAAATAGTGAAAAAAATAGTAACGAAATTAGTAATATAAAAAATATTGATTCAAAATTGGCCAAACAATTACAACGTCTGAACATTTTTAATGACAATGATTTATTATTACATTTGCCAAATCGTTATGAAGATGAAACCATTATTTATTCCATAAAACAAGCATTACAAATTGATAATTCAGTTAGTTTAAATTTAACTGTTTTAAATAATGAACAAAGCAGTAAATATTTGTTAGTCAATTGCAAAGATGATAATGGTGATTTTATTCAAATTCGTTTTATGCACTTTCACCCATTTTGGTTGAAAATGTTGGTAGCAAATGCAAAAATTCGTATTTTTGGAAAAGTCAAACAAGGTTTTAATTATGCTGAAACTATACACCCAAAATTTGAAATTTTAAATAGTTATAATGCCGCACCAAAAACTACGCTAACGCCGATTTATCCAAGCACCGCAGGATTAAGTCAATATACTTTACAAAACTTAATTAGCAGCTTAATATTCAAAATAGAAAACGGAAAAAATACCGCTGAATTTGAATATTTATATAAAGATTCTTTGCCAGAAGAAATCTTAAAAAAAATACATTTGCCTACATTTTTTCGGAGCATAAAATTTTTGCACGCACCAAATAAAGATTGCAATAAAACTGCTCTTTATAAAGGCGATCATCCAGCGTTAATGCGTATTAAATTTGATGAAATTTTGGCTCAACAATTATCATTAAGAAAAGCCATTTTAAATCGCAAAAAAAAACATTCGCCTTCGCTCAAAATTTCTTTTGATAACAATTCAATAGTCGCAAAGTTATTAAACAATTTACCTTTTGAATTAACCAAAGAACAGCAAAAAGTCGCCAAAGAAATCAGCAATGATTTAAACAAAAAATTCCCTATGCACCGATTATTACAAGGCGATGTCGGGTCCGGAAAAACTATCGTGGCGGCGTTGGCGGCGGCTCAATGTATTCAGGCGGATTTCCAAGTTGCAATAATGGCTCCCACCGAAGTTCTCGCCGAACAGCACGTGCAAAAATTTTCGCAATGGTTTGCCGATTTCGGCGTGGAAATCGCCTTTTTAATCGGCAATCAAAAAAGCAAAGAAAAAAAATTATTCTTGCAAAAAATAGCCGACGGCTCCGCCAAAATCATTATCGGCACTCACGCTTTGATTCAGGATAGCGTTAATTATCACAAATTAGGTTTGGTTATCATTGACGAACAGCACCGTTTTGGCGTGGCTCAACGGCTAAATTTACAGCAAAAAATCTGCCAAAATGATTTGGTTCCGCATCAACTTATGATGTCCGCAACGCCGATTCCTCGCTCGTTGGCGATGACTTTGTATGCCGATTTGAATATCAGCACTATGAACGAACTTCCGCCAGGAAGAACGCCGATAAAAACTTTGCTAATCAACAATCAACGACGCCACGAAATTATTCAACATATACACAAAAATATTTTGCAAAAAAATCAGCAAGTTTATTGGGTTTGTCCGTTAGTTGAAGAATCCGAAAAATTAGAATTACAAGACGCCATAAATACTCAAAAAGAATTACAAATTTTATTGCCAGATTTCAATGTAGAACTTTCTCACGGCAAACAAAAATCCGCCGAAAAATTAGCAATTATGCAACGTTTCATAGAAAATCAAATCCAAATTTTAGTCGCTACCACCGTCATTGAAGTCGGCGTGGATGTGCCAAATGCAACTGTAATGGTCATTGAACACGCCGAACGCTTCGGCTTGGCTCAATTACATCAATTACGCGGACGTGTCGGACGCGGCAAACAGGCGTCAGAATGTATTTTGATTTTTTATCCGCCACTTTCAGAATTAGCCAAAAAGCGTCTGCAAACCATTTATGAAAATAATGACGGATTTTTTATCGCTCAACAAGATTTGAAATTGCGTGGGCCCGGCGAATTTGTCGGCTCTAAACAAAGCGGCGTGATTTTGCTGCGTTATGCAAATTTAGAAGAAGATTTTCAGTTAGTAGAACAGGCCCAAGAAGTCGCAACAATGCTGTTGGACGAAACAAAATATCCAGAACAAATCGCCGATTTTCATATTCAACGTTGGTTAGGCGACAAAATAAATTTTGCCGAAAATTAAATAAAACCAAAAAACAAATTTCCACGAGAATTCAAAAATAATTTTTAAAATCTCGTGGAAAATTGTTAAAAAATAAGAAAATATAAACTGTTAAAACAGTTCTAAAATTATAAGAAATAAAGAAATTTTATAATTTTATTTTTTCTATATGCTATTTATCTAAAAGATAAACGACAAATAGTGGTTTACTGCAAGAAACCTCTACGCAGTCAGAAAATAAATTTTCATTCCACGCTACTTTTTTATAATTTTATTTTAATATTTTTGAAATATTATAGCA
>SFHR01000007.1 GCA_004555545.1 Dechloromonas aromatica (nom. nud.)
AACTCCATAGGCTGTCACGGACGAACTATCCGCCTTTATAAATAGAACTAATAATTTTTTATTTATTTTGATTAATTATAAATAAAAATAAATAATTCTCAAGTAGCAGTTGCAACCCCCAACGGCAATTGGGGTTATTGCTTTAAAAAAGTTAATTGTTGCCTCTCGTAGAAAGGAGGTGAGAGTTAATGAATAAAAGCATAACTTCTAATAAGTTTTTAACTTGGGTGTTAAAACTAACGGTTGTTATTTGCATAATAACTTTTAGCACTAACGCTTATTGATTTTTAAAAACTTTCAAATAATTATACGAACCGTCAATGATTTAATTATATAAAAAATTAAATTGTTGGCGGTTTTTTCCACGAGAAATCTCAAAAAATTTTTGGGAAATCTCGTGGAAAAATTTTATACAATTGAGTTAATGAGAATAAATCTCATTTAAAAAATATTTATTTCATTTTCTTTTACTTTTTTATTTTTATTCAAGGAGTTTTTTATGACCGACCCACGCGTTCCTTTGGCTTTCATTCCTGCCGGCGATGAAGTTTTCTTTTCTGATTTCGATGACTGCATAGAAACTTTCCAAAAAGAGCAGTTAAATGCTTACGGAATTGTGCCAAATTCCACGCTCAAAGTTCTGCAACAACATCCTATGACCGTGATTTTTGCCGACGAAACTGAAATTGCTTTGGAATACGCAATCGCTAGGCATATTTGGGTTGATAGAAATTATGAAGTAAATCAACAAAATTAAAGCAAATCACAGCAAATCACAGCAAAACAAAATGATAAATCTGACCGAACAAACTTCGCTGAAAATTCCATTTTTCGCCAAAAATTGTATAACGCTACAAAATGAAACGCCGGAAATCTTGGCACATTTAAGCGAGCAAGCAAAGTTATATAAATCTGTGTTTATTCTCGGAAACGGCACAAATTTAGTTGCCAAAGAAAAGTTTGATGGCTTGGTTATCAAAATGAATTTGTCCGGCAAACAAATTCTCAACGAAACTGATAGCGAAATTATCATCGCCGCCAACGCCGGAGAAAATTGGCACGATTTCGTGCTTTGGTGCATAAATAACAATGCTTACGGTTTGGAAAATTTATCGCATATTCCCGGACAAGTTGGCTCTACGCCGATTCAAAATGTTGGAGCTTACGGTGTGGAAGCCGGAAATTTTATAGACAAAGTTTATGTTTGGAATTTGCAGCAAAAACGCTACGAAATTTTTGAAAATCCGCAGTGTCAATTTGCGTATAGAAATAGCATTTTCAAGCAGCAAAGTTATAACAAGTCCGCAAATTTGATTATCACCAAAGTTATTTTCAGATTGCCAAAAGCAGATTTTTGGAAGGCAAATTTGTCTTACGCCGATTTGCAAAATTATTTCCAAAATCAAACAAACATAACGCCGCAAAAAATCGTGGCGGCTTTAAAAATTATTCGTGGCAATAAAATTCCAGATTTCCAAAAATTTCCGAACGTTGGGAGTTTTTTCCAAAATCCGAGCGTTTCGGCAGAAAATTTAGCAATCTTGCAGCAAAAATTAAGCCCTACAAAAATTGCGTTCAAATGGACTGACGAAAATCAGAAAATTTCCGCCAGAATTGCCGCCGCTTGGTTGATAGAAAATGTCGGCTTCAAAGGCAAACAAATAGGAAATTTTTCAATGTCGGCACAACATCCGCTGATTTTGGTGAATCACGACGGCAAAGGAAATCGGCAAGAATTAGAAGAATTCATAAAATTACTGCAAAAAGAAATCGCCGCCAAATTTGGGATTTCCTTGCAGCCGGAACCGGTGTTTTTATAGAAAAAGCAAATAAATTTTTTCCACGAGATTTTTATAAAAATTTCCAAAAATTTTTTTAGAATTCTCGTGGAAATTTTTTATTAAATAATAAAAAACAAATATCAAAACACAAAATAAAACGGATGTTAAAAAATAGATTTTTTTATGCGTTGGCGACTTTATGCGTTTTAACTTTGTTGTGCCGAGTTTTTTTAGTAGAAAATCTGGGCATTGATTTATATGTTGATGAAGCACAATATTGGATTTGGTCAAAAAATTTAGATTTTGGTTATTTCTCTAAACCGCCGGGCATTGCTTTACAAATTTGGCTTTCCACGCAGATTTTTGGCGACACTCTAATTGGGGTAAAATTTTTGTCTATGCTGTGCTACGTTTTGGCGAGTTTGCTGATTTTCGCCTTGATAAAGCAATTAAATTTGTCTGACAAAATTGCCTTTTACGGCGGCATAACAACGCTGACGTTGCCGATTTTTGCGTGGTTGGGTTTATTTGCCTCAACCGATTCATTGTTGGTTTTAGAGTGGATTTTGGCGTTATATTTTTTTGTGCAAATCGTAGAAAATCAGCGAAATCAAATTTTGAATTCCGTAATTTTGGGAGCAATTTTAGGATTTGCCTTGCTGACAAAATACACGGCGGCGGCGTGGTTTTTGTGTGCTTTTTTATACTTATGTTGCTATAAAAGAGAATTTTTGATTAGCAAAAAAATTATATTTTTGTTGATAGTTTTGGCGATTTCCTTGCTAATATTTTCGCCGAATTTGTGGTGGAATTATCAGCATAATTTCCCAACGTTGCGGCATACAGCAGAAATCACTATCCAAAAAAAATCAGCCGGAGGTTTTATTCCATTTGCGGAATTTGTGTTATCGCAATGGTTGATTTCTGGTGGCATAATTTTTGTGATATTTTTGAAAATTTTTCCACGAGTTTTTAATAATTTTTTTTGGAATAACGGCAATCAAAACGCTCAGACGGCGTTGAATTTGGGCGTATTTTTTTCGCTTCCGTTATGGATAATTGTGGCACTTCAAGCGTTGAATAAAAACGCTAACGCAAACTGGGCGGCTCCGGCGTTTATTCCGGCGATTTTGGCGGTTTGTGCGTATTACGATTTTTATAAAAATAACGCCAAAAAGATAAAGATATTTATAGCAATCAATGTGATTTCTGTGCTGATAACCTTGTTGGCGTATTCTTGGCAAAATATTTTGCCGTTACTTGTGAGCGATTCGCAAAAAATTTCCAAACTAAATTTTTATAAACGGGCTCAAGGTTGGCATAAGATGGCGGATTCTATTTTGCCGTTATTACAAAGTGAAAATAAAAATATTATTTTGTTGGCAGAAAATCGCACTCTGATTTCACATTTATCTTATGAATTGCGAGATTTTGTGAATGTAAATTTTGCTGATTTTGCGGATATTTCGGCGGAAAATCCAAAAAAAATTCGCATAATCTCGTGGAATCCGCAACAAACGCAGTCGGATTATTTTCAAATGATTAGCGATTTGAATAAATTTAAAAATCAGCCAAATTATGTATTTTTCTTTGTCAGTGATAACAAAGACGCCGTCAAAAGTGCAAAATTTGCCGACTATTTTCAAAGCATAGACAAAAAATATTATAATTTTGGCAATTCAAATTCGGATAGCCGAAAAATTTATTTGCTGAAAATGCAGAATTTCAAAGGTTATAAAAATAAAAATAAAAATACAAACAAACAATAAACATAAAATTCAAACATAAACAAAGAAAGGATTTTTTTATGGGTTTTTTCAATAAAATTTTAGCTGCTTTGGGATTTGGTAAAAAAGCCGAAGCCGCAACAACTCAAGCAGAACAACCAGCCACCGCTCCGGCAGAAGCAACTCCGGCACCGGCAGCTCCGGTAGTTCAAGCAATCGCCGAAGTTGATGTGGTTTCGCAATTAGAAGCCAAAGCCAAAGCAGCCGGTGGCAAATTAAACTGGAAAACTTCTATCGTAGATTTATTGAAACTTTTGGAATTAGATTCCTCTTTGGCTGCCCGTAAAGAATTAGCCCAAGAACTCAATTGCCCAGCCGATAAAATCGGAGGCGATTATTCTCAAATGAATATTTGGTTGCATAAAGAAGTTATCAAAAAAATCGCCGAAAATGGCGGAAATATTCCAAAAGAAATGCTTTAATTCTTTAATGCTTCAAGCAAAGCAAATAAAAAACACAAAACAAAAAATATTTTCCACGAGAAATATCAAAAATTTTTTGAGATTTCTCGTGGAATTTTTGTTTTATTTTTTATGCTTTTATTTTTTGCTGGTCAAAATTGATTTTTCTAATTGTTTGTTGATTTCTTCTAACGGCAACGCTCCCGGATTTTTCACGCCGTCCGCAAAAAATATTGATGGCGTTCCACGAACTCCGTTTTTCATTCCAAATTCGCGATTTTTATCAATCGCCGTCACGTCGCATTTTTCTGTATTTCCGCTGGGCTTGATTCCATTTACCATCCAGTCATTCCACGCTTTGGCTCTATCTTTGCTGCACCAAATTTGTTTAGATTTTTCCAAAGAATCCGGCGACAAAATCGGATATAAAAAAACGTAAATTGTTGTATCTTTGACGCTTTGGAGCGTTTTGGCTAAACGTTTGCAATAACCGCAATTTGGGTCTTCAAAAGTTGCCATCACGCGTTTGCCGTTGCCGCGAACTTGTTTGATTGCATTATTGAAATCTAATTTTGAAAAATCAATGGCGGTTAATTTTTTTAGGCGTTCGGCGGTGACATTTGTCTTACTTTTTGGATCAACAATATTCGCCGAAACCAAATAAAACGAATTATTTTTGTCGGTATAAATCAAATCGCCGCCTTGCAAGAAAACTTCGTAAAGATCACCATAATTTGTTTTGACGACCGATTTAACTTTTTCGCCGACAAAATTTTCGGTATTTTTTTTGATGTCGTCTTCAACGGCGGCAAAAGCGGCGGAAGTAGAAAGCAAAGTGAAAGAAACAAATAAAGATTTGACTAAATTTTTTAATTGCATAGTTTTTATAGTTTTTATAGCTTTTATAGTTTTGCATTTGATTTTTTGGTTTGATTTTTGAATTTTTATTTTTTCAAAATATTTTTGAAAACATCTTCCAACGAACTTGCACTGACCGCATTAGTCATCCAAGCTTGTAATTGTTCGGTGGAAGCTGCCATAATTTGACTTTTGATTGCATCAGAAATTGTGCCAAAATTTGCTTGTAATAATTCTTGCAAAGCGGCGGCAAGACCTTTTTCTTGGATTTCATTTTTGGCTACATCTAACAAGCCGGTGAGAACTTTATCTAACATAATTTTTTGTTTGTAATTTTGATTTTGTTGATTATTTGGTAAAAAAATAAAAAAATAAATGTGAAAAAAAGTGAAAAAAATTTCCACGAGATTTTAAAAAAATTTTCTGAAAATTCTAAAAAATTTTTTGGTTTTCTCGTGGAAAAATCTTTTTTTGCTCTGATTTTGTTGATATTTCTATCTTTTAATCCAACCCATCGGTTTGCCTAACGGGAGAATTTGTCTGCCGAAAAAGTTATTCATAAAAATTGCTCCGGCTGCGTAAAATCCTAAAATGCCGATCATCAATTCAGAATAAGCTCCCAAAGATCCAAAAAATGCTGGATTGATTCCGAAAATCTGTAACACCAAAGAAATTAACAAAATATCAACTAACACCAAAATAATGGCGAAAACTTTATTAACTTCAAACGTGACAACCGTTATAAATAAGCAAAAGATAAAATAACCCAAACAAGCAACCGCAAAATGACGCGGATCCGCCGTGCCTACATCACCAAACCAGCCGAGTCCGATTGCCCAGTGAGCCGCAACTGCCATCCAGAAAAATCCGAACGCTCCCAAAACGATGGCTCCGTAATAATTTGCTTTTTTGAAATCCACCATAGAAGCGGTCAATTGTGCTAATGAACCTAAGAAAATTGCCCACGGAATTACATAAGTATGGCCCGGCAACCAACCTAATTTGGAAGTTGAGGCAACAAATGTGACGATTGCCAAGCCGAATACGCCCAAAGCAGTTGGGTCAGCCATTACCGGTTTAATTTGCACTTCGCCGTTTATGGTTTGATTTTGTTTTTCTGCCATAAAAAATTACTCCTATAAAAAATAAAAATATAAAAACTAAAAATTTGTTAAATATTACAAATATTACAAATATTTCAAAAATATTGCAAAACTTTTGCAAAATTTTTACAAGAATTTTACATATTTTTTGTATTTTTTGTATTTTTTGTATTTTTTATATTTTTTGTATTTATAAAAACATTTTCCACGAGAAATCTAAAAAAATTTTTAGAAATCTCGTGGAAAATTGTTGTTTTATTAAATCTAATAAATTAAATCAAATTTTGAATTTTTTGCAAAATATCATTTTTTGCCGCAATATAAGCGTGTTCTATGGCGTGTTCAAAAGCAACAACATCCGCCGAGCCGTGACTTTTGATAGAAATTCCTTGCAAACCAAGCAAAATTGCTCCGTTATAACGCCGATGATCAAATCTATTTTTGAAACGCTTTAACGCCGGAAGTGATAACGCCGCACCAAATTTAGAAATCAACGTGCGTTTATATTCTTGCTTCAACGCCGCCGCCAAAGTTTGCACTAAACCTTCGGAGGTTTTTAACGCTACATTGCCGACAAAACCATCGCAAACAATCACATCAATTTCGCCGTGATAAATCGCATCGCCCTCAATATTTCCAACAAAATTTGGGTCGTCTTTGAGCAACTTGGCAGCATTTTTTACTACATTATTTCCTTTGATTTCTTCTGAACCGATATTTAATAACGCCACTTTTGGATTTTCAATTTGTCCGACCGCTCTCGCCCAAGCAGTCCCCATTTTGGCAAATTGATATAAATGATGTTCGTTGCAATCAACATTTGCTCCGAGATCCAACATAAACGAACATTTATCCGGCACCGTCGTAGGAATTGCTCCGCAAATTGCCGGACGCTCAATATTTGGAAGCATTTTCAGCACAAAATGCGAAGTAGCCATCAAAGCTCCGGTATTTCCGGCGGACACACAAGCGTTGGCGATTTTATCTTTGACTGCGTTTATGGCAATTCGCATAGAAGAATTTTTCTTATTACGTATGCATAAAGTTGGCGAATCGTCCATTGCTACGACTTGTTCGGCGTGGATGATTTTGATTAGATTTTCGTCCAAAAATTTTTGCAGAATATTTTTGTCGCAGAATTTTTGCAAACTTTCGTTGATAACATTTTCTTGCCCGATTAACAATAAATTTACGTTTTGATGCTGTGAATTTTGCAAAAAATTTATCGCCGCCGGAACGGTCATAGAAGTTCCAAAATCGCCGCCCATACAATCAATGGCAATGGTAATAATATTTTGTGAATTCATATTCATATTCATATTTTTATTTTTATTTTTTACTATTTTTGCTATTTTTCCACGAGATTTGCCAAAAATTTTTTGAGATTTTTAAATCTTTTTTAAAACAATTCTATATTTTCCTCTTCATCTTGTGGCGGACAATATTTTTCTATGGCTTCTTGAATCGGCATTCCATTGACTACGGCATCAAACATAGCAATTTCTTCGGGCGTAGAATATTTGCTTTTGATTTTTTGCTGTAAATTTACCCATTCTTCTGGCTGAAATATTTTTCTGCCATCGCTAACCAATTCTCTGAGCGAACTCAAACTTCCATTGACGTGCGAAATTCTTTGAGCCAATTTATCGTAAAACTGAAAAGCCACAATCGCTTTGATAATCAAGGAATTCGCATAACTGGAAATGGTTTGTAGAGTTTTTTTGGTTTCTTGTAATTCGCTATCTTTGACGGTATTATCTTTTTCATAATCAACCAATTTGGCAAATCCGTTGCAGATTTTGGTCATTGTGTTAGCCAATTCGGTGAAAGAAGTTGTCAAAATATCAACCGATTTATTGCTGTCATTCATTGCATATTCAATTTGCGTGGAAGCCAGTTCCAACATAACAACGGTTTCGCGAACTTGGCTCCAACTTAAATCAGGATTATTAGCGGTGCTACCTTTGAAGAAGTAATTATTTTCCATTTGTAACTATTTAATTTTGCTCTTAATTCTCAAATTTTGATTTTTAATTTTTATTTAGTAATTTCCACGAGATTTTAAAAATAATTTTGAAATCTCGTGGAAAATGTTTTTTATATATTTTTATATATTTTTATTTATTTATCTTTATTTTTTTCGTTATTTTTTTCGTTTTTTTCTTTGTTTTTTTCTTTGTTTTTTTCTTTGTTATTTTGATTTCTCTGCATATTTTTTATGCTATTTTTGGAATCTCCCAAAATTGTTTGTAATTTTGTTGCTACGATTTCTCTGGCTCTAAAAATACGCGATCTAACGGTGCCGACCGGACATTTCATAATTTCTGCAATTTGGTCATATGCCAAACCATCAATTTCTCGCAGCAAAATTGCTTGTGATAATTCTTTCGGCAGAGAATCCAAAATATTATTAAACGCCTCGCCAAGTTGCTTGGAAAACAAAATTTTATCGGGCGTATTTGTGTCATAAACATTTTGCGAACTTTCTAAAAATTCCGCTTCATCAGTAGAAGTTGCGTTATCGTTCAAAGTGGAAATCTTGCGTTTTTGAGAAATTAGAAAATTTTTCGCTGTATTTACGCCGATTCTATAAAGCCAAGTATAAAAAGCACTTTCTCCGCGAAAATTTGGCAAAGCATTATACGCTTTGATTAAAGTTTCTTGCACGACATCTTCGGCTTCACTAGGATCTTGCACAAAACGTAACACCAAACGATATAATTTTTGCTGATATTTATTTACCAAAATATCAAACGCAGATTTATCTTGTTGGTTGATAATGCGTTCTACAAGTTGCTGGTCAATGTGCTTTTGAGAAGTCATGGCGAAAGAAACTATTTTTTGTTTTTTATATTTTGCGATATTTTGCGATATTTTGCGATATTTTGCGATTTGTTATTTGCAGAGAATATTTTAAATATTTTGCAATAACAATTTTTCCACGAGAAAATCAAAAAATTTTTTAGAATTCTCGTGGAAAAAATTTATTAAATATAGAAATACCAAAAATGAAACAATCATTACGCACAAAATTAAATACTTTATTTGATCGGCTTGAAGAAGTTGATTTGCTTTTATCGCTGCCGAACGCAACTGATAATATGCAAGAATTTGCTAAATTATCACGCGAACGCAACGAACTTGCAGAAGTGACCGACACTTATAAACAATTACAAACCGCCGAAACCGATTTGCAGAATTCGCAACGGCTTTTGAATGAAGCTCAAGCGACTAACGACGCCGAAATGTTAGAACTTGCAGAATTAGAAATCGCTGAATTAAAAGAAAAAATCCCGCAATTAGATAGTCAGTTAGAAAAATTATTATTACCCAAAGATCCGGATGACCATAAAAATGTAGTTTTAGAAATCCGAGCCGGAACCGGTGGCGATGAATCGGCGTTATTTTCCGGAGATTTATTCCGTATGTATTCGCGTTATGCGGAGTCTAAAGGTTGGCGTGTAGAAATTCTATCTTCTAATGAATCAGATCTTGGTGGCTATAAAGAAATTGTGGCTCAAATTTCCGGAGAAAATGTTTATGCGGCTCTTAAATTTGAATCCGGTGCACATCGCGTCCAACGCGTCCCAGAAACCGAAACACAAGGACGAGTTCATACTTCGGCGTGCACGGTAGCAATTTTGCCCGAAGCCGAAGAGACCGAAGAAATAAATATCAATCCGGCGGATTTACGTATTGATACTTATCGGGCGTCTGGTGCTGGTGGTCAGCATATTCAAAAGACGGACTCCGCCGTGCGTATAACTCATTTGCCGACCGGAATCACCGCAGAATGTCAAGACGGACGTAGCCAACATTCCAACAAAGCTTCGGCGATGAAGGTTTTGATTTCTCGCCTGTTAAATATTCAAAAAGAAAAAGAACGCTCCGAACGGGCAGATTTGCGTAAATCTTTGGTTGGCTCCGGTGATCGCAGTGAGAGAATTCGCACTTATAATTTTCCGCAAGGTCGCTTGACTGACCATAGAATAAATCTGACTTTGTATAAATTGACCGATATTTTGTCTGGCAATTTAGATGAAGTAATCAACGCTTTGGCAACGGAATTCCAAGCCGAACAGTTGGCTAATTTGAACGATTAGCAAAAAATTTTCCACGAGAAATCTCAAAAAATTTTTGGAAAATCTCGTGGAAATTTTTTATTTTATTTGTTTTTATTCAATAACTTTGGGAACAATAAAATGATTATTTTCCGTTTCTGGTGCGATATTCAAAAATTGTTCGCGTTGCTCGGTGGCGATTTCTTGAGTTTGCATTTCCGAAACTTCGTCGCTCCGCAAACGTTGGAAAATATCTTGTGAATGGGTCATCGGCTGGACGTTTTGCGTTGGAACTTGCTGCATTTTTTCAATCAAAGCAAAAATATTTGACAATTCCTTTTGAGCAATTTCCATCTCGGATTCGGTGATTGCAATTTTTGCTAATTTTGCAATTTTTGCCACATCATTTTTAGAAATTATTACTTCTGACATTTTTTTTCCCGTTTTTTTTCTAATTTTTGAATATAAAAAATATAAAATTAAATGCTTTTAATAATTTTCAATAAAATTACAAATTTTTATAAATTTATTTTATAATTTTAAATTTTTGCATCGCACAAATTTTATTTTTACATTATTACATTATTTTTGTAACAAGATTATAAAAATAAAAAAAATAAATAAATACAAGATACAAAATTCATAATTCATAAATTTCATAATTTTCATAATTTTCATAATTATTCATAATTTTCATAATTCAAAATTTCAAAACTAAGCAAATAGAATATTTTATATAACAAACATACACACAAAAAATGGGACTTTTAAGTTATTTTTCTAATGATTTAGCCATAGATTTGGGAACGGCTAACACTTTAATCTATGTAAGAGGCAAAAATATCGTTTTGGACGAGCCATCGGTTGTTGCAATATTTCAAGAAGATGGACAATCTGGCAAAAAAAGTATCAAAGCAGTTGGCGTTGATGCTAAAAGTATGCTCGGTAAAGCCCCTATTGGTTTGAACGTTATTCGTCCGATGAAAGATGGCGTTATCGCTGATTTCACCATCACCGAGCAAATGTTAAAACAATTCATCAAAAAAGTTCATAACTCCAAATTATTTTCGCCGTCACCACGCATTATCATTTGTGTGCCGTCTGGCTCCACACAAGTTGAGCGTCGTGCGATTCGCGAATCTGCTTTGGGAGCCGGAGCAAGTCAAGTATTTTTGATTGAAGAACCTATGGCAGCCGCTATCGGTGCTGGTTTGCCGGTCGCATCAGCAACTGGTTCTATGGTTGTTGATATTGGCGGCGGAACCACAGAAGTCGGCGTGATTTCGCTTGGCGGTATGGTTTATTCGTCATCCGTTCGTGTTGGTGGTGACAAAATTGACGAAGCCATCATCAATTACATCGGCAGAAATTATGGAATGGCTATCGGTGAAAATACAGCCGAAAACATCAAAAAAACTATCGGCTCGGCGTTTCCGGGCAGTGAAGTTTTAGATATGGAAATCTCCGGAATGAACAAATCCGAAGGCGTTCCACGTAAATTTACGATTTCTTCCAACGAAATTTTGGAAGCGTTGTCCGAACCTTTAAATCAAATCGTTTCCGCCGTGAAATCTGCATTAGAAAAAACTCCGCCAGAATTAGGTGCCGATATTGCTGAACGTGGCATTGTTTTAACCGGCGGCGGATCTCTGTTGCGTGGCTTGGATCGCTTGATTATGGAAGAAACTGGTTTGCCGGTTTCCATTGCTGAAGAACCTTTGACTTGCGTTGCTCGTGGTTGTGGAATGGCTTTGGAAAATATGGAAAAATTGGGTTCTATTTTTACAATAGAAAAATAAAAAGTAAAAATCAAAAAATCAAAAAATCAAAAAATCAAAAAATCAAAAAAATATTTTCCACGAGATTTTCCAAAAATTTTTCAAAAATTTTTTGTGATTTCTCGTGGAAAATTTAAAACTGCAAAATAATTATGTTGGAATCATCAAATTCATCGCCGTGGCTATTTCGTCAAGGATTATCGCCGATTTTATTGCTAATCATTTACGTTAGTTTATCCTGCGTTTTATTCATCTTTGATTCAAAATATCACAGCGTTGATTTGGTAAGAAAAACTATAACCTTGGTGGTTGAACCTTTGCAAAGATTAGTGCAAATTCCAGAAACTACATTTTTGGAATTGCAAGAATATTTCACTGACTTAAATCAACTTCAAGCCGAAAATAAAGCGTTAAAAAATCAACGCTTGTTAATTTCCAAAGATCTTCTACGATTGCAGCAAATTCAAGCCGAAAATAAACGCTTGAAACAATTATTGTTAATCAAAGAACAGCAAGTTTTGCAAGGCGAAGTGGCTCAAATCTTATATACCGCCAGAGATCCATTTTCCAAAAAAGTAATCATCAATAAAGGCAGCGAATTTGATAACTTGCAAACCGGTCAAGCCGTAATTGATGAAAAAGGGGTGGTTGGACAAATTACTAAAACTTTTCCGTTTTCGGCGGAAGTTACTTTGATTACAGATAAAAATCAGTCCATTTACGCCAAAATTCGTCGCACCGGGCAACGTGCCATTATGTTCGGAATGAGTAATGGTTTATTGGACTTGCGTTATGTGCCGTATCATATGGACGTCAAAGTTGGCGATGTTTTGGAAACTTCGGGGTTAGATAATATTTATCCGGCGGGTTTTCCGATTGCCAAAGTGGTCAAAGTGGATAGAAATCCGGCATTTGCATTTACGCAGATTCATTGTGAGCCGTTGGCGGCGGTGGAAAATTCTAACGAGGTTTTGGTTTTGAATAAATTGCCAGATTTGCCGGAATATCCAAGCGAAGAAGAAATAACAAAAGAAGAAGTAAAAGAAAATAAAGAAAATAAAGAAAATAAAGAAAATAAAGAAAATAAAGACAAAAAAGAAGAAAATAAAACAGATGAGAAAAAAGATAAAAAAGAAGTAAAAACAGAAAATAAAGCGGAAAATAAAATTCCAGCCGCCGAAAAAATAGAGAAAAAATCTAACGAATAACAAAAATATAAAAAATAAATAAACGCAAAATTTTCCACGAGATTTCCCAAAAATTTTTTGAGATTTCTCGTGGAAAAATTTTTTTGCGTTTGCTTCTGCTTTTTATTTAATTATTTGGTTGCAGCACAAACGGCGTATTATTCACCGGTTTCGGAGGTTCCACTTTTTTTGGTGGCGAATTATGCTCAATTATCGGTCTTGCTGCCGAAGTTTGGTGTGCGTTATTTTCGTTAGATTTATTTGGCAATAACGCCCCAAAAGCATCATTTTTTGCCGCCACTTTTTTAGTTTCGTATTCCACTTCGGATTCGCTCATCTCGGCTTCCAACGCCAACGCTTTATTGACGTTTTCTGCATATTTGAAATTTGCATCGCGTCCGTCGGCTAATTTGATTAACCCTTCCGGGAATTCTTGAAATTGTTCTGGCGTATTTTTTAATGCCTCTTTCATAAATTCTATCCAAATCGGCATTGCTGCCAAACCTCCGGTTTCTCGGCCTAAACTTCGCGGTTGATCAAATCCAACCCAAGCACAAGCCACGCGAGTTAGTTGATAACCACAAAACCAAGCATCTTTATAATCATTTGACGTGCCGGTTTTTCCAGCCAAATCACTACGCTTCAAAGTTGCATTAGTTCTGGCTGCCGTGCCGTAAGTTGCAACGCTACGCAACATAGAATCCATCACATAAGCATTACGCACATCAATCGCTCGTAAATCCTCATCTCCGGCGAGTTGCGGCTTGCGTTTTGACAAAATCACATTTGTATTATTTACCACTTCTTGCACAATATACGGTTCAATTTTGAAACCGCCGTTGGCAAAAACTGAATACGCCATCACCATTTGCCACGGCGACACCGAACCAGCTCCCAAAGCGGTCGGCAAAAACGCTGGATGATCTTTGGCATCAAAGCCAAATTTGGTGATGTAATCAATGGTATTTTTTACGCCGACACTGTTCATCAAACGCACCGCCGGAATATTTTTAGATTTTTCTAACGCACGACGCAAACTAATCGGCCCAAGAAATTTGTGGTCATAATTATGCGGCGTCCAGTTACCAAAACTAACAGGCGAATCATTTATAAAACTGCCCGGCGTATAACCTTTTTCTATGGCTGCCGAAAATATAAACGGCTTGAAAGTGCTACCCGGTTGGCGTTGTGCTTGCGTCACGTGATTAAATTTGTTGATGTTGTAATCAAATCCGCCTATAAGTGCTTTGATTGCTCCATTTTGCGGATCTACGACAACAAACGCAGATTCAACTTGCGGAAGTTGTGCAAGTTTCCACGAGATTTTGGGAATATTTTTTGAATTTTGTTTTGTTTGACTATTTTCATTTTCAAAACTACGCAACAAACGAATAACTGCACCGCGTTGAATTTTACGATTTTCAGATTTAACTGCTGAACTAATATAACGTTGAGCCATTTTCATTTCATTGCCTTGCAACAAAATTACATCGCCACCTTTTGTATATGCACGAATGTTGTTCTGCGTTGCCGATAAAACGATGGCGGGAATTAAATTATCGGCGGTTGGAATTTCTGCTAATGCTGAATCTAAAATATCAATACCTAATTCTTTATAAATATCGTTTTCGTTGGTTGCTGCTTGATGAGAGTCCAAATTTTCCGTACCGACAAATTTAACTTTACTTAAATCGTCCGGATTCATTTGCGATTCGGCTCCGCGATAACCGTGCCGTTTATCATAATCAAAAACGCCTTTGCGTAATGCACGATAAGCGGCATCTTGTTCATCTTTGACGATGGTTGTATAGATTTTCAGACCGCGTGTATAAATTGCTTCTGGATATGATTGCTCTACAATTTGCCGAGCCATTTCGGCAATATATTCGCCACCTTGCACTTCGTAATTAACTCTGTTGGTTCGCAGAATCAACGGTTCAGCTAATGCTTTTTGATATTCTTCGTTGCTAATCCAACCCAAATGATGCATACGCCCTAAAACATATTGCTGCCGAATTTTGGCTCGTTGCGGATTAGAAATCGGATTAAAAGTTGATGGTGCTTTTGGCAAACCGGCTAACATAGCCATTTCGGCGATGCTCAAATTATTCAAATTTTTATCAAAATAAACTTTGGCTGCCGCAGAAAATCCATAAGCACGATGACCTAAAAAAATTTGATTGAAATACAATTCCAAAATTTGATCTTTGCTTAAATTATCTTCAATTTTGAAAGATAACAAAGCTTCATATAATTTTCTGGTGAAAGTTTTTTCCGAACTCAAAAAGAAATTTCTGGCAACTTGTTGCGTTATTGTTGAAGCACCTTGACGTCTTCCACCAGCCAAAATATTACTTCCGGCGGCACGTAATACGCCCAAATAATCAATGCCACCGTGTTCATAAAATCTATCATCTTCGGCGGCCAAAATTGCTTGTTTCATAAGCAACGGCACGTCTTTTATGGCAACCATTGCACGACGTTCTTCACCAAATTCGCCGAGCAAATAAGCATCGGCGGTATAAATTCGCAAAGGAATTTTTGGACGATAATCGGTGATTACTTCTAACGATGGCAAATTTGGATATAACAAAGTTAGCACAATGGCAAATATTGCAATTCCTAATGCGGCGATTCCGAATAAAAATATAAAAGGATAAAGAATAATTTTTAGCCAAACAGGGCAATGTAATCCGAGGCTCATTTTGATTTTGTGTTGTGTTGATTTTATTTAGTAGTTTTGATATTAAAAATATAAAAAATATAAAAAATATAAAAAATATATAAAAATTTGAATTTGCGATTTTAAAGATTTTTTATATATAAATTTTTTGAGCCATTTGAGCCAACGCTGCCGCCAAGTCGTCGTTGCTGGTATCTTTTGCTTTGACTTTGACATTCGTGTCTTCTTCTTTATCGCTTTCTACGTGAACGAGATAACCCATTTTCCGCAGCATATCTGCCCAGTATTCGGCGATTTCTTTGGAGGTATGCCAAGGACTTTTTTCTATAACCGGCGGTTTTCCGGCTTCTTCGTGTTGCGTAATTACTCTAAACATCATAATTAAATAATCAAATAATCAAATAATCAAATAAATTTTGGATTTGGTTTTGGTCTTTGCGGTTATTGCGTGATTTGGAAAAATTTTATAAAAAATTTTTAAAATCTCGTGGAAAATTTTGTTTTGTTTTGACTTTTTATTTTTACCTAAAAAATGCGATTATCAAAAATTAAATTAAATGGTTTCAAATCTTTTGCTGAAAATACAACTATAACTTTGCCAAGCCAATTAGTTGGCGTAGTTGGCCCAAATGGTTGCGGAAAATCAAATGTTATGGACGCTCTGCGTTGGGTTTTGGGAGAAAGTAAAGCCTCTGAATTACGTGGCGATTCTATGCAAGATGTAATTTTTAATGGCACAACTTCCCGCAAAGCAATGGATAAAGCCAGTGTAGAATTGATTTTTGATAATTTTACTCAAGAAAATATTCAACAATTAAATCTCGCTGTGCAATCGGCTTTGAATGATAATTCCAACGATTTTAAGCATAAAACTTTGTCAGTCAAACGCACTTTAACTCGCAAAGGGCAGTCAGATTATTTTATCAATGACGAAAAAGTTCGTCGCAAAGATATCACCGATTTATTTTTGGGAACCGGTTTGGGTGCCGGATCTTCCAAATCTTATGCGATTATCGGGCAAGGAATGGTCGCCAAAATCATAGAAGCCAAGCCTGATGAATTACGCATTTATGTGGAAGAGGCAGCCGGAATTAGTCGCTATAAAGAACGCCGTAAAGAAACACAAATTCGGCTGGAAGATTCTAACGATCATTTGCTGCGTTTGACCGATTTGCAAAATACGCTAAATTCGCAAGTGCAAAAATTACAGCAACAAGCCGCTACTGCACAAAAATATAATGAATTGTCCGCTGAAATTGAAAAGCATCAAAAATCCTTGTTATGGCTACAAATTTTTAATGCCGAAAAATCTTTGCAAAAACAACAATCGCAAAGCCAAGATTTACAACAAGAATTACAAAATTTACATCAAAATATTAGCCAAAATGATTTGCAAATTAACAATTTAAAACAACAACAAAATCAAGCAAATCAGCAAATTTTGCAGGAACAGGAAAAATTTTATGCTCTACAAACTAAAATTGCCGAGCAACAAAATGATCTAAAACATCAAATCCAGCAATCACAACAAATAGCCGTAAAATTTGATGAATTATCACAAAAAAAATCTCAACTTCTGCAACAAATCAGCAATCAACAAAATGAATTACAACGTTGGCAAGATTTGGAACAAATTGCCCATCAACGTCTGAAATCTTCGTATGAAATTTTGCAACAAATTCGCAGTCAAGAGCCAAATGCCGAAAAATCTTTGTATATTTGCAATCAACAAGCAAATCAAATCAGAAAGCAGATTTCTGAATTTTCTCGCAATTATGAATTAGCAAATAGTGATAAAACTCACGCACAACGCAATTTGCAACAATTAACTCAACGCAAAAATAATTTGAATTTGCAAATCCAACAAATTCAGCAACAACAGCAAAAATTGCAAAATGACAAAAATTCGGCGATTTCTTTGGAAAATTTAGAAAAAAATATCCAAAATTATTCACAACAAATTTCACAGATTCAAGCGGAAATTTCTAAAAAAAATTCGCAAAATCTCGTGGAAAATCAACATTTGCAAGATTTGCAGCAGCAATTTAATAATTTGCAAACCGAATTGATAACAACACAAACAAAATTGCAATCGCAACAAGAATTGCTAAAAAATTATCAACAACAATTAGAAAAATTCAGCAAAAATACTAACGCAAACCAGCAAAAATCCGCAGAATTTGAAAATATATTGCAGCAACATTGTGTAGATTTTACGCCGTTATGGCAAAAAATTAGCGTTCAAAAAGGTTATGAAAATCTAATTCAGCAAGTTTTGCAGGACAAATTATTTGCTTTAAATGTAAATGAAGATTTTTTTGAAAATATCAAAAATTTAAAGAATACAAATTTTTTCCACGAGAATTCCAACGTTTTTTATGGAAATTGCTCGGCAAATAATGATTTTGCAAATTTTGCAAATTCTGCAAATTCTGCAAATTCTGCAAATAATCAAATTCCAAATTTTGAAAGTTTGTTTGCAAAAATCACGCTGAAAAATCACGACCAAAATTTAGCCGCATTTTTAAAATCTCAGTTGGGAAATATTTTTTGCTGTCAAAATATTTCTGAAGCGTTGGAAAATCTACATTTGTTGCCAAATGATAATTCACATTTTATTACGCAAAATGGCGATTTGATTTTCGCAAATTTCATACATTTTCATAAAAATAACGCAAATCAAAATAATCAAAATTTTCGCTTAAATGAAGTCATTGAATTGCAGAATAACATCAAAAATATTGAAAAAAATATTGAAAATCTGCAAAAAAATATAGACCAAATTTTGCTCCAAAAAACAGAATCCGAAACGCAAATAAATTCGCAAAAAAATTATTTGACTGCAATCAAACAACAAATTTCCGCTTTACAAAATGATCTAACTACAAATCAGCAAAATCTACAAAACGCAAAATTGCAATTAGTTAAATCGCAGCAAATCGCAAATCAACAAGCACAGCAACAACAAACATTAGAAAATTTCTATAAACAAGCCAACGATTTACAAAATGACGAACAGCAAGAAATAACTTTCTTGCAAAACGCTACGGCAAAAATCCAGCAAATTGAGCAACAGATTGCTTTGCAAAAACAATTATTGCAAAAAAATCAAAACGAATTAAATGTAGCCGAAAATCACGTAAAACAATTACGCCAACAAAAAAATTTAGCACTTCAAGAACATTCTCAAGCAGAATTTTCGCTGAAAGAATCGCAACAACGCTATAAAAATTTCCAAGAAAAAATTAAGCAAAATCAGCAAAATTTAGAGCAAAATCAACAAGAATTTCAACAAAATTTAGATTTGCAGCAACAAATTTGCCAAAATATTTTGGAGGTAGAAAATCAAATCGCACAAATAAACCAATGTATTGAAAATCAGCAGCAACAATTAAATTTAGCCAAAATATCTGCCGAAAAAATTTCTCAAAATCTCGTGGAAAATGAGCAGCAACAAGTAAAATTAAATGAATTATTGTTGCCTTTAAATGAAAAAATCACCGAAAATCTGCTAAAAATTCAAAATTATCAACAACTTATCGCAAATTATCAGCAACAATTACAAGAAATAAATGCCGAGTTGCCACTTCAAGCGTCGGCGGAAATTCTCGCAGAATTTGAGGCAAATCCGCAGTTTTATAAAGTTTCCGTATTACAAAATGAAATCGCTACGTTGAAAAAAGCATTAAACAAACTCGGAGCCGTAAATTTGGCGGCTTTGCAGGAATTAAGCGAACAAAATCAGCAAAAATCCGAATTAGATGCACAAGTTGCCGATTTGCAACAAGCCGTAGAACGTTTGCAAAACGCTATCAAGCAAATTGATCAAGAAACTAAAAATTTATTAAAACGCACTTTTTGGCAAATAAATAGCAAATTCAATGAATTATTTCCAGATTTATTCGGTGGCGGAAAAGCCGAATTAACTTGGCTTGGCGAGGATATTTTATCCGCCGGTTTGCAAGTTATCGCTCAACCGCCGGGCAAGAAAAATTCCACCATACAATTACTTTCCGGTGGCGAAAAAGCATTAACCGCCATTGCTTTGATATTTTCATTTTTTGCTCTCAATCCGGCTCCGTTCTGTCTGTTGGACGAAGTTGATGCTCCGTTGGACGACCCAAATACCGAAAGATTTTGCCAGTTAGTCAAAAAAATGTCCGAGCAAACTCAATTTTTATTCATCTCCCACAATCGCATTGCAATGACCGCCGCCGAGCAGTTAATCGGCGTAACAATGCAAGAACGTGGAATTTCTAGAATCGTTGCAGTGGATGTAAATCAAGCAATGGAAATGGAAAACGAATAGAACATAAAAACAAAATTTCCACGAGATTTTTCAAAAAATTTTCAAAAATTTTTTATGATTTCTCGTGGAATTTTTTTATTTTTTTATTTTTTTATTTTTTATCTTCTACTTTTATCTTGCCAAACAAATGCGATGTATCTTTGGATTTTTGCGAAATTTTCACGGCAATTTTTCTGGCTATTTCTCTATAAATATTTGCCTCTTCGGAATCTTTATCGGCTTCTACGCTTGGCTTTCCTCCATCAGTGGTTAAACGGATTTGTAAATTCAAAGGCAATTTTCCTAATAAATCTATGCCATAATCTTTACTCATTGACTCGCCGCCGCCGGAACCGAATATGAATTCTTTTTCGCCACAATGTTTGCAAATGTGATAACTCATATTTTCAACAATTCCCAAAATTGGAATATTGACTTTTTCAAACATTTTCAGTCCTTTTTTGGCGTCTATCAAAGCGATATCTTGCGGCGTGGTGACGATGACCGCTCCGGTGACCGGAACTTTTTGAGCCAACGTCAATTGAGCGTCGCCGGTTCCGGGCGGCATATCAACAATCAAGAAATCTAAATCGCCCCAAGCTGTTTGATTTAATAATTGATCCAAAGCCGAACTTACCATCGGGCCACGCCAAACCATAGGCGTATCAGAATCTACCAAAAAGCCGATAGACATCACTTTCACGCCGTAAGATTGTAACGGCATCATATTTACACCGTCTTCGGAATGCGGTTTTTGGTCGGCAATTCCGAGCATCAATGGTTGCGAAGGTCCGTAAATATCGGCGTCCAAAATTCCGACGTTTGCACCTTCCTGTTGCAAAGCCAAAGCCAAATTTACGGCAGTTGTAGATTTTCCAACTCCGCCTTTTCCGGAAGCGACGGCGATAATATTTTTGATATTTTGATACGGCTGCAAACCGGCTTGGACTTTATGAGTGATAATTTTGCAAGTGATAGTCACGTTGATTTGATAATCAGCAAATTCGGCGTTCGCTTTAATGCAATCGCTGATTTGTTGGCGGATTTGAGCAATTCTACTTTTTGCTGGATAGCCCAACTCAATTTCAACGTCAATGCTTTTTAGCGAATTATTTTCAGCATTTACGCTAATATTTTTGATGGATTTATCGCTGACAAAATCGTTATTTGTGTCGGCGTTAATTTGTTGAGCCAAAAGATTACGAATTTTTTCAATCATAGTTTTTATGTATTTGTGTAAAAAAAAATTAAAAATTAGAAATTAGAAATTTAAAAATTAAATAAGAAATTTAAAAATTAAATATTTTCCACGAGAAATCTCAAAAAATTTTTGGGAAATCTCGTGGGATTTTTTATTTTGACAATCAAAAAATCAAAAAGTCAAAAAATTAAAAATTATTTCTCCATTTTCTCAACGCTATAAAAGTTTCCAAATCGCTTAATAAAATTTTCTCTTGATTTTCATTTGTTTCCGTATTTTCTTTGCTTTTGCTTTTGCTTTTGCTTTTATGCTTGTTTTTGTTTATAAATTCTGCGACCGATTTTTTTACGCTTTCTTTGTGACAACGCAAAAACGGATTTGTCAATTTTTCCTCGCCCAGCAATGACGGCAAGGTTGGTTTTTTTTTGTCTAATAAATCTCGCACTTTGCCAATACGAATTTGTATTTTTGGATTGACTTCTAATGGTTCAACGGCTTCGGCAAATTTGAGATTTTGCAAAGTATATTCGTGAGCCGGAAAAATTTGTGTATCGTTTGGTAATTCGCTGATCTTTTGCAGAGATTCGTATAATTGTTCGTAACTGCCTTCAAACAAACGTCCGCAACCGCCGCCAAATAAGGTGTCGCCGCAAAACAATGCTCCGTCCAAATAATATCCCAAATGTCCCAAAGTATGTCCGGGCAAAGCCAATACTTGAGCTTCCAAACCTACTATTTTCAAGGTTTCGCCGCCAAGCAATGGACGATTTAAGCCCATAATTGCTTCGGTGACCGAGCCATAAACTTCGGCATACGGAAAATGAGCCAACAATTCCAAAATTCCGCCTTGATGGTCGTCGTGATGATGCGTGATTAAAATTTGCGTTAATTGCCAACGTTTTTTTGCCAAAAAATTCAAAACCGGAGTTGCTTCGCCCGGATCAATTACCGCACATTGATGGTCGTTTTTGATGCACCAAATGTAATTATCTTTCAAAGCCGGAATTGCGATTGGAGTTAATTTTTGCATATTTATAAATATTTATTAAAATTAAAACTGAAAACTGAAAACTGAAAACAGAAAAATGAAAACAATAACAAAAATAAAAAGCAAGTATTAAGGGTTTGTAACTGCTACTTGACAATTATTTATTTTTATGCATAATTGCTCATTATAAATAAATAATTTTTTTTGGCGGATAGTTCGTCCGTGACAGCTTATGGAGCGATAGTAAGACATTTTGATATAATTATTAAAATGCAGTTGCTATGAAGTAGGAAATTAAATCTTTCAATGAATAGATTTGGATAGATTTTTTAGAACGGATTTAAAAATGAATTTTAATTACGATAATAATGAATTAAAAATTATTAGTAATGAAGTGCATATTATAGAAAATTTATTAACTAATATTTTTGGTTTGTATGCCGTGCAAATTGGTTTGCCGATTGATAATTTTTTGCAAAAAAGTAGAATACAAAATACATATTTTTTTGGCGAAAATTTGATTAGTAATCCGGATTTGCAAACTATAAAATTAGATGTAATTCATTCGTTAGATCAATTTCCTTTATTGAGTAATTCCATAGATTTAGTAGTATTGCCACATTTGTTAGAAATCATTCCAGATAATATAAAAATTGAAGTAATTTTTGAAGAAATAGAACGGGTTTTGATTTCTGAAGGACATATTATTTTGAGCGGATTTAATCCGTTTTCTTTTGCTGGTTGCAAACGCATATTGCAAAATAAATCAATACATAGTTTATGGAAAATTTTTGATTGTTTAAATAGCTTTAATTTGCAAGTTATGGAAACAAAATACGTTTTGCAAACTGACAATTTAATAAATAGATTTAATTATTTTTCTTGCTTTGGAGAAATATATATTATTCACGCAATTAAACGGCGTTTTTCAGGAACTAAAATACCGCTAAAATTCCCGAGTTTGCAACATTTAAAATTAGGCGGAATTATCAATAAACCAAAAGCAATTTAAAAGTTATATTTTTAAAGCTTTTCCACGAGAAATCCAAAAAATTTTTTGGAAATCTCGTGAAAATTTTGTGTTTTATTATAATATTTAATATTTAATATTTAATAACGCAAAATATCATTAAAATTTTTGTTGATATTAGCATTATATTTTGAAGATAAATTGCAAAATTTAATGCTTGGATTTTCTGCCAGATTATCGCGATAAATATCAGCATTACATAACTCAAAATAATCATTAGTAATTTGAATTTTGTTATCTGAACGTTGCTGATTTTTTAAGGCAATATTGCTGGTAATCAATACAAAATTTTGATTAGTATTTAATTTTTTATTGTTAATTTCAAAAGGCGTATTTGCATCTTTTTGTAATTGATAGAAAAAAATATCATCCCATTGTTGTTGAGTAAAATATGTAGTAGTTTGCAGAAGATTATTATATTTTTCCGGCAATAAAAAAGCACATTGCGGAGATTGCCAAAATATTTCCCATTGTTGAGCGTAATAACCAAATAAATTACTTTGTTGATTACTTAATTTGTTCAAAAAATTTTTATATTCAATAAAAAAATTTTGCGTTCCTATATTCAATTTATCACGATTAGTTTTATTTTGTCTGCTTAAATAACTATCTATTTTTTTGATTAAACTTTCGGCATTATCAAACAAGTTTGATGATAATGTAGTAAGCGAACTAGTATCATCATTTTTGGCAGCATTTTTTGATGATAGAGAAATATCTTTTTGAGCTTGAATTGCTAATTGATTTGCGATGATTTGTAAATCATTTAACCAAGAATTTAAAGTATTATTATTTGCTTGGAATTCTTTGATATTATCAAAAAAACTAATATTTGCAGTGTTTTTAGTTGCGTCAATAGTTCCACTTAAAGTAGTATTTTGTGAAAAATAATTTGCATTTACTAACCATAAATTATAAATTGAATTTATACTATTGCTATAAATGTTAGTTGTTGTATTTTTTTCGGCAATAAAACTAATTAAATTATTTATAGTATAAATATCATTATTATTTAAAAAATCAAAGTTATTAACAGCATTTTCAATTATAGAATTATTATTAAAATCTGTTTGAGATAAAAACTCAACAAATTCAGTATAAGTATTGTTATTATTATTTTGTAATTGAATTGCTTTATATTTTAATAATGGCAGAAAAAAATCTACATTATAATTATTAAACAAGGTTTGTAATTCTTGAAAAGAATTGTTAATTTTTTCCGTATATTCAATAACTTTTTGCTGTTGAGATTTGGTAATTTTATTATTAGTTATCGCATAACTTAAATAACTATTATTCAAAGTTTGCAAACTTTTATTAACTTCTGCGGCTTTATTATTTAATTCAACCAAAACATTATAAATTTGATGCTGATAAACATTAAAATTATATAAATTATCACGCAAATTAGTTAATTTTATTTTCAATACTTTAATATTATCTAAACCAAAATCGCTAATATTTTCAGTATTATTTTTTATTTGTAAATTTGGCAAAAAATCATTAAATTGTTGATTAAATTTATTCAAATTTTGAGAAATTCCTACATTTGCTTCGGTTTTTGGTAATCTGCCGAAAAAGGAATTACTATTGCTATTATAATTGCTTTGAATTTGATTTAATAAAGGAGCAGGATTTGGTAATTTTGTAGATTTTTTATGATTATATAAACAAGCAAAAATTTCGTTAGTAATGCGTTTTTGAGTATTATATAAAATTTCTTTATCTGTTATATAAATAGCGGATTTCCAAAGATTTGTATCGCGTAAATCAACAATAAAATTGCCGTTAGTAATTTTGTCAGAATTATAATTTATATAAGTTTTTGGAACGGCAATAATAGCAACAATATTAGTAATCAAATTTCCATCTTTATTTATCATTTGTAAATTACCAACTGAATTTTGATTGATTAAATAATTTTTGCTATTTGCACCAGCACTAAATTGCGGAGATACTTGATAAAAATATTCAGTTCCTAAGGCAGTATTTTGAAATTTATAACCCAAATCCAAGGTTTTCCAAGAAATAGTTTGCGTCAAAAATTTACAATTACTTCCGGATAATAATTCATTTCCTACTTCTTTAATTCCCGGACAAACTATTCTTCCAGGTTTATTATTAAAAGTCGTTGCATAAGCAATAATTGCCGTTTTGATTTTTAACAAATCTGCACTAATTTGTTTATCTATTTTTGTGTGAATTTGTGCCGCTAATAAAGCAGAAAAAACAAAATCAGCAATTATTATAAAAATCGGCAAAACTAATATAGAAATAAACGAAAAACCTTGTTGTCTTTTGAATTTTTTATAATTTATAAACATATATTTTTTGCATATAAGTTCAAAGAAATTTGGCAATATAAATTACTATCATTTTTGTTTAAAAAACAACTTTGATATTGCAAAACTCCGGGAAATTTTTCTTGAATATTATGTAATAAATCATTTGCATTATCATCAAAATGATCTGGAAGTTTTAAAGATAATTGACCAAAATAACGCAAATAATAATTATTATAATTTTCTGCAAAATTTGAGTTAGTAAAAGCAAATTTCAAAGAATATTTGCTATATTCATTATGTAATTTTTCAGTTAAATTATGCAATGTTTTATTGTTATAAATTTTGCAAATTTTATGTTGTTTTATAAATTTCAAATCGTTCAAATATTGTGTTTGAATTTTTATATCATTTTCCAAAATATTTTGTTTATGCTGAAACAAATAATATGCAAAAGTTATAAAAGAAATTGCAATAATTATCATCAAAAAACTTAATAAGTAATGCAAAAAAGGCGTTTGATAATTTAATATGAATTTTGTTTTATTATTGTTATTATTATTGTTATTATTATTCATTTTCCACGAGATTTTGTATATTTTTTTTGGAATTTTCGTCATCTACTTGTCGCAAATTTTCTGCAAGTCTATGTATTATTTCTATATTTTGCAAATCATAATTTACGATTCTACTAATTTTGAAATTTAAGTAATCTTGAACAATAAAATTACTGATAATAATGGCAAAAAATAAAATTAGTAAAGCAAAAAATCTGTTTATATTTGCATATTTCCAAAACTTATTTTTAATATAAATATTTTTTGGCAAATAATTTTCATTACGCCGATTTTTTTGCGTATGTAAAATCAAAATATTAGTAAATAAATCATTTAGCAATTCAGTTTTATTATCATTATATTTTTGATAATTTGAAATTAAATGTATGGAATTTAAAACATTTTCCGGTATTTGTATTTTATAATCACTATATTCGTTATTACTATGCAAATTTGATGTCAATAATTTATTTAAACCTATTTGTATTATAGGAAGTTCATCGTTATAACTTTGATTTAATTTTAACAAATCAATCATTTTCTTTAAATCATTTTTTAACCAAGATAAACAATCTTTTTCTTGCCGTGATAATTGCATAAAATTCATTTTTCTAACAAATAAAAAATGATTTTTTATAATTAAAATTTCATAAATAATTTGATTTGCTTCATCAAAATAATTTCCATTAACTATACAAAAAAATGAATTTTGCTGCGGTTGTTTTTTTAAATAACTAATCGCATCAGACAAAGTATAAATTCCGAATAAAGTTTGCTTTCTTTGTTGTAAAAAATTCAGCAGAGTAATTGCTTTTTGATTAGTTTTTATATCCAAAAATCTTACAAGTAAATTCGTTGCAGATTCAGCAAAATAAACATAAGAAGTCAAATTAGTTTCATTAACATTGTTATTTACTATATTTTGGCAAACTGCTTCAAAAATCTTTTTATTTTTATTGTTTAATTGTTGTATTCCTATTTCATTTTTTAAGCTTTCAAAGCCAATCGGCAAAATCAAAATAGTTTTTAAATTATTTTTTATTTTTAATTCACTAAACGCATTTTGCAATAAATTTATATCATTATTATTATTTTTTAAAACTATATTTTTTATACATTTTATTTCAAAAATTTTTGATGTTTTCTCGTGGAAATTTGCTAAATACAAACTTACATTATTTTCGTTTAAATATACTAATAAATATTTCATAGTTGTTTATATTTTTATAGTTTTAATTTTTATAATTGTAATTGACTTAATAAATCATACAAAGGCAACAAAATTGCAGCAATAATCCATAATACAATAAGCCCTAAAATTATCGTTAGTATCGGTTGAATTTGATTTTGCAAAAAGTTTATTTTATTGTTTATATTAAATTGTTCTGCTTCTACAAAGTTTGATAAAGTTTTATCTAATTCTCCGGTTTTTTCGCCAATAGTTAGCATTCTTAATAACAATGTAGGAAATACTTTATAACCTTTATAATATTCGTTAATTTCTTTGAAAGATTTAGCAATAGCAACTCCATTTTCTATGCGTCTTCTAACTAACATTAGATTATTTTTTATAAATAAATTACTTACTACTTCTTGCGATAATTTCATACTTTCTAACACAAAAATTCCGTGACTATATAATAATTTAAAATTTTCGGCAAAACGTAGGCAATCTATGTTTAATAATAAGTCACCAAAAATAGGAAGTTTTAATAATTTTTTATGAATTGCTACTTTAATTTTTGGAATTTTTAACATACTATAAATAGCAATTACTAATAACAAAATTGACGCAAAAATAAATACAAAATAATCGTTAATAAACCCGGCTACTGCAAATAAAATTTTACTATAAATCGGTAAATCAAATTGCATAGTTTCTATAAAAATTTTGAGTTTTGGCACCACATAATTAAATAAAAATAAACATACCAAAATAATAATTATTGTAGTAATTGCTGGATAAACTAATAGCGTTTTGCGTTGTTTTTTTAACTGTTGATTTTGTATTAAACTCTGATTTAAACTTTTCAAAACTTCAACTAATTCGCCACTTTCTTCACCCACTTTTATTAACTGAATAAATATGCTATCAAACTGATTTTCTAACTGTTGCAATGCCTTTGATAATGTAAAGCCATTTTGTGATACTAAATAAATAATTTTGCTTAAAACTACTTTTAATCTTTTGGAAATATTTTTATCATTTTTTAAATCAACTAATGCTTCAAGTAATGGAATTCCTGCTTTTAATAAATAATATAAATGTGAGCAAAAAGTAATCTTATCTTCATCGTTTAAAGTTTGTTTAAAAAATTCTTTGATTATTAACTTAAAACTTTTGCCTTTTTGTATTTTTATAACTAATAAATTTTGTTGCTTCAACAAATTTATAATATCATTTTCGCTTTCATTATTTTCCACCAAATAATGATTACTAATTTGCTTACCAAATTCGTTTATTGCAGTATAACTATAATATTGTTGTTCGTTCATAATATTTTTACTTGCTGATATTTTTCCAAGAGATTTGCTAAAAAATTTTTGGCATTTCTCGTGGAAAATTTGTTTTTTATAATGTATTATTTATTCCTACTAATATCTACAACTCTTTCTAATTCTTCCCAAGAAGTCAAACCAGATAAAACCGCAAAAATACCTTCATCAGCCAGCGAAAAATAATGTTTATTTTTACTATTTTCGCTTTCTAACATCCGCTGCTTTAATTTGTTTTTAGATACTATATTTTCGGCAATACTATCTTCCAAAACTTCATCAATAAAAATACTTTCCATAATCATAAAACGACCATTATAGCCGGTCATTTCACACAACTCACAGCCGTCATTTTTGTAGATGACAAACTCACCAAAATCATTGCGTTTAATACTATCAACAATTTCGTTAGTATTTGCATATTTTTGATAATTTTTTGACAATATTTTTTGTATATTTTCGCTTGGACTATACGCTTTTTTGCAATGCGGACATAACTTTCTCAGCAATCTTTGAGCAATAACTCCGGACAAATTATTCGCCAAAATATCGCTATTCAAACCCAAATCCAACAAGCGAGGAACCGCCGCCAACGCCGTTTGGCAGTGCAATGTAGAAAATACTTGATGCCCGGTCATCGCCGCACGGAACGCCATTGACGCCGTTTCTGAATCGCGAATTTCGCCGATTAAAATCACATCTGGGTCTTGCCGCAACACCGATTTAATTCCTTTGACGAAGTTGAATTCTTTGGCTCCGCTCAAATCGGTTTGCCGCAAATACGCCATCGGGTATTCCACGGGGTCTTCCAACGTCATTATGTGAATTCCTTCGTTGTGGATTTCTTGCAACATTGAATATAAAGTTGTTGTTTTTCCGCAACCTGTCGGACCGGTTAGCAAAATAATTCCTTCGGGTTTTTTCAATAATTCTTTCAGATTATTTAATTGATAATTTTTTAAGCCTAATTTGTTTAAATTAACTATGCCTTTAGTTCTATCTAAAATACGCAAAACGATATTATCGCCATACAACGTTGGATGAGTGGAAACGCGAAAATCTATATTTTTGCCGAAAATTTGTTGGCTAATTCGCCCATCCTGTGTTTCATTTGGATTTTTGCTGATATCTAACTCGGACAAAATTTTCAGTCGCACTGCCAAACCTTGCCAAAGCTCCAAATGTAAAACCTTGATATTCCGCAAAACGCCGTCTATTCGGTAACGAATTCGCAAAAAATTATTTTCCGGCTCAAAATGAATATCAGAAGCATTTTTGCTGACCGCATCTTGCAAAATTGCATTAACCAACTTCACAACGGCTGAATTTTCGTCAGTGCCATCTAAATCTTTTTGATTAGTTGTGTGCTCTAATTTGTTGATTAAATCATCCAAAGAGTATAAATTTCCATAATACTTTTGTATTGCATTTTGTATTTCTGATTGAGTAGCCAACACTGGTTTTATAAAACAAGCAAACCCTAATTTTGTGCTCACTTCATTATGCAAATTATCAAACAAAGTCAAATTATTAACATTTTCAGTTGCAATTACTAACTCATAAAAATTGTTTTGTTGATTACTTTGTTGATTACTTTGTTGATTAACTACTAACTGCATAGGAAATATATTAAATTCCGTTGCAAATTGTTTATTTACTAACTGCAATAATTTTGGATTTATTTGCAGATTTTCCAAGTCCGCAAAGTTATGATTTTGATTATCAAAAAAATGCGACTTAAACGATAACAAAATTTTTTCACTGATAAATTTTAGTTTTAATAAAACATTTTCTATGGCGTTTAAATCTTGAATATTTTGCTTTTGTAATTCAAACAAAGCCACTTTAATTTGATCGTGAGAAATTAAGCCACGTGCTAATAAAAATTGCAAAATATGACTTTTTTCTATACTTTCTTCTACATTTATCATTGCCATAATTTATAAATAAGTAAAAAATAAGTAAAAAATAAGTAAAAAATAAATAAATAAAAAATTTCCACGAGATTTCTAAAAATATTTTTAGATTTATCGTGGAAAAATTATAATTTATAACAGCAAATTTTAAAATCCTTCAAATACTTTCGGATTCACAATTTTTTGATAATTATACGTCAATCTTTGCGTTTGAATAATACTCAATAATTGTTTTGCTGCCATATTAAAATCGTCGTTAATAATCACAAAATCAAAATTATTACAATGTTGCATTTCTCCGATTGCTGCGTTAATTCTATTTTGAATAACTTCATCAGAATCGGTTTTTCTATCGGTCAAACGTTGGCGTAAAATTTGTAATGACGGTGGCAAAATAAAAATCAAAATTGCGTCAGGGAAAATCTTTTTAACTTGTTCGGCACCTTGCCAGTCAATTTCTAACAAAATATCAACATTATCATTTTGCTTCAAATTCTGTTCCACCCAAGTTTTGGAAGTCCCATAATAATTTTGATGCACTTTGGCAAATTCAATGAATTCATTCTGTTGCTGTAATTTTTCAAATTGTTCGACGCTTACAAAATTGTAATGCACGCCGTCAATTTCGTTGATTCTCGGCGGACGCGTGGTTGTGGAAACGGACAATTTAATTTGTTTATCTTGCTGCAAAATTTCTTTGATAAGCGAAGTTTTTCCGGCTCCGGAAGGTGCTGAAACTATGATTAAATTTGACATAGCAATCAATATAAATAAGCAAGTATTAAAATATTTTTAATTTAAATTTAACTGGAATTCCACGAGATTTTATAAAAATTTTTTGAATACAACACTTTACTTACTACGCAAACATAATTTATGGAAAATTTAGAAAACTTATCAGATCTATCAAATTTATCAAACTTACCAAACATCGCAAATCCCAACGATTTAAAAAAAGCATTTGCCGTATTTAATCAAGTATCAGAGCAATTAACGCAAACTTATGAAGCCTTGCAAAATCAAGTGGCGTCTTTAACCAAAGAATTAGCCATCGCCAACGGAAAATTATTGCATCAATTCAAAGAAAAAGAAGCATTATCCGAGCGTTTGACTTTGTTATTAAATGAACTTCCAGCCGGAATTATTCAACTTGATGACTCAAATTTGATAACTTCTATCAATCCTGCCGCTCAGAATCTTTTTGGTGATGAAATTATCGGGCAAAAATGGCAAAATGTAGAACAACAATTTTTGAAATCTACCAATACTAAAAGCGAATATTTTTTAATTTCTCAAAATACGAATTTGCCGGAAAAAATCGTATCTATTGTTCAGAACAGTTTGCCTTCCAAAGAAGGAAAAATCGTGTTAATTCACGACATAACCGTTGCTTATAAAAACAAATTAGAAGCAGAACGTAATCAGCGTTTAATTTCTATGGGCGAAATGGCGGCGTCTTTGGCACATCAAATCAGAACGCCACTTTCGGCGGCTTTGCTATACACATCCAATATTTCGCAACCGAATTTAAACGAAGCGGCAAAAACCAAATTTGCTAACAAAGCCACTTTACAAATTCAACGCGTGGAACATTTAATTCAGGACGCTTTGTTATTTGCCAAAGGCGAAAGCATAGGCAAAGATAAAATTGACATCACGCTTTGGCTGAACGCAATAATTCAAACTTTGGAGCCGTTATGCAAAGAAAAATCTGTGCATTTTGATTACTCAAAAGCAAATATTTTGCAAAATCAGAACGCAAATTATTTTTTGGTAGGTAATAAAAAATCGTTATTTGGGGCGATAATTAACATTTTGGAAAATGCTTTACAGGCGACGGAAAATAGCCAAAATTTGCCAAAACAAATAACATTTTCTGCGGAAATTATCAACGCAGAATTTTTGAAACTCAGCATTTGTGATAACGGCGAAGGAATTCCATTGAATATTCAGCAGAGAATTTTTGAGCCATTTTTCACGACAAAATCTCACGGCACCGGTTTGGGTTTGGCGATCGCTTTGGGGGTAATTCGTGCGTATAGAGGAAAAATAAACGTAAATTCAAATGAAAACGAAGGAACTATGTTTGAAATTGAATTGCCGATTTTTGTGGAAAAATAAAAAGTGAGGGAAAAAAATGTTGGCGCGCCCGGAGCGATTCGAACGCCCGACCCTTTGGTTCGTAGCCAAATACTCTATCCAACTGAGCTACGGGCGCCAACTAAAAAAGAAGTTGGCATTATAATTGAATAAAAAAAAATTGCAAGATTAAATTTTTATTTGTTGCTACGGAAAAATGAAAAAATATATAAAAATCAATGTTTTATAAAAAATAAAAATAAGAATAAAAATAAGAATAAAAATAAAAATAAAAATAAAAAATTTCCACGAGATTTTTATAAAAATTTTCAAAAATTTTTTGCGATTTCTCGTGGAAAATATTTTTTTACGTTTTTGTTTTTATAACTCTGGCGGATCAATTTCTATAAACCAACTCAATTTTTGGGACGCCTTATATTGCGACGCCAAATATTCCAAATACGGAATTAAATTGTTTATGAATTTATGCAATAACTGCCTATTTTGCGTTTCTATCAATAATTGAGCCCGATTGACGTCGGCTAATTTTGCCATATTCAACGGCACCGGATCGTAAATCAACAAATTTTCGTAAATTTTGGCGTTTTGTTTGATTTCCAAAAATTGCGTTGCGTCTGCCAAAAAATTCGTAGCAACCGCCATATTTTTAGCGTCAGCTCTCAATAACGCTTGATAACAATACGGCGGAAAATTCGTTTTTTGGCGAATTCTCAACTGATTATCGGCAAATTTGACGTAATTATGTTCCAACAACTGCAAAAATAAATGATGATTTTTAAATCGCGTTTGAATCAAAACCTCGCCGGATTTATCTGCACGTCCAGCACGACCGGAAATCTGCAATAATTGTGCAAAAATACGCTCTTCGGCACGCGGATCACTTGCAAATAAACCAAAATCTGCACCCAAAACCGCCACCAGCGTTAAGTTTGGAAAATCGTGACCTTTGGCTAACATTTGCGTTCCTATCAAAATATCTGCGTTTGAGTTGTGGATTTTTTCCAAAACTTCCAACCATTGCTGACGATTTTTTACCGAATCGGTATCAATGCGGAAAATATTTGCCGTTGGAAATTCAATTTTTATCAATTCTTCTAATTTTTGCGTTCCTAAACCGGCATTGAAAATATTTTGCTCACCACATTTTGGACAAGCGGTCGGCAGTTTTTGCACAAATCCGCAGTGATGGCAACGTAACTGAAATTGTTGCAAATGCACAACCGTATTGCTATCACAATGATTGCACGTGGAATGCCAACCACAATTTGCACAAAATAGAGATGTCGCATAACCACGCCGATTTAAGAAAATCAAACTTTGCTGTTTATTTGCTAAACGCTGGTGGATTTTTTCCAAGATTTGCGGCGAGATAAAATTTTTTATTTCGGCAGAATTTTCATTTTGATTTTGATGCTGATGCTGATATTTGAAATCTACAATTTTTATTTTCGGCAAAATTGCTTGAAAATTCGCTCGTTTGCTTAACGTCAAAAGTTGATAACGTTTGCTGATTGTTGCGTTATACCAAGATTCCAAGCTCGGAGATGCCGAACCCAAAACAATAGGAATTTGCAAATTATTCGCTCTAAAAACTGCGAGATCTCGTGCTGAATAACGAAAATTATCACGTTGGCGAAATGATAAATCGTGTTCTTCATCAACAATTATGCAGCCCAAATTCGGCAACGGCGTAAAAATAGCCAAACGCGTTCCCAAAATTATTTTGGCTTTTCCAGAAGCCGCCAAACGCCAATAAAAATCTCGTTGTTTAGCCGTCAAATCGCTATGCAAAACGGCAAAATTTTCGTTAGCATTTTTATTATTTGCGTTATTTTCGTTATTTTCGTTATCAAAAAAACGCTGAAAAATCTGATTTTCCAACTGCGGCGTCAAATTTATTTCCGGAACTAATAACAAAACTTGTTTTTGTAATTTGTTGATTACAAAGTCAATCAAATGCAAATAAATTTCGGTTTTGCCGCTTCCGGTGATGCCAAATAGCAAAAAATTTTTTGCCGCTTTTTCATTGATATCAAAACTTGCCAAAATTTTATCTACGGCGATTTGCTGTTCGTCATTGAGAATTATTTTTGGCTTATTCTGATTTTGCAAATTTTTGGCTAAATTTTTTGTTAAGTATTTGTTTTTTATTTTTATTTTTATTTTTATTTCTTTATTTTCATCAAAATTTGCAGTTCTATAAATCGGCGGCAAACTCATTTCCAAAGCGTCGCCAAACGGCTGATGATAATAATCGGCGGCAAATTTAGCCAAATCAAAAAAATGCTGGTCTAACTTTGGCAAATTATGAAAAATATGCAAAATATCGCGTAATTTTTCAATTTCCACGAGATTATGATTTTTATTTTTGAGCAGTTGCAAATATTGTTCCTCATCAAAAACTTTGATAATCACGCCGAGCAATATTCTGGAAGTAAAAGGCACTTTAACCAACTTTCCGACATCATTTTCATCAACAAAAATTTCATCTGGGACGCTATAAGAAAAAATATTGTTTTTAGAAATTTCCCTTTTTAAAGCCAACGCAACTGAAATAATTTTTTTCATATCTTTTATTTTTATTTTTATTTTTATTTTTATTTTTATTTTTATTTTTATTTTTGTTTTTGTTTTTATTTTTTTAACATTTTCCACGAGATTTTCTAAAAATTTTTTGAGATTTCTCGTGGAAAAATATTCAAAATAACAATAAAAAGTTATAATCGCAAGTTTTTAATTTTTTGAAAATTTTTTGAAAATTTTTGGTTTATTTTATTTCTATGACACGCAAAAAGTTAATCGCCGGAAACTGGAAAATGCACGGATCGCTCCAACAAAATGAGATCTTTTTCAAAGATTTATTAAGTATGAGCGAAAATTTAAGCAAAAAATATAACGATTTTTATAATCATTTGGAATTAAGTTTATTCGTTCCTTCGTTATATTTATTTCAAGCCCAGAATTTTTTAGCAAATTCGGCTATCAGTTTTGGCACACAAAACGTGAGCAATCAAGCGGAAAACGGAGCTTTTACAGGTGAAATTTCGGCAAAAATGTTAAAAGATTTTGCCGCCAAATATACAATAATTGGACATTCGGAACGCCGTCAATTGCTCGGCGAAACTGATGAATTTATCGCCGAGAAATTTTTTATTTTGCAACAAAACGACATCATTCCGATTCTTTGTATAGGCGAAACTCAAAAAGAATATGAAGAATCTCGTGGAATTGCGGTGATTTTGCAGCAATTAAATGCGATTTTTGCAAATCCAAAATTTGATAAAAATAACGCAAATTTTGTAATCGCTTATGAACCGATTTGGGCGATAGGAAGCGGCTTGGCAGCAACTCCGGAGCAAGTTCAGACAACGCATTTAGCAATCAGAAAGCGTTTGCAAGAATTAAACGCAGATTTAGCGGAGAAAGTCAAAATTTTATACGGCGGCAGCGTCAAACCGGAAAACTCAAAGCAATTACTGAATTTGCCAAATGTTGATGGTGCGTTAATCGGCGGAGCGTCGTTGAAAGCGAACTCATTTTTGGCAATCGCAGAATCAATTTTTTAAACAAAATAACAAAATAACAAAACAACAAATTTTTAAATCAAATACAAAAATATAAATTATGGATAATTCTTGGATTTTTTCACTTTTATTGACCATTCACATTTTAGTCACCATCGCCATAATCGGCTTGATTTTGATGCAACACGGAAAAGGAGCCGATATGGGAGCAGCGTTCGGCAGTGGAGCGTCTGGCAGTTTGTTCGGAGCGTCTGGATCCGCAAATTTCTTGAGTCGCACTACCGCAATTTTGGCAACCATATTTTTTTCTACGAGCTTGGCTTTGGCATATGTTGCATCAGAAAAACCAAAATCCCCAAGCAGCGTAATGGAAAATCAGACAATCACTTTGCCAGAACAAAATCAGAATCAACAAAATCAGCAAAATCAACAAACTACAATGCCGTCGCAAAATAAAGCTGACGTAGTTCCGGAATAACAAAATAAGCATAAAAATACAAAATAAAAAATATTTCCACGAGATTTCCCAAAAATTTTTTGAGATTTCTCGTGGAAAATTGTTTTTTATTTTTGTTTTTGTTTATTTTTGCTTTTGTTTAAACAACAATGCTGACTAATTTATTTTTGACGACGATAACTTTTTTGACTTCTTTGCCTTCAATAAATTTTTTAGCGTCTTCACAAGCCAACGCCGCCGCTTTGATTTGCTCATCCGTTGCGGCAACGGCGACTAAAATTTTGCCGCGTAATTTTCCATTGACTTGCACCATCAACGTGATTTCATCTTGACTCAAAGCGTCTGTATCAACTTTCGGAAATCCTTGCTCGCTGATGTCCTTGCCATCGCAAATCGCCGCAAACAAAGTTTGGCAAATATGCGGAGTAATCGGGAACAAAATTTTTAAGACGCTTTGCAAAATTTCCTGCTTGATAGCCAAATCTATCAAATCATTATTTTTATATTTGTCGCTGAAATTTAGCAATTCCATCACCGCCGCAATCGCCGTGTTAAAAGTTTTACGCCGAGCAAAATCGTCCTCGGTTTTGGCAATGGTTTGATGTAATTTGCGGCGTAAATCTTTTTGCTCGGTGGATAATTGTTGCTTTTGCGTTTGCATATTTTCCACGAGATTTTGCAAATCTTTTTTGGAATTCTGCGAATTTTGCAAAACTTGCAAATGTTCATAACACAATTTCCAAAGGCGTTTTAAAAATCTGAACGCACCTTCAACTCCGGCATCAGACCATTCCAAAGATTGTTCCGGCGGAGCAGCAAATAACATAAACAACCGAGCCGTATCTGCTCCATATTTTTCTATGAGTTCTTGCGGATCAACGCCATTATTTTTAGATTTGGACATTTTTTCCATCCCGCCGAGCAAAACTTTTTCACCATTTCTCGTGGAAAATGTTTGATTTTCGCCCTTGACGACATCTGCCGGATTAAACCAAACTTTTTTGCCTTCTGCGTTGATTTGATAAAAGGTTGGAGCCAACACCATTCCTTGCGTTAGCAGATTTTTGAACGGCTCATTGATTTTGGCAGAATTTTCGCCGAATAAACCTTCATCGCGGATCAATTTGGTGAAAAACCGAGCGTATAACAAATGCAAAATAGCGTGTTCAATTCCGCCGATATACTGATCAATTCCGCCGTCGGAAAGCCAATAATTTACGGCAGTTTCATCCAACATTTGCTGCGATTTTTTTGCCGACTGCATCGCCGTATAACGCAAAAAATACCAAGAAGATTCCACAAAAGTATCCATCGTATCGGTTTCACGTTTAGCGTCTCCGCCGCATTTTGGACATTTGCAGTTATAAAAATCCGGCATTTTGGTCAGCGGAGAACCGGCTCCGGTGATTTCTACATTTTCCGGTAAAACTACGGGCAAATCTTGTTCCGGCACTACAACATCACCGCACTTTTCGCAGTAAATCAACGGAATCGGACAACCCCAATAACGTTGTCTGGAAATTCCCCAATCTCGCAGACGGAATTGTTGTTTGCGTTCGCCGAGACCTTTGGCGATTAAATCATCAGCAATTTGATTAACGGCGTTTTCAAAATTCAAACCATTATATTTGCCCGAATTCACACAAATTCCACGAGTTTTATCGGCATACCAATCTTGCCAAAAATCCGTAGTAAATGCAGTTTTTTCATCTTTGACATCAACTACTTGCTTAATCGGCAAGTTATATTTTTTAGCAAACGCAAAATCACGTTCGTCGTGAGCCGGAACTGCCATTACGGCTCCGTCACCGTAAGACATTAAAACATAATTTCCGACCCAAACTTCAACTTGTTCGCCGGTTATTGGGTGTGTTACGAAAATTCCGGTTGGCTGACCTTTTTTTTCCATTGTTGATAAGTCAGCTTCGGCGACGCTGCCTTGTTTGCATTCGGCGATAAATTCTGCTAGTTTTGGGTTATTTTTAGCCGCCAAAGTTGCCAACGGATGCTCGGCAGCGACAGCAACGAAAGTTACGCCCATAATAGTATCGGCACGTGTAGTGAAAACCCATAATTTTTCTTGCTGATTATTTTCCGGATTTGTATATTCAAAAGCAAAACGCACTCCGACAGATTTACCAATCCAATTTTTTTGCATCAGACGGACTTGCTCGGGCCAACCTTGTAAATTGTCTAATTCTTGCAATAATTCATCGGCGTAAGCGGTGATTTTCATATAAAACATTGGAATTTCGCGTTTTTCTATAACTGCACCGCTACGCCAACCTTTGCCATCTATAACTTGTTCATTAGCCAGAACCGTTTGATCCACCGGATCCCAATTTACGCTGCCTAATTTTTTGTAAATCAAACCTTTTTTATATAATTTTGTGAATAATAATTGTTCCCATTTATAATATTCTGGGCTACAAGTTGCGACTTCTCGCTCCCAATCAATCATCAAACCGAGCGATTTTAATTGCGATTTCATATATTCTATGTTTTGGTAAGTCCATTTTGCCGGAGCCACTTTATGTTGCAAAGCAGCATTTTCGGCTGGCATCCCAAAAGCATCCCAACCCATTGGTTGCAAAACGTTATAACCTTTCATTTTGTGAAATCTTGCCAAAGCGTCACCGATTGTATAATTGCGAACGTGTCCCATATGCAATTTTCCGGAAGGATAAGGGAACATAGAAAGGCAATAATATTTTGGTTTGGATAAATCATTATCAACGGCAACTGCCGAATTTTGTTGTTGCCAAAATTGTTGAGCCGCTTTTTCTACATCGGCTGGGAAATATTTTTCATTGATTTGCATAGTCAAATAAATATAAGATATAAGTAAAAGTAAAAATGAATTTTTTCCACGAGATTTTAAAAATAATTTTTGATTTCTCGTGGAAATTTTATTTATAAAATAACAAAGTTAATTTTTTAGAAAATTTAAAAAATTTAAAAAATTTAAAAAATTTAAAAAATTTAGAAAATAACTCACAAAAACAAAACCTACTAATTCCTATAATTTCATACACATAAAATAAAAATATAAAAATATTATGGCATTGATTGTGCAAAAATACGGCGGAACCTCAGTCGGTAGCACAGAACGCATAAAAAATGTCGCCAAACGTATCGCCAAATTCCAACGTCAAGGACATCAAGTCGTCGTTGTTGTTTCGGCTATGAGTGGCGAGACAAATCGTTTGATTGCTCTGACCAAAGAAATTCAGGAACAACCTGATCCGCGTGAATATGACGTCGTGATTTCTACCGGCGAACAAGTTACTATTGGTTTATTGGCTATGGCGTTGCAGGATATCAACATTAACGCCAAAAGTTATACCGGCGGTCAAGTAAAAATCTTGACTGACAATACTTTTACCAAAGCCAGAATTATTTCCATTGAAGAAAACAATATCCGCCGCGATTTAAACGACGGCAAAGTTGTTATCGTTGCCGGTTTTCAAGGCGTTGATAAAGATGGAAATATTACCACGCTCGGACGCGGTGGCAGTGATACATCTGCGGTTGCTTTGGCGGCTGCTTTAAAAGCCGACGAATGTCAAATTTATACCGACGTTGACGGCGTTTATACGACTGATCCGCGAATTGTTCCGGAAGCCAAAAAACTTGACACCATCACCTTTGAAGAAATGTTGGAAATGGCAAGTCAAGGATCCAAAGTTTTACAAATCCGTGCCGTAGAATTCGCCGGAAAATATAAAGTCAAATTACGCGTCTTATCCAGTTTGGACGAAAAAGATGCAATCGCCAGCAGTGGAAACAACTCTGGAACTTTAATCACCATTGAGGAAGATAAACAAAAAATGGAACACGCAATTATTTCAGGAATCGCTTTTAATCGCGATGAAGCAAAATTAACTTTGACCGGAGTGCCAGATAAACCCGGAATCGCCTTTCAAATTCTGAACGCCATTTCGCAATCCAACGTTGATGTTGATATGATTATTCAAAACGTCGGTCGCGATGGCACTACGGACTTTTCTTTCACCGTGAATCGCGGCGAATTTGAAAAAGCGTTATCAATTTTGGAACGCGTCAAATTACAACTCGGAGCACGCGAAATTTTATCCGACAACAAAATCTGTAAAATTTCCGCAGTTGGCGTCGGAATGCGTTCGCATCCGGGCGTTGCAACAAAATTATTCCAAACCTTGTCGGACGAAAATATCAACGTGAAAATGATTTCAACTTCAGAAATCAAAATTTCCGTAGTCATCGACGAAAAATATTTGGAATTAGCAGTCCGCGTTTTACATAAAGCATTTGGCTTAGATAAATAATTTGGCAACTGCAAAAATTTTCCACGAGAAATCTCAAAAATTTTTTGGGAAATCTCGTGGGATTTTTTTATTTATAACAAAAACGGAAATGTTGCATTTGGGAATACGGCTTGAACTTTTTTTCCGGCTATTAAATTCGCCAAAATAGCTGCTGAACCGCAAGAAAGCGTCCAACCGAGCGTTCCGTGACCGGTGTTCAGCCACAAATTTTGATATTTGCTTCTGCCTATATACGGCAAATTTGACGGCGTCGCTGGACGCAATCCGCACCAAAAATTCTCATCTCCGACATATTTTATGTGCGGAAACCATTCCAAAGTCCGCTGCAAAATCGCATTGCAACGCGTTTGATTTAATTCCAAATTGAAACCATTGAATTCTGCCGTTCCCGCCACGCGTAGCCGTTTATCACCCAAACGCGAAAATACTAACTTGCGTTCATCGTCGGTCAAACTGACATTTGGCGAAATTTCTGCTTTTTGACTATTTTCATCTAATTCCAAAGTTATAGAATAACCTTTTGCCGGTTGAATATACAAATTTATTCCCAACGGCTTGACAAGTTGCGGCGAATAACTTCCCAAGCAGACAACATAATTATCAGCAGTAAGTAATTCGTTTTGATTAGTTTTTTTATTCTTTATAACTACTCCGGCTATTTGTGGAAAGCGGTCAGTTTTGGTGATTTCTAATTTTTCTACGCTGTGATTGAATAGAAATTTTACGCCGATTTTTTGAGCTTGTTTGGTCAATAATTGCGTGAATTTTCGGGCGTCTCCGGATTCATCAGATGGGGTGAAATCGCCGCCGACGATTTGCAATTTGGAATTTTTCAGAGCCGGTTCCAAATTCAAACATTCTTCGGCGGAAATCATTTTGCGATCCAAGCCGAAATCTTGCATAACTTTGATGGCGTTAGCAGATTTTTTCCAAACTTTGGAATTCGTGTATAAATGCAGAATTCCGCGAGTTTTTTGGTCGTAATTCAGATTTAATTCGCTGCGTAATTTTTGTAATTGCTGACGACTGAAAATTGCCAAATTCACGATGGCAGCAATGTTGTAGCGAGTTTTGTTTGCCGAACATTCGCCAAGAAAGCGTAAAGCCCAAGCCCAGCGAGAAAAATCAAAATTCCAACGCCATAACAGCGGGGCGTCTGGGCGACCGATCCATTTTGCTAACAAACCAAAAACGTGCGGATTTGCCCACGGTTCGGCGTGAGAGACCGAGATTTGTCCGCCGTTGGCAAAACTTGTTTCGTTGGCGGATTCTGGTTGGCGTTCCACGACGGTGACGTCAAAACCTTGTAAAGCCAAGAACCAAGCGGAAGTTACGCCGACGACACCGGCACCCAAAACTATAATTTTCATTTTTATAAACCTTATTTTTTATGCACTTTTTGCGATTATTTTCCACGAAATTTTGGAAATTTTTTTTGAATTTTCGGCGTTTTCAATTAGCGTTAATAAGTTTTCTAACTGCGATTTATTATCAGAAGCGATAAACATTGCCGAGCCAGAACCGGTCATTTTTATATTTTCATTTATATTATTTTGAATATAAGTTTTTAAGGAGTTTAACTTTGGAAATAAGTTCATTGCGACACTTTCCAAATTGTTTTTATAAATATTTTTGTTATTTTTATTTGCAAAAAAATTGTTATTACTAATATCATTTTCTATATTTACTAAATCAATTTTTGGCGAATTTCTTTGCAAATTTTCGTCTTTATAAATCATCGGCGTTGGAATAACAATGCTATCATCTTTGAGAATTAAATAATACATATTATTCAAAATTTCATTGGCTTTGTTATTGCTAATTTCAGTTAATTGTTCGCCGATTCCTTCTACAAAATAATGTTTATTTTCTTTGATAAAAAATGGAACATCAGCCCCTAAATTTTGAGCAATTTGGAGCAAAATATTTTCAGATAAATGTAAATGTAATTTATTATTTAAAATCTTCAAAACCATAGCAGCATCAGAAGAACCGCCACCTAAACCGGCACCATTTGGAATATTTTTTTTCAAATTGATAGTTATCAAAAATTTTTGACTATTTTTATTATTGTTGCTATTGTTGCTATTGTTGCTATTGTTATAAAGCAAAATTTGTTCGGCGGCTTTATAACACAAATTATCACTTTCTTTTAAATTTACTATTTCCGGAACAGTATTTACTTTAATAATATTTTTTCCGCTATCACTTTGACTAATGTTTATTTGCAATTCATCATATACGTTTATTTTAGTAAATAAACTCTGTAACAAATGATAACCATTTGCTTTTCTACCGACTACGTGCAAAAATAAATTTAATTTTGCCGGTGCCAAATAAATTTCATTTTCCATTTTTATTTTTATTTTTATTTTTATTTTTATTTTTATTTTTATTTTTTACTTCTTGCAAATTTTCCACGAGAATTCTAAAAATTTTTTTGGAAATCTCGTGGAATTTTTTTAACACTATTTTTTTTACTACAACAATCTAAATGCCAATATCGCAACTATTGTAGGCAATGCCGCCGCCAAAAATAAGTACAACGGACTAACATTTTCGTTCGGAAAAAATGATTTCAGCAGTGACATCCCCGCCGGATTCGGTGCGTTGGCGATAACCGTTAAACCTCCACCCGTTACAGCGCCGGAAACTACGGCGTATTTGAATTCATCTGAAATCCCTTCCACCAGCGATGCTAAATATGTCAAAGCCGCATTATCTGTGATCGCTGTCAAAGCCGTTGCCAAGTAGTATAACGCATTAGGCTCCAAACCTTTCAACGTTGGCTGAATCCACCATTGCTGCAATCCTCCCAAACAAACTAATCCCGCTAAGAAAAATGCTACCATCAGACCTTCCCGTAAAATCAAGCGGTTCTGGTGTTTTTTATATGCCTCCGTATAGCCCAAAAAGAATAAAAATAAGCCCATAAAAACCACCGGATGATGTGCAAAAAATACTACGCCAACCAAGAATAATAAATGCACGGCGGCAACTAATAACGGAACTCTGGATTTTGTCTGAATTTGATGTAAAGAATTGCCTAATCTATCCAAAATTTCTTTGCGGAATAACAAGGTCAAAACCGTTGCGTTGAATAACACAGCGAGGGCGGCTTTCCAACCAAAATGCGTGAACATAAAAACGGTATCCCAATGCCATTTTCCAGCGACCATCAACACCGGCGGAGCGGCAAAATGCGTCAAAGTTCCGCCAATAGAAACATTGACAAACAACACTCCAATCGTTGCATACATAAATTTTGTAGATAAATTGTGGTGATAATATCTATCTTTGAGCAACATTGCTGCCAAAGTCATTGCGGCTGGTTCGGTGATAAATGAACCGAGCAAGGGAATTAAACTCAAACTCAAAAAATATGTGCTTAACGACCGATTTATAGGGATTAACTTTGCCAAAAATCGCACTACGGCATTGACAGTTTCTAAAACCGGCTTACTTGCAGCCATTACCATAATCACGAAAACGAATAGCGGTTCGGTGAAGTTACGGCTTTCCAAATAATTTATTGCGTAAGTTTTATCCGTTGTGATTATCAAGGCGATAATCAGCACGAACGCCCAGAATCCGAAAACTACTTCCACTTCGGATAACAAATGCCAGAATCCGGCGTGATGTTTTGATGTTTCGGCGAATTTTGCAAAAATCGTAGCAGAAAAAGTATGCAAAACAGCGATAACAAAAATAACAAAGGCAACGATTTCTGGCGTGCTTGCTTGTGAAAAAGAAAACATAATTTTTATATTTAATTTGTTGGTTTTTTATTTTTTATTTTTTATTTTTTATTTTTTATTTTTTCCACGAGAAATCTCAAAAATTTTTTGGAAAATCTCGTGGAAATTTGATTTTTATTTGTTTAATTAGTTTAATTAGTCAAATTATTTTTATTTTTATTTTGATTTTTATTTTGATTTTGATTTGCTTCATCTATTTTTTTTGCCGGAGTAATCGGCAAACCTTTGAGCAAATTAACGGCTTGTTTTAATTGATAATCTTTATCGCTTCCAAATTCCAAACGAGCCAACGATTCATTAACTTCTTTATCGTTATCATTTTTATCGTTTTTGTCGTCTTTATTTTTTTCCACGAGATTTTGATTATTTTTTTCAGATTTCGCTGATTTCTCATCGTTGGTATTCGCCAAATGATGCAATAAATCGGATTCACGGAAATGATTTTTTGCCGAACCTTTTTCGGTTTCATCAATTTCAATATCCGGAGAAATTCCTTTTGCCTGAATACTTCTGCCGTTTGGAGTGTAATATCTTGCCGTTGTGAGTTTGATCGCCGTTTTATTATCACGCAACGGCATCACAGATTGCACTGAACCTTTGCCGAAAGTTTGCGTTCCGACGATTTTGGCACGTTTATAATCCTGCAAAGCACCGGCTACGATTTCGGAGGCGGAGGCAGAACCACTATTAACTAAAACGACCATTTTGACTTTTTTGACTAAGGGATTTAAGTTTTTCAGCGGATTATTTGCCAAATTGCCGTCCAAAATATAATCTTCGGGTTTAGCAAATAATTCTTGTTTAGCACTTTCAGTTCTGCCGTCTGTGGAGACAATTTTGACGTTTTCCGGCAAAAACGCCGCAGAAACGCCGATCGCTGCAGTTAATAAACCGCCTGGATCATTGCGTAAATCTAAAACGAGACCTTTCAAATTATTATTTTTATATTTTGCTGAATTTTCTTCAAATATTTTATTGATATGGCTGACCAAATCAGAAATAGTATTTTCTTGGAAATTTGTAATTCTTACCCAACCATAATTGGCTTCTAACAATTTTGATTTTACGCTTTTGACTTTAATGATTTCACGCGTCAAAACGATATCTAATGGTTTTGGTTGATCTTTGCGGAGAATAGAAATTTTTAATTTGGTATTTGGTTTGCCACGCATTTTTTTGACGGCTTCGTTGAGCGTTAAACCTTTGACCGGCGAATCATCTAATTTGAAAATCAAATCGCCGGATTTGATTCCGGCACGATAAGCCGGGGTGTCTTCAATGGGAGAAATTACTTTTACTAAACCGTCTTCCATTCCTACTTCAATTCCCAAGCCGCCGAATTCGCCTTGTGTTCCGATTTGTAGATCTTTATAAGCTTCGGTATCTAAAAAAGCTGAATGTGGATCTAAATTTCCTAACATTCCGGTGATGGCGTTTTCTATGATTTTTTTGTCTGGGACTTGTTCAACATAGCCGTGTTTGATAGCGGCATAAACTTCTGCGAAAGTGCGTAATTCATTGATAGGCAAAGCCAAAGAATCTTCGTCATTTTGATTTTCTTCTTGATTTGTTTTGGCAAGAGAATCAGAAATGACAAAAGGAAGCGAAAATTTATGAGGATTTTGATTAAATTCTGTAAATTGATTTTGCTGATTTTGTTGATTTTGTTGATTTTGTTGATTTTGTTGATTTTGAATATAAGGCAAAATTTGATTTGCGGTGAAATATCCGCCACAAAAGCATAAAATTGCGGTCAAAAATGTTTTTTTGAAAGTTGTTAATTTCATAAAAAAATTTATTTAGATTTCTTATTCTTATTTATAAATTGTAAAGTTTTAAAATTTTAAAAAATTTTTATGAATTCTCGTGGAAAATATTTAAAACAATTTAACGATTTATTTTTAAACAACAAAAAATTAGAAAAATTAAAAAAATTAAAAAATTAAAAAATTAAAAAATGTCCGAAACTGAAAAAATTACCATTGCTTTATCCAAAGGCAGAATTTTTGATGAAACTTTGCCTTTACTTGCCGCCGCTGGAATTGTTCCAACAGAAAATCCAGAGCAATCTCGCAAACTAATTATCCCAACAAATATAGACAAAATTCAAGTGATTATCGTCCGAGCAACCGACGTTCCAACTTATGTGCAATACGGAGCGGCAGATTTAGGAGTCGCCGGAAAAGATGTTTTAATTGAACACGGCGGAAATGGTTTGTTCGCTCCTTTGGATTTGAATATCGCCAAATGCAAAATGATGGTCGCAGTCCCAAAAGGTTTTGACTATCAAAACGCTGTTTATCAAGGTGCCAGATTAAAAGTCGCCACCAAATACGTCAAAACCGCCCGCGAACATTTCGCCAAAAAAGGCGTGCATATAGATTTAATCAAATTATACGGCTCAATGGAATTAGCACCGCTGACAAATTTAGCAGACGCAATCGTAGATTTAGTTTCGTCAGGAAATACGCTCAAAGCAAATAATTTGGTAGAAGTTGAATCCATAATGCCGATTTCCTCGCGTTTGATAGTAAATCAAGCGGCTCTGAAAACCAAATATAAAGATTTACAAAAAATAATAGATTCGTTTAAAGCAGCGATAAAAAAATAGCAAAAAAACAAAATAAAAATATTTTCCACGAGATTTTTATAAAAATTTCCAAAAAATTTTTTAGAATTCTCGTGGGATTTTTTTATCAAATTTTTATCAAATTTAAACATTAAAAAATATCAAAAAAACATACAAACAACAATGAAAAACGATTTACAAGCCGACATTGAATTGCTCGGCAATCTTTTAGATCAAATTATCTTAGAACAAGAAGGTCAAGCCGTTTTAAGCGTTATCCAACAAGTGCGTCAAGCCGCTTTTGACCAAAATAAACAAAATCAAAAAAATAATCAAAGCAACGATAAAAATAATGAATTAACAAAATTGCTCGGATCTTTGCCAAAAGAAATGGCTTTCAAAGTTATTCGCGGTTTTAGTTTTTTCTTACAACTTTCCAACATCGCCGAAGACGAACATCACATAAAACGACGCCGGGCCCACGCTTTGGCTGGATCGCCGCCACGTGCCGGAAGTTTGGCGAACGTCATCAAAGAAATTAACAATAACGAACAAATTTATAAATTTTTGGATTCTGCAAAAATAGTTCCAGTTTTGACCGCTCATCCGACCGAAGTTCAACGTCAAAGTTTGATTAAATATCATCGCGATATTGAAGCATTATTGGATCAACGCTCCAGAATGCAACTCACTGAC